>JBEKXC010000110.1:0-18160 GCA_049512435.1 Terriglobales bacterium | reverse complement strand
CTCTGCGCACATCTCCTTCAGCGCCCTCGGCCACACCGTAACGCTGACTTCTCCAAGATGCGCCTTGCGCAGCAACAGCATCAACGTCCGCGACTGCCCGATTCCACCGCCGATCGAAAGTGGTATCTGGTTGTTCAGGATCGCCTGGTGATATGGCAGCCGCATAAAGCCCAACTGGTTAGCCATCGTAAGCTGCTGCTTCAGCGTCTCGGCCGTAACTCGAATGCCCATGGATGTCAGTTCATGGCGCCGTTTGGTAACGGAGTTCCAGACCAGGATGTCGCCATTCAGCCCATGCGTATCTTTGCCGGTCTGATCGTGAGTGTCAGTGACCCAGTCGTCGTAATCGGCGGCGCGCATCTCGTGCGGATACCCGTCCTTCAGCGGCCAGCCAATCCCTATAATGAAGATCGCGGGATACTTCTGCAGCACCGCCGTCTCCCGCTGCTTGCGCGGCAGGTCGGGATACATGTCGAGAATTTCCTCGGCCTGCAGGAATTTCAACTCCGCTGGCAGATCCGGATAGCGCGAGTCTTTCAATTGCGGAAACAGAGATTGCGCAAACTTTTCCGCGCCGACGATCACTTTCCAGATTTTGCTGACAATCGCCTTCAGAAAATCGAGCTTGCGCTGCTCCGTTGTGATCACTCGCTCCCAGTCCCACTGATCGACGTAGGCGGAATGATCGTGATCCAAAAAATAGTCCTTGCGAACGGCGCGCATGTCGGTGCAGATACCCTCACCAACTTTGCAGTCGAATTGCTTAAGCGCAGTTCGTTTCCACTTGGTCGCGGCTTGCACCACCTGCGCGTCGATGGGATGCAGATTGCGATCATTTGAGATATGGAACTGAATCGGTGTGCGCGAGCCGTCGCGATCGAGCATGTCGTTGACACCGCTCTCCACGTCCACGATGAGCGGCACCTCGACCATCATCAGGTTGAGTTCCTTGCACAGATTGTCCGCGATATAGCGTTTCACCTGGAAAATCGCCTGCTGCGTCTCTTTCGGGGTCAGTAGCGAACGGTAACCCTGCGGTAAAATCTTTTCGAGTTCGTTGTAATCGCCGATTCCCGGCCCAGCCAAGTCGGCTTTTTTGTCTTTCTTATCCAGTACAAGCGTGCTCATGCGATTTCTCCTTTTGCAGACGGATTCCGAGGCAACGACGTCCGTCGCCGCGCCGTCTATCGAAGTTTCGGATTAAGAGAGGGAGTAGCGCCGGAGGGCGCAGCGTGTACGGGGTCACCTTTGGCGTAATGTGTTTGCTTGTGTTCCAGGACTACCGCAACTGTCAGCAGAATTCCGATAAGTCCAAATACTAACAACGCGAGCAGAGCCATCAGAAGGATCGGCATAGCTACACCTCGCTGCTACACAATTGTCTCGTCTGATGGCAGCAGACGCTGTGACCGTAGTCACCTATTGACGTGACCCCAGGTTTTTCAGCTTAGCCCCTGAGTAAAGCACATCACGCTCGCCAAGTCACCAGTTAGGGTGACACGGGTCACTGCGGCTGTTCCCTGCAACCATTGAAACTGCCACTAGGCAGCCATAACACTGCTGAGTTCTGTTACATCCTGTTCTTGGAGGTCGTATTTGTGGTTACTTTCGCAACACTTACACGACTGCGACAAGAACCGCTAATTTCATCGCGTTGCAAAACTTCACAAGGAGAAGAAAACGAAATCATGAAGACGACAAAGCTGGTGATGCTGGTAATGATAATCGCGGTAGCCATTTTCATTCTGATCCCCAATCTATCCTGGGCTGAAGACGGAGCCGCTCTCTACAAGTCAAAATGTGCAGCCTGCCACGGCGCCGATGCAGTTGGCAAGCCCGCAGCGAAAATTCCGAGCCTCATTTCGGACGACGAAAAGAAGAAGTCAGATAGCGACCTTGCCACCGCGATTACGGGAACGGCCAAACACCCGGCCCCGGTAAAGGGTCTGGCCGCTGACGACGCCAAAGCAATCGTTACCTATATTCGCACTCTGCAGAAGTAGTAGTTGGCGGAAGTCTTTGGCCTGTTCCCTGCCCCTGTCGAATTGCCGGCAGCAACTGGAGCGGGCCTAAGGGAAAGATATGAAGATGTCCGGCTCAATTCGGCGCTCGGAGCGGAAAATCTGCCGATCCGTAGCCGGTCGGACAGCTTCTCCTCTGTTTGCATTTCCAAAGGGAATAAGGCATACGGGTCTGGGCACACACATCTCCGGACCCGGTTCTTTCTTTAATAGTCGGTCTGCTGAAAATTTCTTATACGGTTCCCAAGTCTGTTCCGTTAAAGCGCACTCCTACTTCGTACATTCCACCGGAATGGAAGTCCCGCTTGGGACCGACAACAAAGAGGAGCAATTTCCATGAGTAAAGCAATCCTGTATGACGCGACCATATGCATCGGTTGCAAACAGTGCGAAGGTGCCTGTGCACAGCAAAACAAGCTGCCCTATGACGACACCGTCGCCGCCGAGTCGGTGCAATCGGCACATAAATACACGGTCGTTCTGACCAGGAACGACAAATTCATGCGCCGCCTCTGCATGCACTGCGAAAAGCCCACTTGCGCATCGGTCTGTCCCGTTGGCGCCTTCCACAAAACAAAAGAAGGCCCAGTCGTATACGACGTCTGGAAGTGTATCGGCTGCCGGTATTGCATGGTGGCGTGCCCGTTCAACCAGCCAAAGTACGAATGGCAATCGCTGAATCCGCGGGTCCGCAAATGCATCATGTGCCCCGACCGCATCGCCGCCGGCAAGCAGACCGCATGTGCCGAGATCTGCCCGACCGGCGCCACCAAGTTCGGCGAGCGCGACGACCTCATCGCTGAAGCAAAGGAGCGTATCCGGCAAAATCCCTCCAACTATTTGAATCGAATCTACGGCCTTAACGAAGTCGGCGGAACGTCGGTCCTCATTCTTGCCGCGGCAAATGTCGAAGACTATGGGTATCCCGCTTCCGCAAAAATCGGCGACACTCCAATGCCGGAATATACCGGGCGAGTGATGGAAAGAATTCCGGACTTTATCCCGATCTGGACGTTGGTCTTGGGCGGCATTTATTGGGTCTCCCATCGTCGCGACGAAGTAGCCGAGGCTGAAGCAGAAGAAAAGAAGCTGAACGGGAGTGAGAAAACCGGGGGTGAAAAATGAAGATCAAGCTGACCTTTTGGAGAGTTGTTTTCATTGTGATCATGGCCCTCGGCCTGTACTCCTCATATATTCGCTACTTCCATGGCTTGGGCGCAGCTACAAACATGAGTGATCAGTTCCCCTGGGGCCTCTGGATCGGCTTCGACTGCCTGTGCGGGGTCATGCTGGCGGCGGGCGGCTTCATCATGGTCGGCGCCGTCTACCTGTTCAACGTCGAACGCTTGCACGCCGTGGTGCGCCCCGCCGTGTTGACCGCCTTCCTCGGCTACGTCCTCTTCATCGTTGGCCTGCTGTTTGACCTCGGTCGTCCCTGGTACATCTGGCATCAGCTCATCTACATGAACTTCCACTCGGTTATGTTCGAGGTGGGCATGTGCGTAATGACTTATACCACTGTCCTCTTCTTCGAATTCCTTCCCAACGTATTCGAAGCTCTCCATTGGCCGACTCCCATCAAGTGGATCAAGAAGATTTACCCGGTGCTGATCGTTCTGGGCATCTTGCTCTCCACCCTGCACCAGAGTTCGCTCGGCTCCCTGTACCTGATCATGCCGAGCAAACTCCATCCCTTCTGGTACACCCCAGCGCTGCCGTTCTTCTTCTTTGCCTCGGCGGTTGCGGTTGGCTTGGCCATGACCATCTTCGAATCCACACAGAGCGCGAAGGTCTTCGGCCGGCAACTTGAACTCTCAGTTCTGGTCACCCTGGGCGGTGCTTTGCTGGTCGCTCTCTGGGTCAACGCGCTGCTGCGTTTCGAGGACTACTACCATCGTGGCCTGCTTGGGCAAATCCTTAAACCGAGCTACGAAGCGTACTTTCTGTGGCTCGAACTGGCGCTGACTTACCTGATTCCCATCACCATCCTCAGCTTCAAGAAAGCCAGGCTGTCGCCACAGTGGCTGTATCTGGCCTCCATCTTTACTGTGCTCGGATTCATCACCAATCGCCTCAATATTGCTCTCATCGGCTTTGAGACTTACGTCGGCCATCACTACGTCCCGAAGTGGACCGAGTTCTCCATCACATTAATGATCGTCGCCATGGGTTTCGCCCTGTTCGGCGTGGCGGTGAGGTACCTGCCCATTTTCGGCGAAGAGCAAGCCCATGCGGTGCAGCCGCGTCTCGGAAGAGAAGCCGAAGCCGGGCGCGCGGTGGTTACGCCGGTGTTAGGCCATGCCGGAGACTGATCCAATTCGCGGCGATCCGAGATCGAAGCGCCTGACTCAAAGCATTAGCGCAAAATTGATCGGGTCGCTGCTTGCGGTCATGCTCGTCATCTTCGCTCTCCTCGGATACCTGAATATCCGATTGCATCGCCAGGATCTGGAAACCGCCACCCTGGCAAGCGCCGAGCGGGTCAGCGATGTCATCAGCCGCAGCACAGCTTATTACATGCTGCGAAACGATCGAGAAGGTCTCTACCACTCCATCAAAACCATCGCGGATGAGCCCGGCATGGTCAAGGTCCGCATCTTTGACCAGGAGGGACGGATCGGCTACTCCACCGATCCGGCGGAAGTCAGCCACGTCCTCGACAAGAAGGGGGAGGCCTGTTATGGCTGCCACGCCCAATCCCAGCCGCTGGCGCGCCTGAATCGTCCCGATCGCTTTCGCATTTATCGCAGCTCCAATGGGCAACGCGTGCTCGGAATTATCACTCCCATCGAAAATCAACCCAGTTGCTCCAACGCCGAATGTCACGCCCATCCTGCCGACCAGCAGGTTTTAGGTGTGCTGGACACAGATCTTTCGCTGGCAAAAGCCGACGCGCAACTTGCGGTCGGCAGCGTCCGCATGTTCTCTTACACCGTCGGCGCCATGCTGATTGTCGCAGTTTTGAGCTGGCTATTTGTGTGGCGGGTCGTCGACATACCCATCACAGCCCTCAAGCAAGGCACCGAACACCTCTCCCAGGGCGAACTTGGTTACCAGATCGAGGTGCAATCCGACGACGAAGTGGGGAACCTCGCTCGTTCCTTCAACGGCATGAGTCTGCAGTTGCGCGTCGCCAATGAAGAGATCGTCAGCTGGACCAAGACTCTCGAAGATCGCGTCGAGCAGAAGACGACGGAACTCAAGCGCGCCCACGAGCACGTGCTGCACGTGGAGAGGATGGCGTCCATCGGCAAGATGGCAGCCGTGGTGGCGCATGAGGTCAACAATCCGCTCTCCGGAATTCTCACCTATGCCAAACTGCTGCGGAAGTGGGTGGGGACTGGCCAAACCGAACATGAAAAACGCGAGGAGGCCATGCAGTGTCTCGAGTTGATCGCCGCTGAAAGCCGGCGCTGCGGCGACCTGATCAAGAACCTGCTTCGCCTCTCCCGAACTGCGCCCATGAACGTGCAGTCGACCGACCTCAATGCCGTGATTGACCGTTGCCTGCTGCTGGTGCGGCATCAACTGGAGCTAGGCGGAGTCGAACTCCAGGTGAACCTTGCAAAAGACCTACCGCTCGTGCTCTGCGATCCGGCCCAGATTGAACAAGTCTTCATAGCATTGATCCTGAATGCAATCGATGCCATGCCCCGCGGTGGCACTCTCTGGCTTGAGAATCGGCTGATTCACACCAACACTAACAACGAGGCGGAAATCGAGATCCGGGTGCGCGACAACGGAACCGGCATCGCTCCCGACATACTGCCGCATATCTTCGAACCTTTTCTGACCACCAAAGAAAGTGGGCACGGAACTGGGCTGGGCTTGGCGATTGCTCGCGGCATCGTGGAACGGCATAAAGGGCGCATCGAAGTCCAATCGGAATTGGGGCTGGGCACGACTTTTGTCGTGACCCTTCCAAGTCAACCTCCGGACGCTTCACTGGCCGCCATTGGCGCCGGGGATGCCGCCATGAAGGTGAGGTGATTGAAGTGAGCACACAGGTCACACAAGGAAGACTGCTAGTTGTAGATGACGAATTAAGCGTGCGCGACTCGCTGGACAAATGGTTTCGCGAGGAAGGCTACGAAGTCGGCACCGCCGAGAATGCCAACGACGCACTTACCCGTCTCGCCGAACACCGCTGGGATGCCGCCCTCGTGGATATCAAGATGCACGGCACCGACGGGATCGAGTTGCAGCGCCGCATGCACGAAATCGACCCCGAGCTGATCGTGATCATGATGACCGGCTATGCCTCAGTCGAGACTGCGGTAGCCGCCCTGAAGAATGGCGCCTACGACTACGTGACCAAACCGCTCGACCCCGACGACATCGCGCACCTGATCAAGAACGCGCTGTCGCATAAACGCACCGCCCAGGAGAATGTACTCTTGCGCGAAACCGTGGCCGAGGTCGCGCGTCCAGAAGACATGGTCGGCCAGAGCGGTCCCATGCGCAAGGTCTTCGATGCCGTTGAGACCGTCGGTCCCACCGACGCCACCGTGTTGATCACGGGCGAAAGTGGTACCGGAAAGGAACTGGTCGCGCGGGCCATTCACCACGCCAGCCCGCGCAGATTTCATCCTCTGGTTGCCATTCACTGCGGCGCTTTGACCGAGACGCTTCTCGAAAGCGAACTCTTCGGACACGAAAAAGGTGCGTTCACCGGCGCCCAGTTCCGCAAGAAAGGCAAATTCGAAATTGCCGAAGGAGGGACGATTTTCCTCGACGAGATTGGCGACATCTCTCTAAAGACGCAAACCGACCTGCTCCGCGTCCTGCAGGAACGCGAAATCACGCGCGTGGGCGGCAACCAGAATATCAAGGTAGACTTCCGCTGCATCGCCGCCACCAACAAGGATCTGGAAAAGCTGATCGAGGAGGGTAAGTTCCGCCCCGATCTTTTCTACCGGCTCAACGTCTTCCGCATTGAGCTCCCGCCGTTGCGCGAGCGCCACGACGATATCCCGGTTCTGGTCGACCATTTCGTTCGCAAGTTTTCTCTGGCTATGAACAAACGCATCAACCGGGTTTCACCTGCTGCCATGAATCAACTGCAGCAGCAGCCCTGGCTGGGAAACGTTCGCGAACTGGAAAATGCGGTGGAGCGCGCCATGGTTGTAGGTCAGGAGCCGGAACTGCAGGAACGGGACTTCCTTTTCAAGGCCCAGACCCTCCCGAACGGCGCCGGCAAGAAGCTGGAGGACATGGAGCGGGCCCACATCCTGCGCGTGGTGGAGGAATGTGGAGGCAATCAGAGCCATGCCGCCGACATACTAGACATCGATCGAGTCACTCTCTATCACAAGCTGAAAAAATACGGCTGGACTCGCACCCCGGTCGAGACACGATAAGACCTAAGACCGACGAAGCTGAATTCTAGAACTGCCCCATGAAGCTGCATCTCTTGCCGATCGGGAACGTGGATGACGGGCTGCTCCAGGATCTGCGCCCCGTCCTCGAAGAAACCTTTCGCGTCCCCTGTAAAGTACTCCCGCTTCGATTGGAGCCTGAGTTCGCCTTCCACGGCGAGCGGCAGCAGTACCACTCGTCTGAGATCCTTCATCGCATGCAGAGTTTTCTCGCCGCGGACTCTTGGCGAATGCTGGGTATAGCGGCGGTGGATCTCTACATCCCGATTCTTACCTTCGTTTTTGGCGAGGCCCAGATGGGTGGACCCTGCGCCGTAGTCTCAGCGCACCGCCTGCGTCAGGAACTATATGGACTCCCGCCCGATGCGCAACTCTTTCGTCAGCGCGTGCTCAAGGAAGCGGTTCATGAACTCGGTCACACCCTCAATTTGACGCACTGCGAAGACTACACCTGCGCCATGGCCCCTTCCCATGCGGTGGAGTGGATCGATCTCAAGGAAAGCACGCTGTGCTCAGCCTGCAGAGCCGCGGTAACGCCGTCGACACAGGTCTCATCGGC
This sequence comes from Terriglobales bacterium, assembly GCA_049512435.1. Lineage (GTDB taxonomy): Bacteria > Acidobacteriota > Terriglobia > Terriglobales > Acidobacteriaceae > Acidiflorens. The sequence goes on along the minus strand of JBEKXC010000110.1, from coordinate 10,202 downwards.
GCGAATCTTCTGAAATACCGATACGCCACCGAACGGTCAATTTACTCGGGCGAGTACTGCATCTGCAACTTCGCGTCGTCGGGGTTTGTGGTCGCGGTTAGCGCAGTGATTCCATACTCCAGCCCTTTTTCAAAGGCTTTCAGGTTCAGTTCCCGGAAGCTTGGCGGAACCGAATCCGCGACCGCCTTGCGCACGGCGTCAGGTTCCAGCAGGTGCGTGACGGCGGTGAAGAATCCCACCATCACCGAATTCAGCACCATGCGCTTTCCCAGTTCCTCGGCAATGCGGGTAGCTGGGATGCTGTAGACCTGAACCGAGTTGCTAAGATCCGAAACCCGCACCAGATCCTGCTCGACAATCAGAATGCCGCCCTCTTTCACCTCGGAGCCGAAGCGAACATAGGCTTCCTGCGACAGGATGACCATAATGTCCGGCCGCGTGACGTAGGGATACAGCACCGGCGAGTCCGAAAGGATGAGCTGCGCACTGCAGGCGCCTCCCCGCGCTTCCGGACCGAAGTTCTGAGTCATGGTGGCGAAACCACCTTGATAAATCGAGGCTGCTTTGCCGAGCACGATGGCGGAGAGAATTACTCCCTGGCCGCCGAAACCTGCGAGACGAATTTCCGTTAGCTGCATACCATCTCCGCTTGTTCAACAAATTTCTCGCCCAGCGATTCGTGGAATTGTGCTTTCATCATGGTTTGATAGTCGGGGCGCTCGCGATCCACAAATTTGCCCACGATGATTTCCCCGGTCATGGTCATGCCCACTTCACTGGTGGGCGCGCCGTGCCGGACTTTGCTCTTCTCTTTGTAATACTTCATGGCGTCGAGAGCGTCGCCCATCTTGTTCCGGCGCTGATAGAGCGTGGGGCAGGGCGAGATGACCTCGATAAAAGAGAAGCCTTTCTTCTGAAATGCCTCGCTGATGGCGCGCGACAGTTGCCGTACGTGGAACGTGGTCCAGCGCGCAACATAAACCGCGCCCGCCGCTTCCACCAGATGCGGCAGATTGAACGATGCCTCGAACACGCCATAAGGATTGGTGGAAGTAGTCGAGTGATCCGGCGTAGTGGGCGCGGTCTGACCGCCCGTCATGGCATAGATCAGATTGTTCACGCAGATGACCTTCAGATCGATGTTGCGGCGGGCGGCGTGGATCAGATGATTGCCCCCTATAGCCGAGAGGTCGCCATCGCCCGAATAGACAACCACGTTCAGCTTGGGATTCGCCAGTTTCAACCCGGTGGCGAATGGAATGGCGCGTCCGTGCGTGGTATGAAAAGAATCGAGCTTGACGTAGCCCGCCACGCGCCCCGTGCAGCCAATGCCCGAGACCAGAGCCAGCGATCCCAAATCGATTTTCGATTCGATCAGCGCCCGCGCGAAAGAGTTCACGGTGGTGCCGATGCCGCATCCCGGGCACCAGATATGAGGAATGCGATCGCTACGCAGGAATTGTTCGACTGGGTTGACGACTGGATCTAACTCCAAATTAACCAGATCATTATTAAAGTCAAAGCTGTCGCTCATCGAGCTGCCTCCACAATTACCTTTAGGATGTCTTCCGGGTTGTGCACTCCGCCGCCCGCGTGCGACACCGCAAATGTCTTCGCTTGTCCGGCGGCTGCTCGCTCCACTTCCCGTACCATCTGGCCGAGATTGAGTTCGGGGACAACGAATGCTTTCACTTTCGCGGCCAGTTCGCGAATTTTTTTCTCAGGAAACGGCCAGGCCGTGATCAGGCGCAACTTACCCACCCGCAAACCTCGTTCACGAGCGACTCCGATAGCGCGTTGCGCCACTCGCGACGTAATCCCATAGGAGACGACGACGACATCGGCGCCCTCGAGTTGTTCTTCCTCGAACATGGAAATGCGATCGACCGCGTTAAGAATTTTGTTTTGCAGGCGGCGAACCAGTTTGTCCTGCGTCGGCAGAGTCATGTTGGGATAGCCGCGCTCGTCGTGCGTCAACCCGGTGACATGAAAGTTATAGCCCTCGCCGGCATGCGCCATCTCCGGAACCAGGTCGCCGTTAGTGCCATAGGGGAGATACTCTTCCACCGATTTGTGGGTATGGCGGCGCGGTACGATTTCGATCTCGTCGGCAGAAGGAATCACTACCTTCTCGCTCATGTGCCCCACGACTTCGTCCATCATGAACATCACGGGCACGCGGTATTCCTCGGCCAGATTGAAGGCTTTGATGGTGAGGTCGAAACACTCCTGCGGAGAATTCGGGCACAGAGCAATGATCTCGTAGTCGCCATGCGAGCCCCAGCGCGCCTGCATCATGTCGGCTTGCGCCGGCAGCGTGGGCAGACCGGTGGACGGCCCTCCGCGCTGCACATCCACGAATACGCACGGCGTTTCAGTCATGGCCGCGTAGCCGATGTGCTCCATCATCAGCGAAAAGCCGGGGCCGGAGGTCACGGTAAAGGCTTTGGCTCCCGCCCACACCGCACCCTGCAAGGTGATGGAGGCGGCGAGTTCGTCTTCCATCTGAATAAACGTACCGCCCACTGTCGGCACACGCGCAGCGAAGCGCTCGACCACTTCCGTGGAAGGAGTAATGGGGTATCCGGCGGCGAATCGACTGCCGGCCGCCAGCGCGCCTTCGCAGCAGGCGTGGTCGCCATCCATAAAATGTATGCCCGTGAGCACACCACGGGGGTCAGCTTTTTGAAGAGCAGTCTTCATTTGCCATCTCCCTTAGCAGCCGGATCAACTTTCTTGGGCGGATCTACCTTGCTGGCGCAAATAGCGAAGTCGGGGCAATACATTCCACACAAGTCGCAACCACTGCACTTTTCCGGATGCACAACATGCGGCGGATGGTAGCCCTTGGAATTAAAAGCGGATGAGAGCGCCAGCACGTGGGAAGGGCAAAATTCCACACAGAATCCGCAGGCTTTGCAGCGCTCAACGACGATCGAAACACGTCCCTTTGCCATGAAATCTCCACGCTCTAGGTAATAGAAAACTAACTCACCACCTACTATGACCGTGATTATGTAATAGAAGGGGTACATCTCCGTGTGACAGACATCACCGATCTACGTGAGGCCGCGCACACCGATCGCAGTCTCGCTCGGGGCACGACAGGGGCTATTTCGGTGAGGCAATACACATTCGATTGTGCTTCAGATCACAGCAATCGGGAACACGGTGGGATGACAATAAAAGGTTTGGTGGGAGATTTTCAGCTGTTCAAAAAGGGGGCTGCCATGTTTGAAGCCGAAGTTGAGATGGAAAAACGTTCATCGTTTTTGCCGCTGCTACTTATGATGTGTTTGGTAGTGGCGATCGTTGGGTTAGCAGGCTACATCATACTTCAAGCCCGCGCGCAAACGCCTCTCAGCGCGCAGCAGGCGAACGGCATAGTGGCAGCGGCGCTTGCGGGACATGGTCCCGCCGTCATCCACTTCCGCACCGGCCTGGTGAAACCGAGCGCCGATGAAAAACCTGGCGACCCTAATTATCGATTACTGGAAAAAGCTGGCATTGTTAAGTTGGCCAAAGCGAAGGGGAGCAGCGTCGCGGTCTCGCTCACACCCGCAGGAGAGCGATTGCTGACCAGTATTCCCGGCCTCAAGAAAGAGAAAGAAACTAATGGCGCCTTTTCCTATCAGGCTCCTCTGGCCGACCGGCAACTGGTGAGCATCGCCGGCATAGAGATGAACGGAGCGAATAACGCGACCGTCGCATACACCTGGAAGTGGGTGCCCAATCCATTAGGGGACGTGTTCGACGCGGGCGGTCCGCTGGTGAAAAGCTTCAATCTTTGGGAACGTCAAACCCTGATCACCAAATATGAAGCGGACTTCTATCACGGCGACCCGACAAAATCCACGCTGGCTCTGGCGCGAAACGGCCGGGAATGGAAAATCTCCGCGCAATAAACAGTGACAAAGCGTAAAGTAGCAGCGTCGCCGGTTTTTTGTTTCGAAGCTCGCTCGGTTTCACAGAAGCGCGTTTCGTTGAAAGGAGAGAATGTCCATGAAGAAACTGATTTTGATATTTGCTGTCATATTGGTATCCGTCTGCACGGTCGCGGCCCAGGACCAAATGCAGGGCGCCCCGGATAAAACCATAAAACATGTCCCGGTGAAACCCACCTCCCCCGTTTCCGGTAAGGAAATGTACACCGCATACTGTGCGGTTTGCCATGGCACGGACGGCAAAGGCGGAGGTCCGGCGGCCAGTGCGCTGAAGGTTCCTCCCACCGACCTTGCCCGTCTGACCCAGAACAACGGAGGAAAATATCCCGCGCTGAAAGTCGAAGCGGCCATCCGCGGAGATTCCTCTTTTCCCGCCCACGGCTCCAAAGACATGCCGGTGTGGGGAGCGTTGTTTTGGAATATGAGCGGCGGGCACGAGGCTGAGGTGCAGCAACGCGTGTCGAACCTGACCCAGTACATCCAATCCTTGCAAGCGAAGTAGGCCGTCTGCTGAGCATCCTTGGCTGAACCTCCTGGGATCAACATCCTGGGTTGAACATTCTGGGTTGAACATCCTGGGTTGAACATTCGAGGACCGGCTGCAGAGCCGGTCAGGGCACAAGCGCCAGCTTGTGCCCACTTCTTATCTGGTGCGCCCAACCTTGACGCTGGAGAGCCGGGCGTCCTCGCCCGGCCACTAAACTGCCGACACGCGAAACGTGTCCCTCACCTATGACTCATCACCAGGCCTCTGTACGAATCCACCTGCGCAATCGACTCGCAGGCGTTTGGATTTTCGTCGCCATTTCGAGGTAAAAGCACAGCACAAATCACCGGTAAGCATTACCAAGCCCATGTGAGGCAGATCACACTACCATGTATCTCGCAGCACAGCTAACTGTTTCCCCTCGGCGGACACTGGCGGCAGAGGTCTGGCTCAGGTGGCTGGTGGACTGCGCAAGAAGCAACCCATGCAGCGAGCCGGAACCAAGGTTGTTCAGGAGGCTGGTTCATGCTCTCGCCATACGGAATGGAGATTGTGGAAAGCTGCATTACCTGCAAGCTGCGCACGGATCGTATCTTCTGCGACCTGCCCGATACCGCGCTGCAGGCTTTTGAAAACATCAAGTACGCGACCGCGTATCCCCAGGGGGCTGTGTTGTTTGTCGAAGGGCAATTGCCACGCGGCATTTTCGTGCTCTGCAAAGGCAGCGTAAAGCTCTCGATTAACTCCCCGAGCGGCAGAACCGTCATCGTCAAACTTGCCGAGCCCGGCGAGGTCCTCGGGCTCAGCGCCACCATTTCCGGCAAACCTTACGAAGTGACTGCGGAGACACTCGATCCCTGCCAGGTCAATTTCGTCAAGCGCGAAGACTTTCTCCACTTCCTCAAGGATGACGTGGAGGCCTGTTTCAGAGTAGCCGAGCAGTTAAGTGAAAAGTATCACAATGCTTGTAAAGAAGCAGGTGCGCTCGGACTATCTCACTCCGCCGCCGAAAAGCTGGCGAAGTTGCTGCTGGAATGGAGCTCCAAGAACGGAGAATCCGCTAAAGCCGAGCCCCGCTTGAAGCTTCGACTCACCCACGAAGAAATCGCACAGATGATTGGAACTTCGCGAGAAACCGTGACCCGGTTGTTTGCCGAGTTGAAGAAGCGCCAGATCTTGCAGTCCAAGGGTTCGACGATGGTAATCCGCAACACGGCGGCGTTGCGCGAGATAGCCAACCACAACTAGAAGCTATCTCATAAGTTGATTTGGGAAGGGCACGGCTTCAGCCATGCCGCTCACGGCCAATAAAAATGCGGGCTTTACAGTTTGCTGAAAAATTCAGGTTTGTATCAGGGCATCGCTTTAGCGATGCCGCAAGTCGCTTGAAATCAGGTACCGCTTTAGGGGCTGGACACCCACATGATACTTTTTCAGTAAACTCCTTAGCCCCCCGAGGGCCGAACAGCCCGCTCAGAGAACCATTTACGAGACCATTTCTAGCCTCATTCTTAAGTAGCTGGTGTCATCAGATCAATGAGTGTAATCGCGATTTATCACTCGTTGAGGTCTGAGTTTTAGGTTAATCACTACAGATTTTTCGACATCTGCGTCTTGATCTCCGGATTGGCGACGACTCACCCGATAACTACCGCTGAACTAACAGGCGTGAGCAACGGCAATTTTACGTCAGATTGTCAGTGAGCCGGTTTCTCGGAGGAAACTGAGGACTGCGGCTTGCTTCCTTGGGGTAGCTTGGGCTCTCCTTCGGCTGGTGCAGCATCTTTTTTGGGCGGCTTCACACTGCCGAGATTTAAGGCATTGCCTATAGTTGTTATATTACCCTCCGCAATGAATTTTGCCAGACTTGAGATCAGGGGAGCCAGATCCTGAACATTTCCATCGGCATTGCCGATATTCAGTCCGTTGCCTATGAAAACCACTTTGCGGTCCAGAATAGCCTGAAGCAGTTGACGCACAACGGAGGGCTTGTCTTCCGGCTCACTCAAGAACTCTACCCGCACGTCATCGCCTTCTACGACCAGAAATCCGAGCGGAACGTTTGTCGAACTCAGGCCGCCGCCTGATGCAATCTTGGCATCGCCGCTAACAAGCCCGAAATTCACTGAAGCAAAAGGAATGATGGCAGTCGCACCTGCACGAATGGGCTCGCCCACCAATGAGTTCGACTTCAACTGGGAAACGAGTTTGTCATACTCGCCCAGCGGCTTTTCCACGGGCACTTGGGCACGGCAAGGAATTCCCAATAGCAAGAGTGCTGCTGACAAACATGCGTATTTTGATTTCACAGGATAGCCTCACTTTGCGTCTGATTTAACGAGGTTGATGAAACGAGTTCCTTTCCCAGTAATGGCGACAAAGCCCAAAGGCCGTGCTTCACCACTCATATAAAACAGATTGGCTTGAGACTCGGCACTTTTTGGGGCGGTTGCTCCACTCGGCACCTTGGTAGCTGCACTGCCGAATTTGAGGTCGACCATTAGGATCGGGATTAGCGTGACAGAACCGACTTTGATCGGCTCCCCGATGACAGTTCTTACGTTGAGATCGTGACTCAGGCGCTGAGCCATGCCGCCAACGAGATCCGATGTGCTTGGCGGTTGGACAGGCTTTGTTTTCTGTTGCGGCGCATTTTGAGCCATTCCGAGAGAACCGACCAACAGGAGAAACATGATTGAGGGGATGATCTTCTTGGCCAAGGGATACCTCCAATTTTGAACTCAACACGAACAGAAGCGAAAGGCGATCCGTGGCATGGAATTTCACGAACCTCTTAAAGGGTCGCTCTCTAATCGCACTTCTCCTTTTCGCTTTTGGGGATTGCTCTGCGAATTTAATAGATACCCTTTGGTGGGCTCTGTCGGTGCGCTTGGTCACTCGAACGTGTGAGTAGTTGGCGAAACCAGGCGTTTACACTCAGAACCCCTTCCAGCGAACTCACGGGTCCTGCAATATCTCGCAGAAAAATTACCACGTTCACTCTATCATTCACATTATCAGAGATTTACAGCTGGTGACCTAAATCACAATTCCGGGTGATGAGTGTCACCGCCATGCGTTCCCTTCTCTCTTATCGTAACCTCGTGGGTGGGCGTTCGATCCCAGTTCAAGTAGGGGTGAAAAATCATATGGCTTCCTCAAACGGTAATGGGCGTTCCAATCAAGCGGGCAAGAACAAGCCGCGATTAATTTTCTGGGGTCTCCAATCCCATCCTGGTGCTGAGCGGCGGCGAACCACTCTTCCGTTCCGATATCTTCCAGCTAGCGCGTTACGGCACCGACAAAGGTCTTCGTGTTGCCCTGGCCACCAATGGAACGCTCGTAACCAAGCATGTCGCGCGCATGATCGTCGATAGCGGCGTGCAGCGCGTGGCCATCAGCCTCGACGGCTCCGATGCCCTCACCCACGACACCTTCCGCGGCATTCCCGGAGCCTTCGATGCCGCTATCGCCGGTTTCCGCAATCTCAAGAATCTGGGCATGTCGGTGCAGATCAACACCACCATCGCCCGCCACAATGCTCATCAGCTTCCCGCCGTCCTCGACTTGGCGAGGTCGCTAGGAGCCGACGCGCTGCACACCTTCCTGTTAGTCCCCGTAGGTTGCGGTGTCGATATCGCCGCCGAGCAAATGGTTCCCCCGGAAGAGTACGAGCGCATGCTGAATTGGTTCTACGATCGCTCGCTCGAAGGCGGAATCGAACTGAAGGCGACCTGCGCGCCGCACTACTTCCGCGTGGTCCGCCAACGGCGCGCCGCCGAACACCGTTCCGAGGCCGCCGCCAACGCCGCTCATGCTGCTCCGCCAGTAGTGGACGCGGCGCAGACGCCGCCAAGTATCGGACCCACCGAGATGGCCATGCCCGGCTCCACCGGCATCGAGCTCAAGCCGCATGGCATCGGACGCCCCGTAGGACACCCTGGAAGTCATCCTTCCGACATGAACGCCATGACCAAGGGATGCCTGGCCGGAACCGCCGTGTGTTTCATTTCTCATCAGGGCGAGGTTTATCCCTGTGGATACCTGCCAGCTTTGGCAGGCGATCTGAGAAAGCAGCCCTTCGCCGATATCTGGGAGAACTCGGTGGTGTTCAACGAGCTGCGCGACACCAACAATCTACAGGGAAAATGCGGCTGCTGCGAGTTCCGCAACATTTGCATGGGTTGCCGCGCACGCGCTTATGCAGCCACCGGCAACTATCTCGACGAGGAGCCATTCTGCGTCCACCAACCGCAGGCGAAAGTTCTGAAAAAGGAGAAAGATATTGCGCCTGCGGAGCTCGCACACTAAACCTTAGCCATCTCCGCGCAGCCTACCCGCTCACGGGCGGCGAGGCCTCATTGTTTCATTTTTGAACAGCGCCATAGCAGCCAACATACCCGCGCCCTGCGTGATATCCCACAATCTGACCACCCAAGGCCCACTTCCCTTCTCTGTGCCATCCCACTAACTGACTGAAATCATTGCAAGTTACTTCCGTGGCAACAAATCCTCTTTTGGCCCGCTATGTGCTCTACCGTACAGTGAGTTCGCTAGGAGCTGAGTGTCTTGGAACCGACTCTCATGGTCGTGGGTCTGAACTACCGTACAGCTCCAGTAGGCGTGCGCGAACGTTTCTGGATCGACGAAGCCCGCCGCTACGAAGCCCTGTTCCAATTATCACGCGCCGAAGGCATCGACGAAGTTATCGTCCTCTCCACCTGTAACCGTACCGAGTTCCTGCTGTGGGCAAGCGATGTTACTCTGGCCGCCAATTCCGTTATGCGGCTGCTCGGCGCCGAATATGGACTGATGTTGTGCGAGTGGAAGCACTTCTACCGCCTGCTCGATGAAGCCGCCCTCCTGCATATTTTCCGCGTCGCATCCCGCCTCGACTCCATGGTGGTCGGCGCCCCCCAGATCGTGCTCCAGGTGAAAGAGGCGTGGCAGCAGGCGCAGAAGGTAAGAGCGAGCGGCCGCTTCCTTGATGCTGTATTGCAGAAAGCGCTCACCGTCTCTGAGCGCGTGCGCAGCGAAACCACCGTCGGTAAGGTGCCCGTTTCGATTCCCTCCACCGCCGTGGAATTCGCGCGCCAGATTTTCGGCACGCTTGAAAACAAAAACATATTGCTGATCGGTGCCGGCGAGATGAGTGAACTCTCCGCCCGCGACCTCGTCGACCGAGGCGGCAGCTCCGTCCGCATCAGCGTCGTCAATCGCACCTTCGAGAATGCGGTCGAGCTGGCAGCAAAACTCGGCGGAATAGCGGTACCCTTTGAAGATCGCTGGCAGCACATGGCGGAGGCCGACATTATCATCACTTCGACCTCCTGCCCGCACACGATTCTCAGCCGCGAGGATGTTGAGACCAGGATTCGCAAAACCAGGAACAAGCACAAAGACAAAGACAACGTTCGCGGGCTCCGACTGCAAGAAGATCAAATACAAGAAGACCAAACACAAGAAGACCAATTGCAAGAAGATCCATCGCCAGAGCCTCAACCGCTGGTCATCCTCGATCTCGCCATGCCCCGCAACGTTGATCCCGCCGTGCGCAACGTGAAGGGCGTTTTTCTCTGTGACCTGGACGACCTCGAAAACGTGACCAACCAGAGTTCGAGTGAAAGGCCGGGTGAGAGTCCGGGTAAAAGTTCGAGTGAAAGCGCCGACGAGCGCGAGGCCGCCGCCGCCCAAGCGCACAAGATTCTACAGGCCGAGGCGCGAGGTTTCCGCCGCCGGCTGATTACAGAGTGCGTGGTGCCCACCATCGT
>JBEKXC010000109.1:0-15896 GCA_049512435.1 Terriglobales bacterium | reverse complement strand
ATAGTACTGGCCGCGCGTTTTGAGATGAAGCTGCCAGCGGTCGCGGCTGATGGTCATCTCCATGATCTCGGAGGTGCCTTCGTAAATCGTGGTGATGCGGACGTCGCGGCTGATTTTTTCCACCATGTATTCGTGCGTGTAACCGTAACCACCCAGCGCCTGAATGCTGGCCTCGGCAGCGGCGTTGCCGGCTTCGGTTGCCATGTACTTGGCGATGGCGCCTTCGGTGTTCAAGCTTCCCTCAGCGCCGGCGTCGATGCGCTCCGCGGTTTCTTCGATATAGGAGCGGGCAGCCTCCAGGCGTACCACGTGGGGCACGATCAACTTGTGCGTGTATCCCTGCTTTTCGGAGAGCGGTGCTCCGGCCTGAATGCGTTTGGTGGAGTAGGGAATTGCGCGGTCGAGTGCGGCCCAGCCGGCCCCGAGGCCAAACGCCGCCACCATCAGGCGCGTGTAACCGAACACGGCCTGCGCCTGATTCAATCCCTGGCCTTCGGCGCCACCGATGAGCCGGTCGGCGCCGACGTAGACGTCGCTGAATGCAAGCGCCGCGGTGTTGCTCAGTCGAATGCCGTGCTTATCTTCCGGCTCGTCGTGGGTGAAACCCTTTGCGCCTTTTTCTACGATGAACCAGCTCGGACCGCTCGGCGTGTTGGCCAAAACCGTGTAAGCGTCGGCGATCCCGCCATTGCTGATCCACTGTTTATTGCCATTGATTTTGTAGCCGACGATGCGGCCGTCCTGGGTGACCGGGTCTGCCGTAGTGCGAAGCGATCCCAAATCGCTGCCCGCTTCCGGCTCTGTCGCGCCGTAGGCGAACAAGATTCCCTCTTCAGCGATGCGCGTCAGCCAGATTTTCTTCTGCTCTGGCGTGGCGCCGACCGTGATCGGATCGCTGCCTAGAAATGTGGCCAGCACCGCCGTGGCGACGCCCAGATCGATGCGCGCCATTTCTTCGCAGACGCAATACACATCGAAGGTTCCGCCGCCCATCCCGCCAAATTCTTCGGGAATGAACAGAAGCTGAATGCCCAGCTTGTCTGGACTGCACATGTGGTGGACGATATCGAGCGGGCATTCATCGCGCTCATCAAGCTCGCGGAGCACTTCATCCGGCAGACGCTTCTTGGCGAAGTCTTTGAGCGACTTCAAGCTTAGCTTTAAGGTTTTACTTGCGATCATTGTGATTCCTCATTTTGCGATGCTATGCAGTTCACGAACTTTGATGGTCAACTCGGGCAAGAACTCCAGGATGTCGTCGACGATTCCAACGTCTGCCACCTGAAAGATCGGAGCCTTCGGGTTCTTGTTAATGGCGATCAGGAACGGACTGCCTTTAATGCCAGCCAGATGCTGGAAAGAGCCACTGATGCCGCATGCCAGATATACTTTGGGCTTGACGGTTTTTCCGGATGAGCCCACCTGCCGCGATTTTTCCATCCACTTGGCATCGACCACGGGTCTGGAGCAGCTCACTGCCGCGCCCAGGGCGTCGGCCAATTGCTGGGCGATGGCCACATTATCTTTTTCCTGGATGCCACGGCCGATAGAAACTAAAACGTTGTACTTGGTGATATCGACATCTCCTGCCTCGGCGACGACCGTTTCCAGATATCGGCGGCCTGCTGACAGAGAGCCGACCTCGTTTGACTTGTCGATGACGGTGCTGCTCCCCGGTGTAACCTCGGCCGGCTTGAACGCGCCCGGACGTATCGTGACCACCGCGCCGGTTGAAACGTCACAGTGAACGTGAGTGCTCGCCTGTCCGCCAAATTCCTGGCGGATCACTTTGAGGTTGGCGCCGTCGACTCCGGCAATGTCCAGCACGTCGGAGACAAAAGTCGCATTCATCTTGATGGACAGCCCCGGCGCCAGATCGATTCCGAAATGTTCGTGGGCGATCAGCACAATGCTGTTGCTCGGTAGCACCTTAAGCAGCGCTTTGCGGACCAATTCAGCATTGGGGTAAGCAAGGGCTTCATTGGAGATTTTCCAGATCTCTGCGTAAGAAGCACTGAGGCTATTGCACGCGGCATCGAGCTCCGGCCCGCAACCGGTGAGAAGGGCTGTTGGCGAAGAATCGGGATCGATCTTGCGCGCCGCCGCTGCCAACTCGAACGCGGAGTCGTCAACCACTCCACCTTTGTGCACGATGTAAGCGAAGATGCGAGCCATTATTTCAACCCTCCTTTGGCTGCCACTAGCTCCAGAACTTTGTCGATGTTTTCTTCGCGGGTGCCGCGAAGAATTTCGGCGCCCTTGCCCAACGCAGGGACGAAGTAGTCCACGCGTTTGACTTTCGCAGCGGCTTCTCCTACAGCGCAGGCGCCAATTCCCAGGTCGGATGCGCCGAAAGTTGGGATGGGGACACTGGCCACTTGCCGGATGCCTCGCATGCCGACATAACGCGGCTCATTGATGCCAGTCTGAATCGAGAGCACACAAGGCAGATCAATCTCGCTGATCTCTTTGTTGCCGCCTTCTATTTCCCGGGCGATTTTCAGCTTCTGGCCGTCGAGCACTTCAATCGACGTGACGAGAGAAGCAAAGGGATAGTCGAGCAGCGCGGCCAGCATTCCGCCGACCCGAGCGCCACCGTCCTCAGCTTGAACCCCCGTGAGAACAAGGTCGTAATGCCCTCTCTCGACGAAAGACTTCAGGATGGTGGCGATGCCTCGGCCATCCGATCCGCTGAAAGCATCGTCAGTGATCAGCACGCCCTGGTTCGCGCCCATAGCCATTTCCCGGCGCAGAATCTCTTCGTCATCTTCGCCGCCCACGGTGGCGACGGTGACGGTTCCACCGGTTCTGGCGACGATCTGCAGGGCCTCTTCGACCGCATAGTTGTCGGGCTCGTTGATCGAATAGACCAACTCATCGCGCTCGATGTCGTTTCCGGCGCGGTTGAGCTGAATCTCGTTTTCCGAAGTGTCAGGCACTCTTCTTGCGCAAACTAGAATTTCCACGTTCAACCTCCACAGAGTTGTTTTCAGTCTTAATTTGCTTCAGATCGTCTTCGGGCGCTTCACGCGCGATTTGTTGATCGACTAACTCTGCCAGATCGATGGCGGTCATCTTGCCTTCCAGACCGGCGACTTTAATCGCATCCTCTATATTCACCATGCAGAATGGGCAGGCCGTTACCATCACATTGGCTCCGGCTTCGACCGCCATCTCTACTCTCTTCACACCCATTCGCTGATCTTCTTTCGGCTCGTAGAACAACATCAGTCCCCCGCCTCCGCAGCAGAATGAGCGGTCACGGGACCGCGTCATCTCGACTCTGTTCATGCCGGGAATCGCATCCAGCACATCTCGCGGGTCGTCGTAAATCTGGTTGTGCCGTCCCAGATAGCAGGGATCGTGGTAGGCGTACACGCTGTTTTCGTTTGGTATGGGATTGAACTTGATCTTGCCGGCTTTCACTTCGCGGGCGATCAACTGGCTGATGTGCTCCACCGGCGGCACATCCTTATAGTCATGTTTCAGCGCGTTGTAGGCGTGCGGGTCGGCAGTGACGATGCGCTGGACTCCAGACGCTTGGATGGCATCCACGTTGTGATCACGCAACGCCATGAACAGCGTCTCTTCGCCGAAACGCCGGACTTCATGGCCGCTGTCTCTTTCTGCCGCACCCAGGATTCCGAAATTCTCTCCGACGTGGTTGAGGATGTTGGCCGTTGCCCGCCCGATCGACTGCATACGGTCATCGTAGGAGGTGATGCTGTCGACAAAATACAAAGTGTCGGCGCCGTTGTTCTTGTCGAGTGTTTTGACGCGGCAGACTTGTTGGAATTCCTTCGCGTTGGCCCAGTCCGCTTTCTTCTTCTCCATCTTGCCGTAGGGATTGCCGCGACTCTCCAGCGCCTTCAGCGGCTTTTGCAGGGACTGGGGCACATTCCCGTCATCGATCATGCCTCGCCGCAGATCGACGATCTTGTCGATGTACTCGACCAGCAGCGGGCATTCTGCTTCGCAAGCGCCGCAGGTAGTGCAGGACCAGATTTCGTCTTCGGAATAAATGCCGGGGGAATCTTTGCCGCCGATTAAAGCCGTACCATTGTTCACGCTTCCCAAAATCGAATAGTGCTGGAAGCTGTAGTCTCTTGCCTTGATGGTAAGGAACCGCGGCGACAGCGGCCTGCCCACAGCATTAGCGGGGCAATTGTCAGAACACCGCCCGCAGTCCGCGCAGGAATAGAAATCGAGCATGTGCTTCCAGGTAAAGTCTTCGAAGGTCTTTACTCCGAAGGATTTCACCTGATCGAGATGCTCGTCGCTTACGCCATATCGCACCGGCTTCAGGATTTCTCGGTCTAACTTTGCGAAGTAAATATTGAACAGGGACGTTTCCACGTGGAACTGGATTCCAAAAGGCCGATAGCAGAGCAAAAAGTAAAAAGTCAACTCGTGGAGAAGATAGGCAGCGAAGTAAATTGTCCCGAGCGTGGCCACGGAGGTGGAGGCGAGGGCTTTCTGCAACATCCAAGGGAGCGAAAATGCGGCCAACGGGTCGACGAGGTGGCCTGCCTGTAAAGGAGCAGCGGCTCTAGCGGCGGCAAAGAGGCTGTCGGCGACCATCAGGATCGCGATCAGAGAGAGAAGGAAAATGGCATCCGCGGTGTGGGCTTTGCCGTACCGTGCCGGCACAGCGTACCGCGCAGGTTTGAAAACCAGGCGGCGAATTACAGCAATCACCATGCAGAGAAAAACAATGGTGGCGGCGTAATCGGTGATGATGTTGTAGATCGGACCGGCGCTTCCCGAAAGGCCGGGCATGACGAAATTCGGGGAGACGCCTACGATCAGCACCGAGAAGGCGCGCATCGCCAATACCAGGAAGCCGGCAAAAATGAAAATATGAAGGAGTCCTGCGAGTTTGTAGCGCGGCTGCTTCCACTGACCCAGCCAGTATTTCAGAACCCTTCCCAACCGCAACCATG
Organism: Terriglobales bacterium; assembly: GCA_049512435.1. Classification (GTDB taxonomy): domain Bacteria; phylum Acidobacteriota; class Terriglobia; order Terriglobales; family Acidobacteriaceae; genus Acidiflorens. The sequence goes on along the minus strand of JBEKXC010000109.1, from coordinate 10,953 downwards.
GGTGATCAAAACGGAAATCAGGTTCGCCCCGAAGGAGCGGGACCAACCGCTTCGCCACAATGTAGGCAAAAGCTGCGACGCCCAGAATATGAATGAGTAAGAATAGAACTCGGCCTGTGACCAGCGAAACGGCTAACCAGGCCGTCAACTGCGCAGCTGACTCGATGCCTTCCACGTCTCCGGACTCTCCCGCAGAGCGATCATTAGGCGATCGCCTGCGTCAGATTTGTTTTCTCCTCCACTAGGGGCCCAGGTGCTGGTGCTGACGCGAACGAAGCGACAGGCCGAGGGGGAATGGACGCGTGAACTGATGCCGGCGCGTGCGCCGACAACGGCGCCAATGCAACTTTCGCTTTCGCGCGTACCCTCTTGCTTTTCTTCCGATGTTCCTTCTGATGTTCCTTCTTTTGATCTTCCTCAGGTGCGGGGGCGATCCCGGCGGCTTCTCGTAGCTCGGTGAAACTCAACTTCAGAAGCGCTTCCAAACGGCGCAGGTCGGGCGCTGCATGCACATCTCCGCTGAACCCGAAATATGCCGCGCCGTTATAGGTCAGGATGGCGCAGTTGAGAGCCATCTCGCCGCCGATCGGGACGTAGGGATAACAGTGCAGCATCTTGTGTCCGAGCATGTAGAGCGGATACTGCGGTCCCGGAACGTTGGTGCACACCATGTTGAAAGGCGAGAATGGCAACCGACTCAGGATGTGGCCGCCCAGCGCCTGCGCCGCAGTCGGGAACATGCCAATCAAACCACCGGCCAAACTTACGAGTTCGGCCGCATGCGACCGTTTGAGAAACTCCGTTCTCTTATGGACGGCTGCCAGCAGTTTCCCAGGGTCGCGAATATCCAGCGGAATCGTTACAGGAACCAGGGAAATGCGGTTTCCCAATTCTCCCGGACTGTCGTTGCCGCGCAGATTGACCGGAACCATCATGCGGAGGAGACGTCCCTTAACGCGGTCGCCGTGCAGTATTAGGTAGCGCCGGATGGTAGCGGTTACCAACGCGAGAATGACGTCATTCACGCTGGTTCCGCAGGTGCTCTTTATGGCTTTGATCTCGGCCAGCGGAATTTCGGCCCAGGCGAATTTCTGCGGTCCGCGGTAGAAAACGTTGAAGCGCAGCCGCTCGGTGGATGCGCTGAGTTCCGGAAGCAGGCTGGCGAACTCGTCGGTGGCCACGCTGCCGCCATTCAGCGCGAAACGCTCGGCCATGGTCGAGAGGTCCGCCATCGCGGCGAGAATTCGTTTGACGAATTCGGAATAAGAATCGACACAGCCGTTGGTCAGCGAAGTCAACACGTCAGGCCGCGGGGGGATGCGGAGCCGAAGCTTTCGTCGGGGTAGCTGAGCAGCTACGGGGCTCGCATCCATGATCACATTCATGATCCCAACCCCGGCGATGCCATCGGCGAGGCAGTGGTGCAGGCGGAAGATGAGCGCGCTGCGATTACCTTTCATCCCACGCACAAAGGTCAGATCCCATAGCGGGTGCTGCCGGTCCATCACCGTGCCCAGAATTTTGCCCGCCAGCGTCTTCAACTCTGCCTCGGAACCGTGCTTGAGCGTCACCTCACGTACGTGGCGGTGGATGTCGAAGGTCGGGTCGTATTCCCAGCTGGGAAGGCCAATATTAAGTGGCGGGGGCACAACACGTTTGAGGTAGCGGGGAATCAGCGGCAGCTTCGACTCGACAAACTGGACGCACGCTTCGAAAGGGATCTCGCCGTCGAACACGCAGACACAGGCTACGTTGAGGGGCATGCCCTCGCGTTCGAGATGAAGGAATACGGTGTCACCCCAGGAAAGGCGGTCACCGTTCACGCCATTATTCGCGCCCTTGCTCGCCCCAATATTTTCGCCAGTCCGATTGTGGTTCGTCATACAGCTCTCCGATTCAGTCGCCAAACGTCAGTTGCCTAACCATCTCAGCTCACGAAAGAAAATCGCGACGTAAGCTTCACCAGCTTGAGCACTTTGTAGACACCGACGTTGACGCCGCGCAAAACGACCTTCACGCCTTTGTCGTCCGCCATGCCCGCGAACCCTTCCAGTGCCCGAAGCGCACTGGCATCGATCCGACGCACCGACGAGAAATCCAAGGCCACTTCGCCCTCGACGCTGTCCAGTTTTGCTTCGGCCTCTTGCAATGCCTGGACAACGCGCTCTTCGTCAACCTTCAGCCACACGGCGATCATTGCCATTACGCACCACCCTCCTCGACGAGGTTCGGTTCGGCTACATTTTTTGCCAGACCTCGCCCCTGATAAGCCTTCCAAAACAGGTCGGCCAATTCGCTGAGCAGCGGCATGCGAGGGTTCGAACGCCAGGATGGATCGTCAAAGGCAAGCGTGGTCAGATCGGGCATTGCCCGCTCGAATTCTTCCTTGGAGATTCCCAGGTCGGCGATCGAACGCGGAAAATTCAGTTGATCCAGTAACTGTTCTATCGCCGCGATCAGATGCGTCACCTTTTCCTCAATCGTGTGACCGCCGAGGCCGAGCAAATCCGCGATCGTGGCGTATTTCTTGTGAGCGACGTACCCCTTCTGATAGGGCGACGGCAGGAACTTGGTGGGCACAGCCGCGTTATAGGCAATGACGTGGGGCAACATGAGCGCATTAGCCCGGCCATGCGCCACGCCGAAGCGCGCGCCGAAGGCATGCGCGAGCGCGTGATTCACGCCCACCGACGCGTTGGCAAATGCCATTGCGGCAATGCAGGCGGCATTGTGCATCATGGAGCGCGCCTCTTCATCGCGGGGATGCTCATAAGCGATGGGCAGATACTTGAACGCCAACCGTATCGCCTGCATGGCGTTGGAGTCGGTATAGGCCGAGGCGTAATTGGAAACGGCCGCTTCCAGCGCATGGGTCAGGCAGTCGATGCCGGTATCGGCAGTAAGTCCCTTCGGCATGGACATCACAAATTGTGGATCGACGATGGCCACATCCGGGGTCAGCGAATAGTCGGCCAGAGTCACCTTGCGTCCGCGCTCTTTGTCGGTGAGGACGGCAAAGGGAGTGACTTCGCTTCCGGTTCCACTGGTGGTGGAGATGGCAATCAGCCGCGCCCGATTAATTTTCTCGGTTGGGTACTGAATCACGCGCTTGCGCAGATCCAGAAAGGGCGCGGACAGTTCTTCCAGGTCAGCGTCCGGCGATTCGTACTTGAGTTTCATGATCTTGGCCGCATCGATCACCGACCCGCCGCCGAGGGCGATGATTTGGTCCGCTTTGTAAAAGTTGAGTTCCGCCACCCCTTGCATCACCACTTTCACCTCGGGCTCTGCATCTGGAATCACCGTGACGTGGACGTGGGTTCCCTCCGGAATATTGCGCCGGACAAGGTCGACGTGGCCGAATTGCTCCATCGACGGATTCGTGACGATGATGGTGGAGTGCGATGGAAACTGGCGCACATTTTCCACCGCGTTCAGGTTGAAATAAATCTGATTGGGAACCCGGAACCACATATGGGCTTGTGTCCTTCGAGCCAGACGCTTGATATTGAGGTAGTGATAGATATTTACGTTATCGGTGGTGCTGTTGCCGCCGCCGGTGCCGCATCCGAAGGAGAAGGTTGGCACCAGATCGTTGTAAACCGCGCCCAGGGCTCCGATAGAGCCGGGCGAGTTCACAATGATCCGACCCGCATTCATGACCTCGGCGAACTTGCGGATGACTTCTTCGTTGCGCGAGAAAATGACCGCCGTATGTCCGAGACCGCCCGCATGATTCACGTCCACGCATACTCGGAGCGCCTCTTCGACCGAGTTCGCCCGATAGACCGCGAGCACCGGGAACAGCTTTTCCACTGACAGGGGGTGTTCGCGACCCACGCCTTGAATCGGCGCAATCAGTAGTTTGGTGTCCGGTTTCACCACCAGACCGGCCAGACGCGCGATATCAGTGGCCGTCTGCCCGACTGCCATGGGTTGCATAAATCCTGTCTTAGGATCGATCACCGTGCGCGCCAGCATTTCGGTCTCTTGCTGATTGCAGATGTGGGTGCGCAGTTCCGCAAGTTTCTTCAGCACCCGGTCATAAATCTCATCATCGATCACCACCGTTTGCTCTGAGGCGCAGATGGTCCCGTTATCAAAAGTCTTGGAAAGGATGATGTCGACCACAGCCGTACTCAGGTCCGCTGTTTTTTCCAAATAAACGGGTGTGTTGCCCGGCCCCACACCGAGGGCTGGTTTGCCGGAGCTGTAGGCGGCTTTGACTGCACCGGGCCCGCCGGTGGCATCAATCAGGCCCACGTCTTTGTGGTGCATGAGGTAGGCATTGTCTTGCAGGGTGTGCGATTCAAGGCAGCTGAAAACCCCTTCGGGCGCGCCCTGCTTCAGCGCGCTCTCGTACATGATCTTCACGGCCTCCGAGCAGCAATGCCAGGCGTTGGGATGGGGGCTGAAAATAACCGCGTTGCGTGTCTTGATGGCCATGATGCATTTAAAGAGCACCGTGGAAGTGGGGTTCGTAATCGGCGTGAGCGAGAAGATGACCCCGATTGGGTCAGCGACTTCCACAAGATTGCGCTCCGGAAATTCGCGGATGACGCCGACGGTACGTTTATCCTTTATGTAGTTGTAAACGAACTCCGTGGCGCACATGTTCTTGAGGACCTTGTCTTCCATGACTCCGAGCCTGGTTTCCTCAAATGCCAGGCGGGCGAGATATTGAGCTTGTGCGAGGCCGGCCAAGACCATCGGCTTGACGATGCGATCCACATCCTCTTGCGTGAATTGCGTAAACACGGCAGCGGCGGTTCTGGCCTGGCTGACCAGTCTCTCCAAATAGGCAATGCGTTCGTCACTGAGGCTTTCTGCGGCGAGCGGGAGCGGAATCCGCTCCTGTAATACTTCCTGCGTGGCCATTCCTGCCCCCTTGCACTATCTGAGGAGTCTCTTACCGATCAGGAGCACGCGTACTCGTAAATGCTCCCAGCTCTCGGACCGTGAGGAGAGAAATCTGACTGCCAGCAACGTCGCTGGCTTCTATGCGTAGTCGATGGGATGCTTGGTCAGCCAGTGCTCATCGCGCACTCTGCCAATGTTTCTCAAAGCGCCACCAGCGGCGCTCGCAGTTAAGCGGCGGCTTTCCCAAGCGAGGCCCGCGCCCAGGCCGATTGCGCTGCCCAGCAGACCGAACGCTAGCGCTCTCGCAATGGATTTCTGCCGATACCCTGGATAGCTGCCCAACACGCCAATGCATGCCCCCAAAACGGCAGGCTTCACGGCGCTTCGAACCGACTCGCTAAGAAAAGGAGTAAGAGATTCTCCATTGAGAAATGCTTTGCGACCAGAACGCGCTCCAGCTATTCCGGAATCCAGGAGCCTTCGGCCGTAATCGGCATTCGATTTCGACCACTCACGTAAATCCATCGGGTCTCCTCACCGTCCCTGATCGGACTACAAGGTTCACTACATCACCCGACGCGGGTTGAGTCCGTAGCGCAGGTCACACCTCGTTGTGATGTCGTCACCTTGGGAGTTCGTGGGAAGGGATTCGTATGAGGAGTGCTTGTAGCAAAAAATCGCCAACGTACCCTTGCGGCAGACAAGGGCACGTTGGCGCGGCAGTTTTGGTTCCGCCCGTCGCCGCATAGGACAGGACGACTAAAAGGCGCGTCCCCCGGTGAGGGCGTCCTTATTAATATGAATCAGCGCTAGGCTGCCGCCGCCGCTCTCCTTGGCGACCGCTTGACGTGATGTACCTTGGGCGCCCGTTTGTGCTCAGTATGTTTGTGTTCCGCACCCGGTTTTGCCACGACGTTAATCAACTCCTTTTGAGCATCGACGTAGCTTTTCACGCCTTCCCGCGCCAACTCTGCCAACGGCAAGAAGGGCAATGGCTGTAAGAGTTCCAGTGTCTTGCCGGCGGTTTTGACGTTGGCGTTCATTTGTCGCCCAGCTACATCAACCAGCTTTCTTTGTGCGTCGATGAACGACTCGGTGGCATGGCGCGCCAGCTGCGACAACTCGGTCTTCTTGGTCTTCTTGACGCCATTGGTGGGCTTGCTGCCGGTGGCCTTTGCTGTCTCGTCCGCGATGACGTCCATGAAGTGCTTCTGGGCTTTGACAAAGTTGTCCATCGCTTCGCGGGCCGTTTCCACCAGTTGCTCGCTCTGATACGGTTTCCCGGACTTGACTGCCGCTACCCAGGTATGAGTTTGCTTGCCGGCAATCTTCAGGAACTCCTGCTGCATGTCGATAAAGGTTTCTACGCTGCGCCGCAGCAGATCGGTAACCGCCTGCGCCGCGGGCCACTCCCCGACACGCTCCTTCACACCGTCCATCAGTATTTCATTCTGTTTTTGTCCCAGTTCGAGCAGGATTTTTTGCCCTTCGATGAAGTTCGCCACCCTCTCGGCCGCCGCTTCGGTTAAAATGGCGGTTGGAGAATGGTTGGGGTCGGACAGTTGTTGCCGCACAGAATGCATCAAACTTGCATTCTGCCGCATCGCCAAGTCCACCAGGATTCGTTGCGTGGCAAAGAAGCTCTGCACACCCTGCTGGGCCCAACCCGAGAGAAGAGAAACAAAAGAAGACTCCCCCGAATAAGTTCGGGAGGATTCGTGCTTTACGGCTGTTGGCATTTAACACCTCCAGGATTGCTGCATTGCAGCATCAAGTAAAACTATACGATTCAAAGGTGCTTGTGTCAATATGTATTTGTAGTGTGTGCAAAGCAGCAAAGGCAGGGCACCAATGAAGCCGGCTACCGTCCTGATCAAGAAATACGGCAATCGCAGGTTGTACGATTCCTCCAGCAGCCAATACGTGAATCTCGACGATATCGCGGGATTTCTTCGCGAGGGTAAGGATGTCCAGGTCGTCGACGCGAAGACGGGCCAGGATCTGACCCGGGTCACGCTGACACAAATCATTACGGAGGATGCAAAGAACCGGCCCACGGGCCTGCCGCTGGAGTTGCTGCGCCAGCTCGTCCTCGCCTCCGACGAGGTGCGGCAAGAGTTCCTCATGTGGTATTTGAAATCGGCCTTTGACACGTATGAGAAGGTGCAGGATGCGGTGCAGAGCCGGCTCGGCGAGGTCCGGGCCGCCATTTTGTCGCCGGTGGACATGATGAAGCAACTGCTGGGCTCTCCCGCGCCAGAGCAGAAGCGACCGTCATCTCAGAGGGAGCCGGAGGCCGAGCCGGAACTCAATGCCCTGCGCCAGCGAGTGGCGGAACTGGAGGCGCGGCTCGAGAAACGCGCGCTGCCAAAACGACGCTCGCGCCGGAAGCAAAAGGTAAGGGTATAATTCGCGAAGGGTGAGCTTCCGCTCGTTACACCAGCGCCAGTGCAAGTGTAACGTGCGTAAAACGAGGATAGACACAGGACCAAATTGCGCCGCAAAAAGAAAGATACTACGGGGTCATCGAAGACAGGGAATAGGACAGGGAATCGGGCAGGGAATCGGAAGAACACTCGCCCGGCCGATGGGGAAGCCGATATCTCACCCTGGACAGAAGCGCTGTTTGCGGCCGAGATTCTCTTTCTGCACGCAACTCCCGTCTATTATGGCTTCGGCGTGCCTCGCGGCGACGGATCTGGAGTGGTGATTATTCCGGGTTTCCTGGGCACCGATCTTTATTTGATGGAACTTCACGCCTGGCTGCAGCGCATCGGATATCAGTCCTATTTTTCCGGGATTGGAATCAACGCCGAGTGTCCAAATCTCCTGGTCCAGCGCCATCTGAACGACACGATTGCAAGAGCCTTGGCCGAAACCGGACGGAGAATTCACTTGATCGGTCATAGCCTGGGAGGCGTGATCGCACGCTCGATTGCGGGCCAGAGGCCACGGGACGTTGCTTCGGTCATCACGCTGGCTTCGCCGATTCGCGGCACCGCGACCAGCCGAACGGTTCTCCATTTCGCCGATGCTATCCGCCAACGCATCCTGCAGGAGCATGAGGATGGCGGGAGAGTATTACCCGACTGCTATACCGGGCGTTGCACCTGCAGTTTTGTGGACTCATTGAAGCGCGACATTCCGGAGTCGATGTTCGAGACCGCGGTTTACACGCGCGACGATGGCATCGTGGACTGGCGCTATTGCATGACCGGGAATCGTGAGGTCGACTTTGAAGTTCCGGGCACTCACATCGGAATGGCATTCAATCCTTCAGCGTACGCCGTGGTTGCCGATCGCCTGGCGAAGGCGCAATCTTCCAAGTGATCAGCCGGCAAGTGATCAGCCGACCATCTCTAGTACGGCGCCGGTACTTGTCTCTAATGTTTCGACCGGTCTGCCCCGCCGCTGTAGGCGCAGTACAGCTTTCGCCAAGCTGTTGTTCGTGACTTCAAAACTGCCCGTGCAATCGGTCTTCAGGTAGGGAAGACGATGGATGCCTGGTCCGGCCCCATCGATCGCTGCTTCCAATTGAAATCCATCTCTTGATTGTGATGGAGATGAACAACGAAAAGTCCAGCTGAACTTATCTTGATCTCTTTTGCTCTCTCGCAGATTGCCGAATTCGTGCGCCTCTCCCTCATGCCAAAGCACCGCTTCGCGAAAAACCAGGCCAAAGGGCATTTCGTATACCAACGCCTCGAATGTGCTCGCCTTGAATGCGCTCGAACGACTGTCAGAGCGGGGGAAATAGGCATGGGTCCAAGTCCAGAAGTTGCGATGCCGGTATCCAGAGTTGTGTCCCTGCACTCCGAAGCCCAAAGGGTCCCCCTCAATACTCCGGCCGTCCAGTGTGATGCGACCGGAAAAAAGCGCGTCCGAATGCGGAGTGCGCGAGAATCCAATCCAGCCCTTGTTGCTGAGCGTGACGTGAAACGCAGAACGCCAGCGCAGGTCCCACGAAACCTCGTGCCCGTCAACTTGCAACGTGCCTCGACAGGAACTCTGACAGGAACCATGACAGGAATTCGGGCCCGAACTCTCGCCGATTTCGTTGTTGCCGATTCGGAAGTGGAACGGATTTTGCTTTCTGGCGCTGAGATCCACGCCCTCCAGGGAAAATCCTTGGATGAAGCTTTGCGGAGTTCCATCCCGCGGAAACCATGTCGCCCACACCTGCACGGGCCTCCCGCGCGGGTCGCCGGTGCAACCGTGCCGGCCGGGATTCATCAGCAAATACCGGAACCACCACGCCCCGCCGCCCTCGGCCAGTCCCAAACGTAGGAACCAGACTTCATAGCGGCGCCGGGCAGAGAGTGATGAATAAAGTTCGTTCAGCGTCTTCACAGACTTATTTTACTGGCTCAGATTCCGATCCAGACAGTGAAGAACGCGATTCGTTTTTGACTGCTATGGGTGTTTGTGGATCAAGGATAGTGGTGGAGGCGGCGGGAGTCGAACCTTCCATGCCCATTTAGATTCTGTAACTTACTGATTCCACGAAGGGAAGAAAGCGCCAAAAGGCCTACATAAGCCTGCCCATCGTACAATTATCGTACAATTCTTGCCTGTTGAAAGATGGCCGTTTCGCGCACCCAGCTTGCAAAAGTCCGTTCTTCTCTACTTTCGGGGCTTCCCTCTAAAGGTTAGCGATGGTCCTGCGTTTCTGCCATAGGAAACGGAGAGATAGCACCACAACTCCTGCCGGAGTCTTCTGGGCATACTGTTCCACAACTTTGCCACCCATCGCCTCGTAGAATCGTCGTGCCGGATGGTTTGCTTCGAAAACGAACAGGTGCATGGGCCACTGCGGTTCGCACATGGAAACCCATTCAGCGGCCGATGTGAACAATAACCGACCCGTCCCCCTGCCTTTGTAGGTGGGCCTCACATGGATATTGTCGAGGCGGGCACCCCAGGCCGGCTCTTCGTCCAGCAGAACGCAAACAAAACCGAGAAGAGTACCGCAATCCTTCGCAAGGAAAACGCCCCGACGCTTCCCGCCAGCAGAAAACATCAGGGTTTGCCGATGGGTCTCCCTCTCCTTAAGAATTGGTCCATCGAGATATGAGCAGGGTAATATACCGCGATACGCGCTGCGCCAAGACTCCGTCTGAAGTGCGGCAATATCTTTGTAATCGTGTAGAGTAGCTTCGCTGAGTTCCATTCCTCCCATCAGGTTAGGCCTTTCCATGGATTTCTAATTGGTTCGTAACGGTCTGAGCGAAAGTTGCGGGTATTTAACCCAAGAAGGGAAAGGATCCAAATGGGGAAAAAGTGAGCCCGCATGGTCATTCCTTGCTTACTTAAGACACTCTATGACACCGAAGGAACCGAATCCTCTCAAGGTTTGACGCCTTATGCGAAATTTCGTTCGGAGCGCATGCGGAAGGTCACGACACACTGCGCTTCCGGGCTCGGAACCGGAACGCATAAGGTTGCAATATGTCAACTTGCACCTCATCAAACCCTGCTGCTTTCAGGCGATCGGGGAAGGTGCGCGGGTCCACTACCACCATAGTGTCGAACAGGTGAAGCAACCGAAATGCGCGGCTGTAAAGGCTGTCCGTACCCGCAAAAACCCCGCCGGGCCGCAGAACGCGACATACCTCTGCCAGCAAGCGGTTCTGCAAGGCCTCGGAAGGCACGTGATGAAGCATCGTGAAACTTACGGCGGCATCAAATGTCGCCTCAGGCAATGGCATGGCGGTCGCATCTTGGTGGAGCACCGTTACATTGTGGCCCGCCATGCGCCGGCCCAGGGAATCAGCGAATCGCTGATCGATTTCTACGCAGGTAAGACGATCGACCCGAGTTCGCAGGAGATCCGTCGTCACGCCGGGGCCCGGACCAATTTCGAGAACGCTCGGGCCGATGTCGAGACCGTCAAGGACCCAGGGAAAGATGTAGGTTTCGACGGCCTTCCGCCAATAATCAGACCGGCAAAGCCAGCGGTGTGCAAGATTCATCGCGGCGAAATACCTCCACCTAAAACTGCGTGATGCCCAACGTATTTCCATCGGGGTCTTTGAACCAAGCGACCTTTGCGCCGCCAGGCGAGTTCCAAATCCCAAGCTCGTCTTGCTGCAT
>JBEKXC010000108.1:0-16013 GCA_049512435.1 Terriglobales bacterium | reverse complement strand
ATGAGTCAAGCGCCGTCCAGTCGTTGTAAACAGCGATGATAATACTGAATACCGGCATCGATGAATCTAGGATGGCACACTCAATCCTGAAATCACAGTTCAATGGAGGTGACACTGATCAGGTTGGCTGGTTATGTCGTCAAACCGCAAAATTCCCTCCGGTAGTCTGCTGGGCTATTACTGGGCTATGAGGAGTACGTTTCTTCTGAACCATGGCCTGCGCTGTCCGTCGCCAAATCCGAACACCTCCTTATACACACCCGCATCTGTATGAAAGTACAGTGGTTGTGCTGGAAGCGAGCGCTATTCTGTGGCAGTGACCGGCGGAACTTGACACGAGCGCCAAAAGGACGCGAGAATTAATCAATCCCTCGATAAGACACTATCTCCCTCCCTAGAAGATCCTAAGAAGATCCTGATTCCCCTAATTGTCTAACGAAGTGCTTCATTCATAATCCAGGAGAATGCCTTGTTCGAATCGACCGTAGTGGTCGCCCCCGGTGTGCCTGCCAAGCGGCGAGTACAAACCAAGGAAGTTGTCGTCATTGGAGCCGGCCCTTATGGATTCAGTGCGGCAGCTCATCTGCAGGATGCTGGAGCAGAGCCCCATGTCATCGGCCAATCGATGGCGTTCTGGAAAAATAATATGCCGGCCGGAATGCTCCTCCGCTCGAAGAGTGAAGCCTCCAACATCGCCGCTCCGCAAAAGTGCCTCTCCATCGCAGCCTATGAAAAAACAATAAAGCGCAAAATAGCCGACCCTCTGCCCATCGAGGACTTCATCGCCTACGGAGAGTGGTTCCAAAAACAGGTGGCTCCAAGTCTTGATACGCGTCATGTTCAGCAGGTTTCCCATGACGGAACCGTCTTTAACCTTACTTTGGACGACGGTGAAAAACTTCAGGCCAAGTCGGTTATCTTAGCGCTCGGTATAGGACCTTTCCTTCATCGGCCCGAACAATTTGCGGAGATTTCGCGAGAACTTGCTCCGCACTCTTCCGACCTGAATAATTTTTCGCGATTCACAGGGAAACGGGTCGCGGTAATTGGACGGGGTCAAAGCGCGCTGGAGTCCGCCGCACTTTTGCGCGAGGACGGGGCCGAAGTTCAGATTCTCACTCGCGATCCGGCGCTGATATTTCGTCCTTATGCGTGGCGTAAACACATCTTCAGAAAATTAACGTCCGGACCGCTGCTGCCGCTCTCCTACCGGATCATTCCTCCAACCGATCTGGGCGATGTCTGGACGGCGAGGAAAATGGCGAATCCAGATTTGTTTCGACGGCAAGCGCCGGAAGTTCAGGAGCAGCTCTTGCGGGCGTGCGCTCGGCCAATCGGCGCCTACTGGCTGCAACCAAGGCTACAGGACGTGCGCGTGAGAACGGGCGTCAGCGTCGCGCGAGCCGCAATCGCGGGAACTGGATTGAGGCTGGAATTGAGTGACGGCACCATCGACAACGTGGATTTTGTGGTCTGCGCGACTGGGTACAGAATCGACATCTCGAAATATCAAATTCTGGACAGCTCACTACGGCAACACACCCAAAAGACAGCAGACGGCTATCCAGTGTTGGATATGAGCCTTCAAACATCGGTGAGCGGGCTCTACATGGCTGGAGTCATCGGCGAGCGGACCTTGGGCCCTACGTTGAGATTCGTAACCGGAACCTCCAATGCTGGTCCCCGCTTAGCGGCAGCGATCACAGGCAAGCGATCCTCCAGTGGGTGGTAACGAAGCACGCAAACAGAAATGGGGCCCAGGGGTAAGAGTGAAATGAGTAAGACTGATAAGGGTAAGACTGATCAGAGCAAGACTGTTAAGAGCCAGCCAGGAGCAATCGTTCTAGGCGGAAATTTTGTTGGCCTGGGAATTGTGAGAAGCCTCGGAGCGCATGGCATTCCGACGTGGGTCTTCGACGCGGATCGATCCAAATCGATCGCACAATTTTCTCGATATACGACGCGATTTGTTGAAACCAAAGAAGCGATTGTCGATGCACTTCTTCAAGAGGGACGAAAGCACAACCTCAACGGTTGGGTGCTGTTCCCAGTCACTGACGAATACGTCGAAATCCTGTCAGCCAACCGTGAGTCTCTAAGTTCAATCTACCGCGTGACGACGGCGCCAATCGAGGTCACCAGATTTGCCTTGGATAAGCGACTGACCTATTCCAAGGCCGATGAATTGGGAATTGCTGCGCCTTGGACTTCCGTCGGTAACTCTGTGGTCGATATCGAAGCGGAAGGCGTTCCCTATCCAGTAATTCTAAAACCCGCCGTCAATCATCATTTCTTCCCTCAGACGAATATCAAAGCTTTGCCGGCCGACGACGCGTCCGAGTTGCGTCGAGGATTCGCTCAAATGAGCAGATACATTCCGTCGCAAGAAATTCTGATTCAGGAGCGTATTCCCGGAGGGGGAGAGAATCAGTTTTCCTTCTGTGCGATATGCAAAGACGGGCGCGCCTATGCTTCGCTCGTGGCCCAGCGCAGAAGGCAGTATCCAGTCGATTTCGGCAATGCCAGCACATTTGTGGAAACCACGGACCAACCCGTCGTGGAAGCCGCCGGGCGACGCTTCCTGGAAAGCATCGGATTTGATGGGTTGGCTGAGGTTGAGTTCAAATTCGATCCCAGGGATGGAAAATACAAGATTCTCGACGTCAATCCCAGAACCTGGGGCTGGCATACGTTAGGCAAAGCTGCCGGAATGGATTTCCCATATCTACTGTGGCAGCAAGCCGTGGGCCTACCGGTAACCCCCATCACCACGCATCGCGAAGCCGCGTGGATCCGGGAGATCACGGACTTTGTGTCCATCGCTAAGTCACGTAATCGTGCGGCTGCAATCAAGAGATTGCTGACGGCAATCCTTAGCCGCAAATTCACTTCCGCCACGTTTAGTCTCATGGATCCGCTCCCGTTTTTTGCCGAGTTTGCCTTATGGATCTCGTCAGGGATATCGCGGCAAAAGAAAGCGAAGGATTTTCTCCAACTCGATCCTCAGGGTTCGCGATCGGATCCATCGATCGGTCGGGTGCAACAAGCATCTCATCGCGCCGACGATTCGGATGCTCCTGCCTGGCCACTATCCGATGTTCGGGTTGCGAATTCGCCCGTGGTCGCAAGAGTCGGTCTCGGTGAACTTGAAGTGCACCAATCTGAACGTGGTCATGCGGGAGGAAGCAGCGCTGGAGCGGGCGAAGCCGCCATGAAGTCTCGCGAATGATTCCCCTCCATTGCGGAGAGCGGAAATGCGCGGTTTAGAATGGGCTGGGCGCAATTTCGTAAGGACGACTATCATGGCACCGACTAGCTCGCGGCACCAGGCTTCGTGGTCGCAGGCCCCTTCGATGCTGACGTTTCCAACCAATCGCGTTGACATCTGGAAGGTGTGTCTTGACCAACCGGCGAGCTCAGGCTCCGAGGCCAGCGTTCTCTCTTCCGATGAGAATGCGCGCGCCAGCCGATTTCACTTCGAAAAAGACCGGATTCACTTTACCCGATGTCGTTCTGCACTGCGGTTCCGGCTAGCCGCCTATCTTGCAATTCCCGCGGAAAGGATTCATTTCGAATATCTGGCCAGCGGCAAGCCGCAGCTCGCAGCGAACCAGAATCCAAGAGCGCTGCAATTCAACGTATCGCATTCGGCAAACCTGGCGCTGATCGCAATTGGCAGTGAACATAAACTAGGCGTCGACATCGAAAAAATACGCAGCGACGTAGACACCGCCGCGCTGGCCGAGCGATTCTTCTCCCTTCGTGAACGCGCGGGACTCCGGGCGTTGCCCGACTATCTCCGAGCGCCGGGCTTCTTTGCCTGCTGGACGCGTAAGGAAGCCTTCCTGAAGGCCACCGGTGACGGACTCTCTTTTCCGTTGGAGGATTTTTCCGTCACCACCCACCCCGACCTCGATCCTGAACTTGAAGAGATCCGAGGAAACTCCGAAGCTCGCAAGCAGTGGTTTCTGGCAGATGTCACTGTCGTCCAGGGCTACCGCGCGACGGTGGCCGTCGAGGGCGCGTTTCCTCACCTGAAAACCTATTCTCTGACCTAGCATTCTGGGACCACCGGGCACCGGGAATCTCATCTCATTTGGAACTGGAACTTGGAACAGAAATGAAAATCGGCATCATCGGCGCAGGCAATATCGGCGGCACCCTCACCCGTCGCCTCACCAGGCTGGGACACGAGGTTTCCGTGGCCAACGCACGGGGGCCGCAGACGCTCGCCCACCTCGCCGCGGAGACCGGCGCGACTGCGGTTTCGGTCACGGAAGCGGCTCGGGGCAAGGATTTGGTCGTCGTAACGATTCCGCAAAGAAATGTCCCAAACTTACCTGCCAGTTTGTTTGCAGGAACAGCCCCTGGTGTGGTTGTCATAGACACCGGTAACTACTACCCAAGGCAGCGCGATGGCCGCATCGATGGGATCGAGGCCGGTACCGTCGAGAGCCGGTGGGTTGAACAGCAGCTGGGCCGGCCCGTGATTAAGGCGTTCAATAACATCTATGCTGGCCACCTGCGGGACTTTGGCCGGCCTGCAGGTACCGCCGGGCGCATCGCCCTGCCAGTCGCCGGTGACGACAACGCAGCCAAGGCCGCCGTGCTACGACTCATGGATGAACTCGGATTCGATGGCGTCGACGCGGGTGGTATTGATGAGTCATGGCGGCAGCAGCCCGGAACCCCGGTCTACTGCACCGACCTCGACGCCGCCGGCGTCCGCCGCGCGCTGTCACAGGCGAGCCGCGATCGAAAGCCGAAATGGAGCGCCGGCACCAACAGCCCCGTCACCTATGCATACTCGGTTGCGCGATGGCTGATGGCGAAGTGGCGCACCGCTCGCGGATATATAGATCGAAGGGCATGAGCAAGACGCCTTGCTGCCGCGCTTCTCCTTAGGTATGAAATCTTCTTCCACTTATAGGTGTGTATCTCGTGTGATGTACATCACAATGGCGCAATCGAAAATGTGACCAATGTCACTAATTCGCTGGCTCTTCTCATGACATATTAGGAACAAAAGACTTATACGGTAACCATAACCTGAAATTGTGCCTGTTATTGGTGCGCGAATTGCTCGTTGAAGTCTCAAGATGGGAACAGGAGTGATCTTTCCTCACTATGGTGCCCGGCGAGACTACCCGCTGACGCGAGGCCCGCACGAGTTCATTGAAGACCAAGTCGAGCGCACGCCTGATGCTCCCGCGTTGACCCTGGGCCCGGAGCAGATGTCCTACCGGGAACTGAACTCGCGCTCGAACCGCCTGGCAAATTTTCTTCGCGAGCAAGGAGTCGGTCCCGAGAGCCTGGTTGGTGTCTGTCTCGATCGTTCGTTTGATTCGGTTGTGAGCCTCCTCGCCATCCTTAAATCCGGTGGGACCTACCTGCCGCTCGATCCGAGGTTTCCAAAAGACCGCCTGGCATTCATGCTGTCTGACTCCGGAGTCTCACTCGTTCTGACCCATTCTTCCATGCGGAAAAGTCTGCCGGAGACAAGCGCCCGAGTTGTTCTGCTCGACCGAGAAACCGAGTCGCTTTCCAGGGCGGGAGCGACGAAGCCTGACCTGAGCAACAATCCTGAACATCTCGCCTATCTGATTTACACCTCGGGCTCGACGGGAAAGCCCAAGGGAGTTATGGTCCCGCGGCGCGCGCTGGTCAACTTCCTCTTGTCCATGGTGGAAACGCCTGGGATGGCGGCGTCCGATACACTCTTGGCGGTTACTACAACTTCTTTTGACATCTCGATCCTCGAATTCCTTCTCCCTCTTGTGTGCGGTGCCCGGATCGTCATTGCCACTGCGGAACAGTCGGCGGACGCGCGTGAGCTGCAACAATTACTTCTACTTCGGCAACACGCGGTTACGGTGATGCAGGCCACTCCAACGACCTGGCGCATGCTGCTCGAGAGCGGCTGGGAAGGGAAGAGCGACCTGCGAATCCTTTGCGGAGGCGAGGTCCTGACCCCGGATCTCGCTCGTCAATTGCTCCCACGTTGCCGCGAACTTTGGAATATGTATGGGCCGACCGAAACCACCATCTGGTCCTCCACCGAACGAATCACTTCTGCCGACCATATCTCCCTCGGGCCGCCCATTGCCAATACGCAATTTCATGTTCTCGATGCTCTAGGTGACAACCACAAGCCGGTTTCCGGGGGCACGCCCGGCGAGCTAGCGTCCGGCGAACTATGGATTGGCGGCGCGGGCCTGGCTTGCGGGTATCTCAAGCGTACCGAGCTGACGGCGGAGAGGTTCGTGATTGATCCCACCAGTGAGAGTCCCGATGCGCGCCTCTACCGCACCGGAGACGAGGTCCGTTACCGCCCCGATGGCAGTCTTGAATTTCTGGGGCGTCTCGACCACCAGGTGAAGCTCCACGGTTTTCGCATCGAACTGGGCGAGATCGAGAGCGTGCTTGCCAAAATCGAGGGAATCGGACAGGCCGTCGTCATCCTTCGAGAGGATCGTCCCGGCGATAAGCGCCTGGTCGCCTACTACACGGGCCGTGCCGACTTGAGTTCTACCTCTCTGGTTCAGGCCCTCCAAGCCATGTTGCCGGACTACATGATCCCCGGAGTCTTCCTGCATTTGGAGAAATTTCCCCTGACCCCGAATGCCAAACTCGATCGCAAGGCCCTGCCCCGGCCCGAAGGCAAACGGCCACTTGTCGCCCAGGACTTTATCGCTCCGCGGACAGCGACCGAAAAGCAATTGGCAAATCTCTGGTGCGAGCTGTTGCAACTGGAAGAAGTTGGCGTCGACGACAGCTTCTTCGATCTAGGCGGCAATTCGCTGGCAGCGGTGCGCATGGTGAGTCAATATCACAATCGTTTCGGGCGTGAGATTCCACCGGTCAAAGTTTTTCAATACCCCACGATCGGAAAACTTTCAGAATTCTTGGAACCGAGCGAGACGAAGTCCGATTTTCTTGCCGAAGCCGAAAACCGTGCGCGTCGTCATCACAATTCGCGGCGTAGCCCAGAAGCCGGGAACGACCGCGCGCGCGATGCCGTCGCTGTGATCGGCATGACCGGCCGCTTCCCGGGCGCTGCCAATCTTGATCAACTGTGGCGTAACCTCTGCAATTCCGTCGAATCGATATCTTTTTTTACCCCTGAGGAACTGGGCCCCGGCATCGACGAACATCTTCGCCACGATCCGGACTACATCCGCGCTCGGGGGTTGATTGAGGGAGCGGATCTTTTTGATGCCGCCTTCTTTGGCATCAATCCGCTCGAAGCCCGAGTCATGGATCCGCAACAGCGTGTCTTTCTCGAACTCGCGCACCAAGCGCTCGAGAACGCGGGGTACGATACGGAACGATACAAAGGGCGCATAGGCGTGTTTGCGGGCATCGGCGACAACCACTACTACACGACCAATCTCCTGACCCACCCCGATCTGCTGGCTATGGCCGGCAAGCTCGCCGTAGAGTATGGCAACCAGAAGGACTACATCGCTCTTCGCACCGCCTATCTACTGGATCTCCGCGGGCCCGCGATCAGCCTCAATACCGCCTGTTCAACCACTCTCCTAGCGGTGGACCAGGCCTACCGCTCGCTCCTCGACTATGAGTGTGATATCGCTCTCTCCGGCGGCGTCGACATAACCGTTCCGCAAAAGAGTGGGTTCCTCTATCAAGAGGGAGGAACGTTTGCAAAGGATGGACACTGCCGTCCTTTTGATGCCGACGCCACCGGAACCATGTTCTGTGACGGCGCCGGCGTAGTTATCCTGAAGCGGCTAGCCGATGCGATCGCCGATGGCGATACCATTTATGCTCTCATTCGCGGTACCGGCAAGAACAATAATGGCGCCCGCCCCGCATCCTTCCTGGCTCCGAGCGTGGATGGCCAGGCTGATGCCATTGCCCTGGCGCAGTCGAATGCCAACATCCCCGTCGAGACCATTCGCTACATCGAGGCGCATGGCACGGGCACTCCGGTCGGCGACCCCATTGAATTTGAAGCGCTGCGAAAAGTTTTCGAGAGCAAGACGAAGAAGAAGCAGTTCTGCTACATCGGCTCCATCAAAGGAAACATAGGGCATCCGACCAATGCCGCCGGAGTTGCGGGCCTGATCAAAGCGGCTCTCGTTCTCCATCACGAACAAATTCCTCCGACTTTGCATTTCAAAACGCCCAATCCCAAGATTGACTTTGCCGGCAGTCCTTTTCTCATGGCCGACAAGCTCATCCCCTTCCCTCGGGGAGAGGAAGTGCGCCGCACCGCGGTCAGCTCCTTTGGCTTTGGCGGGACTAACGTCCACGTCATCCTGGAAGAAGCGCCCGCGCCCGAGCGCAAGTCCAGTCAGAAGATCGCAAGTGCTTCGCGTCCGCTGCAGCTCTTGCCCGTCTCGGCCAAGACTACGGCGGCCCTGGATGCCTACAGCCGGGCATTGGCAGAACATCTGGCCGAGCATCTTGCGAGCGCCGCGCCGGAAGCTTTTGCGGATGCGGCCTACACCTTTCAAACGGGGCGCAAACAGATGGCGCACCGACGATTCGTGGTCGCCGCCGATTCAAGTGAAGCCGCCAAACTTCTTCTGCAACCGAATCCCTTGTGCTGTAGCAGCAAACGCTGTGAGCGCCGTGATCCTCCCATCGTCTTCCTCTTCGGGGGTCAAGGCACGCAGTACGTCAATATGGGCCTGAACCTCTATCGCGACGAGCCTCTTTTCCGCGCCGTCGTGGACGATTGCTGCGAATGCCTCAAACCTCATCTCGGCCGGGATTTGCGCGAACTTCTCTATCCCCAAAGTAGGGATGAAAAGACGGCCCAGATCTCGTTGCAGGACACATTTTTCACCCAGCCATCGATTTTCGTAATCGAATTCGCCCTGGCGCGTTTCTGGCAGAGTCTGGGCATCGAACCTGCCATGATGGTCGGACACAGTATCGGAGAATTTGTCGCGGCCACGCTCGCCGGCGTGTGGGAGCTTGAAGACGCTCTCGGCATCATCGCTCTGCGCGGCCGCCTGATGCAGAACCTTCCGCGTGGTTCCATGATGGCGGTTAGCGGCAGCGCGGGTTCGATCGCGAAAAGTCTTCCGGCTACACTTCAGATCGCTTCCAATAATGCTCCCGCTCTATGCGTCGTGTCAGGGCCGGAAGCGGATGTCGTCGAATTCCAGAAGCAGCTCGAAGCGGAAAATATCGTCTGCCGCCATCTGCACACCTCGCATGCCTTTCACTCCGCGATGATGGATCCTATGGTTGAGCCCTTGCGCGAGGCCATCGCCAAAATCCAGTTGCGCGCTCCGGTGAGGCCGTTTGTCTCGACGGTCACGGGACGTCCTATCACCGCCGCAGAAGCCACCGATCCCGCTTATTGGGCCAATCATGCCCGCGCAACCGTGGAGTTCACGAAAGCAATCCAGTATCTCAAGGATAGTGACCAGGGATACGACCTCTTCCTGGAATGTGGACCCCGTTCCACACTGTGTTCGCTGGCTCGCCAGCAGTTCACGCTCGACCGTCCCTGCACAGCGATTCCTACGTTCGCCGATACGCATGAGAACAACACCGAGTGGGCGACCCTGCTTTTCGCCCTCGGGTCTCTCTGGCAGAACGGCGTGTCCATTGATTGGGATGCCTTCTACGCCAACGAAGAACGCCGGCGCATACCTTTGCCAACTTATCCCTTCGAGCGGCAGCGGTTCTGGGTAGACCCTGCCATAGTGGCGCCCGCTGCGCAAAGCCTCCAGGCCGCGAGTTTCGCTTCGGCCGTTCGTCCCCCAGATGAACCCTTGGTTGAGCCATTCGCTTGCTCCGTGCCGCCAATGCCAATGACAATGACAACGAGCGTTGTCTCGGGAAGTTTGCCTGCTTCACGCAAAGCATCGCGCAAAGCATCGCGAAAAGACCGCATCGCTTCGCGTGTGCTTGACCTGCTCGTCCCAGTCTCCGGACGCGAACGCTCCGAGATCAGCACCTCCACCACGTTCATGGAGCAGGGATTCGACTCGTTATCCTTGACGCAGGTCGCCTTTGCCATCCGCAAGCAATTTTCCGCCAAGGTCAGCTTCAGTCAGCTCATGAATCAATGGCCCAACGTTGACATGCTGGCAGCGCATCTTGACGCCATTTTGCCTGCCGACATTCTTGCGGAAACCCCTGCCATTCCGGCCGCTCTACCTGTTCCTCCACCACTTGCTGTGCCTCCGGCTGCGGAAGTCCGTCCGGATGTCCGGCCGATCGGCGTACTCGAGGAAGTTGTTGCCGAGCAAGCACGCACCATCGCCCGCTTGGTTACCCTTCTCGAAAAGGCTGGCATCAATCATCCATCTGCCACCGCCCGCGCCGGAACACCCATGGTCGCAACGCTGCCGGAAGACAACGCACCAGCCGCCACTCCGGTGTTTTCCGGCCCCCTTGAAGTTGAATCCACGATTCCGCAGCGCGGCATCTTTGCTTCCTCGCGCCTTTCCGAACGGTTGTCCGCCTCGTACAACGAATCCATGACGGTGCGTTTTACTGGCAACATCTCAGTCGAGAAAATGGCGCGCGCCATGGAATGCCTGGTTGAGCGGCATGATGCTCTTCGCGCCAGCTTCGATGAAGCCGGTCTGGTGATGAAGATCGCCGCGGTGCTGAAAATTGCGATGCCGGTAACCGATCTTTCTATAATTGAATCTCCGACCAACGGCACAGCTCGGCAAGAGGAGCGTCTCCGCAAACTGATTGCCGATGAAACCGCCTTATCCTTTCCCCTGCCCGCAGGGCCGTTGTTCCGCTGCCAAATAGTTTTGCTCGGCCACGATCGCGCGGCGGTCATCTTCACGGCGCACCACATCATCTGCGACGGTTGGTCGTTGGATGTCCTGATCCACGATCTTTGCGCTTTCTATTCAGAAGAACTTTCGGGTGCATCCGCATCCCTGGAGCAAGCCAGGAGTTACACCGACTATGTGCAGAGCGTAACCGAGCGCCATACCTCCGGCGAATTTAAGGCAGCGGGCAGCTATTGGCATGCGAAATTCAAAGATGGTTTTCCCGTGCTCGTGCTTCCAGCTGATCACCCGCGCAGCGCGCGGCGTGAATTCAGCGCGCGCCGTCTCGACCACCCCATTCCGGCCTCGGTCGTACAAGAGCTCAGAGCAGTAGCGGCAAAACAGGGGTGCAGCTTCTTCGCGGTCGTGCTCGGCTCCTTAGCCATCCTTCTCGCCCGCATTTCACGGCAGCGTCGTTTTGTGATCGCTCTGCCAACTGCGGAACAACCCGCCATCGGCCAGCCCGGTCTCGTCGGACACTGCGTAAATCTTCTCCCCTTCGCGGTGGAGTTACGCGAAGGCGAAGCCGCCAGCGCTTTTCTCAAGAGAGTACAAGGCGAGCTTCTCACTGCCCAGGACCATGCCATCTTCACGATGGTCAGTTTGCTGGAAGACCTGCATCCAATCGCGCCTGCGCTCGGCATTTCCCCGATCTCGACTGGCCTTACCAACGTCAAGAAGTTCAATCCCAACGACTTGCCGCAATCCGGATTTACCGTCGACTACCATGCCAACCCCAAAGGCTACGAATCGTTCGAATTGTATTTGAACGCGGTCGAGACGGAAGATAATCTGGAACTTCACTGCCACTATGACATCAAGCTTTTTGAGGATCTCACCATACGAGAATGGCTCGCAACGCTTGGTTGTATCTTTCAGGACGTGGCGGCAGATCCTTCGCGGGAAGTTCTGGATCTTGCCCGACTCAAACGTACCGACGCTTCTCCTGCAACCGAAGTTGTTTACACTCAGACCCAGAACCAAGAAGCCGCTCACGAATTCCTTGCGGACGCTTCGGTCGCGGCACCAGACCTGCCACGCCAATTCCCAGATTCGCCGGCAATCTCCACTAGATTTACAACGAGATTTACGACCATGGCGGAGCCGGAATTGCTCCGAGCGCTGCTCCCGCTTTGGCAGCGCGTATTGGATATCCGCGAGGTTGGGCCGGACGATGACTTCTTTGCCTTAGGCGGACACTCCATTGCTGCAGCGCAGTTGTTTGACCTGATCCAGCGCGAGTTAGGCCGCGCCGCGCCGCTCGCGATCCTCTATGACGCTTCTACCCCGCGGATGCTGGCGAGCGTTCTGAGCCGGGGCAGCAAAATAGAAGACTGGCAATCGCTCGTGGCCATCAATCAGCCCCGCCGATCCGGCCGATCCGCTGAATCGGATGACCGGCCGCCGCTTTTTCTCGTGCACGCCGCCGAAGGCAACGTCTTGCTCTATCGTTCCCTCGCTGCCCAGCTCGGCGCCGATCAACCCGTTTTCGGTTTGCAATCCGCCGGCCTCGATGGGCGTTCTTCGGTCGATGGCCGATTCGAACATGTGGCCCGCCGCTATATCGACGAGATCCGCCAGGTACAACCGCATGGTCCCTATATGCTGGGCGGGTACTGCCTGGGTGGCACTCTAGCCCTGGAAATGGCGCGGCAACTCATCGAATCAGGAGACACCGTGGGCCTGGTCGCGCTCATTGAGATTTACAATATCCGCTCGATGCGCTGGCCGCTCCCATTGCATCAGAGGTTAATCAATCGGTTTATTCTCAACCCCTATTTTCACCTCCGGAATGTCATCGGAGCGGAGGGTGAAGGCAAACGTGCTTTTTTCATGGAAAAACTGCGTGTCGAGGCTGCTCGAATCAAAGCATCCGCTCATTTTGGTTGGACTCGTCTTCGGCATCGCCTCCTGCCCGATGCCGCTACGGCCACGCCTCAAGCCAAACTCGCGGATATCTATGAACAAGCCCTTGCTCAATACGATGTCAGGCCCTATCCCGGAGAGTTGACTCTCTTCCTGGCGGAGCGTCATCTGGCGGGTTTTCACGATCATTGGGGAGGCTGGGGAGATGTTGCGCAAGGTGGCGTTCGGCTCTTCTCGCTTCCCATCAGTCCCCGCGGCAGCCTGGTAGAGCCCTATGTTGGGCATCTTGCCGCCCTCCTGCGCGGTTGCCTCGACCGGGCGATAGAACGCTCGAATATCGCTGTGCCCGTAGATGGTAGCGAACCTAGTCCCGAACCTAGTCCCCAACCCAGTGTGGAACTCCTTACCACGAATTAGTCTGATGACATAAGCCGTGTCCGAGAGTGTTAGATTAACCCCAGAACTTAGATCACGTACATGACGACACGCAGTCAAGTTCTCACTTTCACTTTTCTATGCGCGACGTCGATGTTGTTCTGGTGGCATCCTCTGGTCACCACGCTCGGGCTGGCGCTGGCGAACGATGCCTACACCCACATCCTTTTGATTCTCCCTCTCAGCGTCGCTCTCATTTACTTCGATTCAAAGTATGCGGATTCGAAAGCGCTGCGGATCGAGCGCCGCCCAAGCCCTCGCCTGGGCGCGGCTCTGCTGGCTCTGGCGTTGCTGATCGGTAGTTGCGCAAGATGGGGGATGGCTGTCGCGGCCGACGATGTCCGGCTGTCGCTCGCTATGTTCGCCCTCGTGACCTGGTGGATCGCCAGCGTGGTGGTTTGCTTTGGAAGCAAAGCCTTTCAGTCATTCCTGTTTCCTCTTTGCTTTCTTTTCCTGATGGTCCCGATCCCCGAGTTTGTTTTGAGATGGATCGTCGAATTCTTGCAGCAAGAGTCTGCCCTGGCGGCGCAACTCATGTTCCGGGTGGTTGGGGTTCCGGCGACGCGGGATGGAATCATGGTGTCTATTCCTGGACTGGACATCGAAGTTGCGCGCGAGTGCAGCAGTATTCGCTCCAGTCTGATGCTGGTCGTCACCACCATGGTTTTGGCTCATCTGTTCCTGCGCTCGGGATGGCGGAAAGCTTTGCTCGCCTTGGCGGCGATTCCGTTGTCTGTGGCCAAGAACGGACTTCGCATCTTCACCATCGCAGAACTTGGAACTCGAATCGACCCGGGGTTCCTCAACGGAAAACTCCATCACAACGGAGGGATACTCTTCTTTGGTCTTTCGGTGGTTGCGGTGGGCGTGCTGCTCTGGATACTGCGCAGAACCGAGGAGGACCGAAGCGAAAACCAAAAAATCAGGCCTACCGTGCGCCCGAACATTGGCGCAAAGTAAGCCCAGTTTTCTTGCCCCGCGAATTACGATTGCGCGGATTTTGCCATCCGGGACCGGAGGAACATCGCCCCGAAACATGTGAGCCCGGCGCCGAGAAGATAGATCGCAGTCGAACCACCCTCCGGAACCTGCTGACTACGACAATTGCCATTTTGCGGATTGCATTGCACACCTGGGTCGTGGCTTCGCTCCGCAAACGTAGCAGGAGCCAGGCAACAGATCACCACAATTGCTAGCCACCACTTTCTGTTATCGCTCATTGGGTACTCCCTTTTGTAGCAATACGTCGAACCACCAAGAAGGGGAGTATCGGGGGATGGGACTTCCCTGGGATTCTACTGACTACCCCTATATTTGACGGTCTCCGGGGCCTGCTGTCAAGATGATAGTTTTTGCAATAGTTGCACACAAATGCAACCGCCAAGCGGGCTAAACCGACAGACGATGGAGCGACGGGCGCCTCGCCCGTCAGAAACGCCTGGCTCTCCACAAATAAATGGCGGCAAACCATGACGGAGGGGTTCGAACCGACCGTCTTGACAAAAGCCGACCGGTGAGGGATACTTTTGTAGGCGAACAAAAAGCGAATATCGATCTCGCCCGGGCTGATCTTGCCCTCTACGTTCCCTGACAATAGTGAGAAAGTATGTCTGCCTCTCTGGTTTTTTCATCGGCGGTCACAGGCCGCCCTTTTATTTTTTCTCCGCCGTCTTCTCCGCGCTCGACCGCGGAGAAGGTCGCAGTAGAGGTCGCAGTAAAGATCGCGGAGAAGACCGTAAAGAAGACCGTAAAGAAGACCGCCGAGCCGATCACAAACCAAAACACAGACAAAAAGAAGACTGCAGAAATTTTGGCCCGCTTGGGCGCCATCCCCAAACTGACCGCGGTCGTTCCGGCTTCGCGGCTTGATACTCGCCCAGCGCCGGAAATGGTGTCGAGCGGCATTCCGCAACTGGACTTGCTGACCGGCGGCCTCCCTCGCGGTTGCCTTACGGAAATCTGCGGCACAGCCTCATCGGGAAGAACCAGCGTCTTGCTTTTCGCCCTGGCCCACGCTACCCAACGCGGAGAAGTTTGTGCGCTGGTGGACGCAAGCGATGCCTTCGATCCCGCGTCAGCCGCGGCGGCCGGCATGGAGATGAGCCGTTTGCTGTGGGTGCGATGCGGAGAAAAATATCCATCGCATATACATCCTTCGGCTGTATTAACCGGCCGCGGAAAAACGCGCGATTCGTATCGCAGCATTCCGGCCGGCGCTTCGTATCAAGTCAGGACTGCAGATGGTTCGTATCAGGGTATGCCTTCAGGCATATCGCAAGGTTTTAGGGAAGGGCACGACTTCAGTCGTGCCGCAAGTCCCGCGCATTCATTGCCAGCTTTAGCCGCTGAGGGCAGCCGAGGTCTGCAACGCCGAAATTTTTCGGGACGGAAAAATCCAGAAGGCCGGCACTGGGAATCGCATCTGGAACAAATGTTGAAAGTCACCGACCTGCTGCTGCAGAGCAATGGTTTCGGAATGATTGCTCTCGATCTCGGCGACGTTCCGGTATCGAGCGCGCGGCAAATTCCTTTGGCATCGTGGTTCCGTTTCCGCCGCGCGATTGAGCACACGCCCACGGCACTGCTGGTTTTGGAACAGCACCCCATTGCGGGGAGTTGCTCGTCGGTGCTGGTGAGGGTGTCAGGTGCCAGATCTCAGCTCTCAGGAAATCCGCCGATGCATTCGGAATTGGCGCACGCGGAATTGCCGCATTCGGAATTGTTAGATCAATTCGAGATCACTGCCGAGTTGTTGCGCTCGCGCTTGGAAAGCAAATTGGAGCGCAAGCCAGTGCAATCGACAGCAAGTTTCAAAAGTCGAGCCGCTTGGACCGCAAGTTCGAAATCATCTAGTTCTCAGACTCAGAACTTCTTGTCCTCATCATTCAATGCATGAGCCTTTACTGAGAACTGAGAACTGAGAACTGAGAACTG
>JBEKXC010000107.1:0-17212 GCA_049512435.1 Terriglobales bacterium | reverse complement strand
AAGAAACGAGCGTCTATGCCACCGGACCGAGCGCCGCGGTGGAGACCACTGGCCTCGCTGTGCAGGCGCTGCTTCAGTCGGGCGAGGCATCGGGAACCGCGCGCAAGGCTCTCACTTACATCGCGTCGAAAAAAGATGCTTATGGAACTTGGGGCACAACTCAGGCGACCATCATGGCGCTGCGCGCGTTGCTGACGGCCACGGAAAAAGGCGCGGCCGACGTACGCGGCACGGTGGTCGTGCTGCTGAACGGTAAGCCCGCAGAAAAGCTTGAACTTACACCAGAGAACAACGATCTGCTGCATCAATTCGTGTTTAAGGATGTCAGTACAGAAGGAGTATCGACGGTCGGGCTTCAGTTCGAAGGGAAGGGCGGTCTTGCCTATCAGATCGTGGGAAGCTATTACCTGCCTTGGGATGAAAAAGCCGCGGGCGAGCCACTTTCGATCGATGTGGCCTATGACCGCACACGCCTCGCGCAGGACGACATTGCCACGGCGAGCGCCACCGTCAGGAACAACTTGCCGAAAGCGGCCAACATGGTGATGGTCGATCTTGGCATTCCTCCCGGTTTTGACCTGCTCAGCGAGGATTTGCAGGATTACCAGGAGAAGAGCGCCCACCACAAGAGTGGTCATCTATCGAAATTCAGCCTTACGGCGACGCAAGCGCTTCTCTACTTTGATTCGTTTGCTCCCGGAGAAGTGGTCACCTTGAAATATCGGCTGCGCGCCAAGTATCCCATTCGAGCTCGAACCTTCAAGTCGAAAGTTTACGAATACTACGATCCCGAAATAGCTTCAGTTGCCCGGCCAGTACAGTTGGAGGTGCGGAAGCGGTAGCACAGAAACTGGACCCGGGACGGACCTTCAACAAGGCGGGCCAGAAGTCGGCTTCGAGGACATGTGCCATTGATATCCCCGAAGCCCGTTTCTGGATAACTTCCGGTTGGCCGACTAACCATCCAGGGCAGGTTAATCGGCGTCGAGGTCCCAGATGAGCAGGGCTCGGAGTAGTAGAGCGATATCAAATATCCGTCCTCACTCATCTCGCCCCAAGCCAACTTGATGTCTTTCTCACGAATGACAACTCCTGACTCCAGACTGCTGGCTCCTCAAAGCCCACCTGATTTAGTTTTTAGTTGCGGCTCCGCCGCGCTGTGTGACCTCAGCGTCCTCCTCGCTCGGCGGTCAAATGAACCTCCTCTCAGTCTCAATCCGCCCAGTCGTTGCCGTGGAAAAGCGCCGCCGGTACGCCGCCGGCGAAATCCCCAAGGCGCGCGCGAAGTGAACCCGCAGCGTGGCTGCCGATTCCAGACCCACTGCCGCCGCGACCTGGTCGATACTTTCCGCCGTCTTCTCCAGGCGGCGCTGCGTCGCCAGCACGCGCTGATGCATCAGCCACTGGTGCGGCGTCGTGCCATTCTGCCGCACGAACTGGCGCGCGAAGGTCCGCGGCGACATCGCGGCCCGCCGCGCCAGATCGTCCACCCGCAGCGTCCGCGCCAGATTCGCCTGCGCCCATGCCAGCACCGGCGCCAGGCCCTCCTCGCGCCGGTCCCGCAGCGGCTCGGCCACGAATTGAGCCTGCCCGCCATCCCGATGCGGCGGCATCACCAGGCGCCGCGCCACCGAGTTCGCAACTTCCGCCCCATAGTCCCGCCGCACAATGTGCAGACACAGGTCGATCCCCGCCGCACTGCCCGCCGAAGTGAGAATGCTGCCCTCATCCAGATATAGGCGGTCTGCTTCCACCTGAATGTGTGGATAACGCGCGGCCAGCCGTTCCGCATACCGCCAATGTGTGGTGGCCCGCTTGCCATCGAGCAGCCCCGTGGCCGCGAGCACGAAAACGCCGGAGCAGATCGAAACCAGCCGCGCCCCCGCCGCGTGCGCCGCCCGCAGTCTGCGGAGCAGCGCCTCGGGCGGAGCTTCGTCCACGTGCCAGCCGGGAACGATGATGGTCCCAGCGCTTCGCAGCACACCCATCCCATGCGGCGCCTGGACGCGAATCCCGCCGGTGCCCCGCAGCGGCGCGCGGTCCAGGGAGAACACGCGGAACTCATACCAGGGGACGTTCAGCTCCGGCCGGGACAGCCCGAACACCTCCGAAACGATTCCCAGCTCGAATGTGCCCATGCCGTCATACGCCATGGCGGCAAGCTTGCGCGGATCGCGGAGCGCCATGGCAGGATTTTAGCGCATATTGGCATTTCTGCCTCTCGACCCCGGCCGCCCAGGCGTGCGAAAGTAATCCCATGACCGCCCTCGAACACTTCGAAAAACTGCTCGAATTCGAAACCGACTGTTGGGATGTCCGCGAGGACCTGAAGTCCGGCAAGCCCGATTACGTCATCCTGGATGTCCGTAGCCCGGAAGCTTATGCCGCCGGCCACGTCCCCGGAGCCATCAACCTGCCCCACGGCCGAATCGTCGAGCGCAACCTCGCCGCATTCCCTGCCGGCGTCGCCTTCGTGGTCTACTGCAGCGGCCCCCACTGCAACGGAGCGGATAAAGCGGCAGTGCGCCTCGCGCGCCTCAATCGAAAAGTGAAGAAGATGCTGGGGGGCATAGCGGGGTGGAAGTGGGATGGGTTCGAGTTGGAATAAGAAGTCAGAAGTCAGGAAACTGGCAACTTGGACGGCAGCAAGATTGGAATTCGGGCTTGAGCCTGGATACGTTCAAGTGCGGGTCTAAAGACCAGACAACCATGATGGGGACAGAAACAAGTCAAGCCGAGGACTCCCGGTACGGGTTTCGATCACTGCCACGCCCTGCAACTACGGTGGTGTCCGACTAGGGTTCATTTGCCGTGGTGGAACAGCACCTTGACCTTGCCCTGACGCCGCAGACCTGCGTATTGTTGCGGAGTGAGATTTCCGCGATGTAGTGGAATTCTGCTCCACATCACTTCTCTCCCCGGCCGCTTCGGCATCGGCGATCTCGGCCCCTGCGCCTACGAATTCGCAGACTTCCTCTTCTCCGCGGGACAGAAGTTGTGGCAAGTGCTTCCGCTGAATCCCACCGGATACGGCGATTCTCCGTATCAGTGCTTCTCCGCTTTTGCCGGCAATCCGCTGTTCCTGAGTCTTGAGCGCTTGCGCGATCAGGGCTTGCTCCAATCGTCAGATTTGAACCTGGCTCAGTCGCTGGCTTTTCCCGAAGACTTCGTCGACTACCGGCCGGTGATCGCGTTCCGCATGGCGGCACTGCGCCGGGCGGCGCAGGTTTTCTTTGCCGACGGTTCCCATGCCGATCGTGCTGCCTTCGACCGCTTTTGCGAAAGCGCCAATCCATGGCTCGACAACTACGCACTATTCATGGCCTGCAAAGATGCGCACCACGGAACCATGTGGCCTTTGTGGGACGCGCAGATTCGCAAGCGAGAGGCGCATGCGGTAAGCGAGTGGTCGAAGAAGCTGGCGCCGGAAGTGAACGCTTACAAGTATTGGCAATTCGAATTCTTCCAGCAGTGGGAGCATCTCAAGATTTATTGCCAGCAGCGCGGCATCCGTTTTATGGGCGACGTCCCGATCTATGTTGCGCACGACAGCGCGGACGTGTGGGCGCATCCCGATCTTTTCTATCTCGACGATCAGGGCCGCCCGACCGTAGTCTCCGGCGTGCCGCCGGATTATTTCAGCTCCACCGGACAGCTTTGGGGGAATCCGATTTATCGCTGGGACTTACTCGCCGCCAGTGGATTCAAGTGGTGGATCGAGCGCTTCCGCGCTGCGCTCGCGCTTTTCGATATGGTGCGACTCGACCATTTCCGCGGCTTTGAATCTTACTGGGAGGTTCCCGCCGGCGAAACAACAGCCCTTCACGGGCGCTGGGTCAAAGGGCCGGGAGAAGAGTTTCTGTCGGCAATGCAGAACGTATTTGGCGAACTGCCGATGGTGGCGGAGAACCTAGGCGTCATCACTCCGCCGGTGGAGGAACTGCGGCAGCAGTTCGGTCTGCCGGGCATGAGTCTGTTGCAATTCGCATTTGGCACCGATCCGCAGGGTCCATCGTTTCGTCCACATAATTACAGTCGCGACCTGGTGGCCTACACCGGCGGGCACGACAATGACACGACGGTGGGCTGGTGGCTGAGTTCGGGCGCCGGGGACAGCACGCGCGCTCCGGAAGAGGTTCGCAAAGAGCACGACTTCGCTCGTGCGTACCTCAACTTACGCGACGATTCCGAGATCAACTGGGTCATGATCCGGGCGGTGCTGGCTTCGGTCGCTGAGGTTGCGATTGTCCCGATGCAGGATGTGCTGGGTCTGGGGAGCGCAGCGCGCATGAATCTCCCCGGCACAGTCAGCGGAAACTGGAAGTGGCGTTATCGTCCAGGCGCATTGAGCAGCGAGTTGAGCGCGAGACTTCGATCCCTGGTCACCCTGTACGATCGGTAGGAACAATTGCCCCCCCGGTGAATGCCACCGATCACCAGCCTGGCGTTAAGCGGGCGTTACGCGCGGAGCAGGATTCTACGGTTGTCACTTCATATAAACTTGCGTATCGCCCTGCTGTGCAGGGAGGTACCGAAATTCGTTCAGGAGGAAGCAGTTTGCCCCTAAACCGGGATGTGCTTTGGTACAAGGACGCGATCATCTATCAAGTCCACGTCCGCACCTTCCACGACAGCAACGGGGATGGCATCGGCGATTTTCAAGGGCTTGAAGAAAAGCTCGACTACCTCCAGGAACTGGGGGTCAGCGCGATATGGCTCATGCCATTCTTTCCCTCTCCTTTGCGCGACGATGGCTATGACATCGCGGATTACAACGCAGTTCATTCAAGCTACGGAACATTAGAGGATTTCCGGAAGTTTCTGGGATCGGCCCATGACCGAGGAATCCGGGTCATCATCGAAATGGTGTTGAATCATACCTCCGATCAGCATCCGTGGTTTCAAGAGTCGCGAAGTTCGCGGGACAATCCACGGCGCGATTGGTACGTCTGGAGCGATACCAACACCCGGTATAAGGGAGCCCGCATCATTTTTCTTGACAGCGAAACGTCCAACTGGGCGTGGGACCCGATTTCGAAATCCTACTATTGGCATCGCTTCTTTAGTCACCAGCCCGATCTCAACTATGACAATCCTGCGGTTCGCGAACAGATGTGGACGGTGATGAAGTTCTGGCTGGAGATGGGGGTTGATGGCTTCCGGCTGGACGCGGTGCCGTACCTGGTGGAACGGGAGGGCACAAATTGCGAAAACTTGCCGGAGACGCACGCTGTCCTGAAAGAGTTGCGGCGAAAACTCGATGAACAATTTCCCGGCAGAATGCTTCTGGCGGAGGCCAATCAGTGGCCTGCGGATCTTCGTCCATATTTCGGTGACGCAGATGAATTCCACATGGCCTTTCATTTTCCGTTGATGCCCAGGATGTTCATGGGGCTGAAGTTGGAAGACCGTAAGCCGATCACTGAAATCCTGCAGCAGACCCCGGAAATCCCGCCTACATGCCAGTGGTGCCTGTTCCTGCGCAACCATGACGAGCTGACCCTGGAAATGGTGACCGACATGGAACGCGACTACATGTACGACGCGTACGCCGAACGCAAGACGATGCGGCTGAACCTCGGGATTCGGAGGCGGCTCGCTCCCTTGTTGGACAACGACCGCAGGCGCATCGAGTTAATGAATGGGATGCTGATGTCGTTGCCGGGCACTCCTGTCATCTATTACGGCGATGAAATCGGAATGGGCGATAACATCGATCTAGGTGACCGTAACGGCGTAAGGACTCCGATGCAATGGAACGGGGGAACGAACGGCGGCTTTTCTACCGCGTCCCCAGAGCATCTGTATGCCCCCCTGATCCAGGATCCGGTATATGGTTATCCGGCTGTGAACGTATTGCGGCAAAACGCGAGCGAACATTTGCTCCTCAACTGGATGCGAAGCATCATAGCGGTCCGCAGATCGACCGCGGTTTTTGGCAGGGGATCGATTGAGTTTCTCTATCCCGCCAACCACAGAATACTGGCCTATGTGCGGCGACTGGGAAACGAGGCGGCCCTGGTGGTCAACAATCTTTCGAGCAGCGCGCAAGCTGTCGAGCTCGATCTGCGGCGCTACAAGGGAAGTATTCCGATCGAAATGTTTGGCAAGAATATGTTTCCGCGTGTGGGCGACCTGCCCTATCTGCTAACCATGGGCCCGTATCAGTTTTACTGGTTTCGGCTGCGACGAATCTGAGCGAATGTAGGTAGTGAAAACGCTGTCACGCGCGTCCGCACCAAGGCACGCGGCAACACTTCGAACGGAGACGAAATTGGCAGAGGAGAGCTTTCTTACGGATGATTTTCTTCGCCAACTGATCAACGTTGGCGAAGTGGATATCCTCGTGGGCTTGCCTACTCACAATAACGCCAAGACGATCGGGTCGATCGTCCACACCATTCGGAGCGGCATCCTACGCGGGTTTCCCCGAGAGAGAGCCGTCATCATCAATGCCGATGGGGGGTCGCGTGATGGCACTGCCGAACTGGTCACGGGCGTCTCCATCGATGACGCGCGTCCAGCCTCCAATCTGTACGCGCTCCGCACCTTGCACTCAATCAGCACGAACTATGCGAGCAGCCCGGCGAGCGGAGTCGCGTTGCGGACTATTCTGGCTGCCGCCGAACTGCTCCGCGCCAAGGCCTGCGTAGTGCTGTCGCCCGAGTCCGCGAACATCGAACCGGAATGGCTGTCCAAGCTTCTGCGCCCCGTTTATGACGACGGCTTCGACCTGGTCACCCCCACCTATCGCAGACATAAGTTTGAAGGGCTGCTCATAACGAATTTGCTGTACCCGATGACCCGCGCACTTTACGGTTTAAGAATCCGGGAGGCATATTCGCCCGAGTTCGGATTCTCTGGCCGTTTCGGAAGTCAATTCCTTGGACAAAATGTCTGGAATGATGGAACCGAAGGGGCCGGTGTCGAACTTCGCTTCACCCTGGCGGCGATCACGGGACGATACCGTATCTGCCAGTCGTTCCTTGGAGAGAAGAATCACGTTGAGCGAAGTGCCGCTGACCTGGTGCCGGCGCTGCGACAAACTGCCGGTACCCTGTTCTCCGCGTTGGAGCCAGATTTCACCGTCTGGAGTGAGGTGGCCGGTTCCCAGCCGCTCCCTACTACCGGGGCCGACCGCGAAGTGCTTCTGGATCCACTGCGAGTGAATCGGAAACGGTTGCGAGAGATGTTCTCGACGGGAATTGCCGAGTTGGAATCCGTCTTTCAGTCAATTCTTTCGCCGTCCACACTGGCAGAACTCCAGCGCATCGCCCGTTTGGGAGACGAAGAGTTTCATTACCCTGCGGAATTATGGGTCAGGACAGTTTACGAATTTGCCGCCTCGTATCAGAAGTCTGTGATCAGCCGGGATCATATCATCCAGGCCTTGGCGCCGCTTTTCCGCGGCCGAGCATTCACCTTCCTGATGGAGAACCGCAACGCTTCTGCGGACGACGTCGAGAACAATATCGAAGGTTTGTGCCTTGAGTTCGAGCGATTGAAACCGTATCTGCTGCATCTGTGGAAATCAAGAGAGTGAGGCAACTATGCGGGAAATGATTATCAGCGAACTGAGTCAGGCGCTGCACGAGATTGCCAGAAATTTCGCCCACTTCCTTCCTCGTCTCATCGTGATGCTGATCCTGGCATTTGCGGGTTGGGTGATCGCATACGTGGTAAAAGCGGTTCTGCGCAGCATTCTGAGGCTCATCAAGTTCGACAAGCTTTCAGAGAATGCGGGCGCTTCGCAGTTGCTCAGCAAGGCCGCTTTGCCTTCGGCGACGGAGCTGTTGAGCCGGTTCGTCTTCTGGGTGACCTGGCTCGGCTTCATTCTGCTGGGTGTGCAAGTGCTCGGTATCCTGGGCCTGCAGGAGCAAACTGCAAGATTCTTTCTTTTCCTGCCGCGTCTATTCGTAGCGATGTTCATTCTGTTTCTCGGACTGCTCGGAGCCAGCTTCTTTTCTCGCGCCGCTCTATTGGCTGCGGTAAATGCGAATGTGCCTTCACCCCGGGTTTTGAGTCTCGCGCTCCGCAGCATCATCATTGTTTTCGTATTATCGATCTTCTTTGAAGAACTGGGTCTGGCAGAACAGACCATGCTGGTTGCCTTCGGAATTGCCTTCGGAGCCCTGATGCTCGGGTTGGCCATCGCATTCGGCATGGGCGGCAGAGACTTGGCCAAGCGTTTCCTGGAGAAGAGGTTTGTTCGCGAGAAGAAGACGGAGAGCGAAGACGAACTGTCGCCGCTCTAGCCTGAAACATGGGGCCCGAAAGTGCCAACCCGCGCCCATTGCGGTACGATGAAATTTGCTTCCTGCTCCATTTGAGCGGCGACTGCCATGCGACTACTCAGCATCCGGCTCATTGTTTCCCTCATCGTGGGCATCACGCTGGTCTCGCTCTCGTCGTCGTATTACGAGGCGTTGGGTGAGAAACGTGCCCTAAGCCGGGACCTGGAGCGGCGCGCCGAGGTCTTGGGCGAAAGCCTCGCGGGAAATGTGGAACGCGACCTGGAGAAAGATTCGCTGCAGGATTTGCAGCTCATCGTAGAGCACTACGGGAACCGGGAGCATCTCTCGGGACTGGCTATTTACGATGGGCAGGGCGATTTGCTGGCAGTCACACCAGAGCTGAAATCCACGCTGGCTACCGTTCCCTCTGTAATGTCTCAAGCCTTGCGTGAGAACCATGGAGCAGGCGCGTTCCAACGACTGGGCGATGCCTCGTTGCACATCTACGCTCTGCCTCTTCACCAGCACGACGAAGTCATCGGCGGCCTAGCGATTGTTCACGACGCCGGCTATATTCGCGCGGAGAGCTTTCACATTTGGCGCGAAACATTTCTGCGCGCGCTGGCGCACGTGTTTCTCATCGTGCTGATCACGCTATTGATTGTGCGCTGGAGTATTGCCGCGCCCATCGCACGTACGGCACAGTGGATGCGTGCTTTGCGGACGGGGCAAGTCTCTTCACAACAGCACGCCGCCGATCTGGATCTGTTTCGTCCTCTGGTGCGGGAGGTCGCTGCCTTCGCGGAAAGCCTTACCCAAGCGCGGTTGGCGGCCGAGACGGAAGCCCGCCTGCGGGACACGGGGGAATCGCAGTGGACGGCCGACCGGCTAGCCGTGCACGTGCGCACGCGATTGGATAATGCGCGTCTCTTTGTCGTGTCGAATCGCGAGCCTTACGTGCACACGCGGCGCGGCAAATCAGTGGAAGTGATGGTGCCGCCGAGCGGAGTGGTTACTGCGATCGAGCCGGTACTGCGCGCCTGTGACGGAACCTGGATAGCCCATGGCAATGGCGATGCCGACCTCGAAACGGTGGATGAGCACGACCGTCTGCGCGTGCCT
The DNA here is from genome assembly GCA_049512435.1 of Terriglobales bacterium. Classification (GTDB taxonomy): domain Bacteria; phylum Acidobacteriota; class Terriglobia; order Terriglobales; family Acidobacteriaceae; genus Acidiflorens. The sequence continues at coordinate 7,856 of JBEKXC010000107.1, read as the reverse complement.
CCGGAAGATCCTCACTACACCTTGCGGCGAGTCTGGCTGACCAAGGAAGAAGAAGAAGGCTATTACTACGGACTTGCCAACGAGGGGATCTGGCCGCTCTGTCATATCGCGCACACCCGCCCGATCTTTCGCGCAGAGGATTGGAAATACTATCAGGCCGTAAACCAGAAGTTCGCCGATGCGCTGCTCGAAGAGATAAAGGACTTGGAAAAGCCCATTGTGCTGGTGCAGGATTACCACTTCGCCTTGCTGCCCCGGCTGATTAAAGAAAAAAGACCGGAGGCCAGAGTGGCCATCTTCTGGCACATCCCATGGCCCAACCCCGAGGCATTTGACATATCTCCTTGGCGGCGCGAACTTGTGGATGGTCTGCTCGGCGCCGATCTGATCGGGTTTCACATCCAGTCGCACTGCAATAATTTCCTGCATACAGTGGACCGGGTAGTGGAAGCGCGCGTCGATTGGGAGCACTTTTCGGTACGACGTCTGGATCATCTCACCCTGGTCCGACCCTTCCCTATCAGTGTGGACTTAACAGATGTGCGACAAGATGCGCAACAACCGGAATCGACCTTGGATTCCTACACCGAACGCGCCACTTTGCTCAAGGCCCTGGGGGTTGAGGCTACCTTCATGGGTGTAGGTGTTGACCGGGTCGACTATACCAAAGGTATTCTGGAGCGTTTTCTGGCGATTGAGCGTTTTCTGGACAAGTATCCTTCCTATCAGGGCAGGTTCACATTCGTGCAGATTGGCGCTCCCAGTCGCAGCTACCTGAAGCGCTATCACGATCTGATGGTGGAGGTGGAAGCGGAAGCGGCGCGCATCAACCGGCGGTTCCAGACGGACAAATGGAAGCCCATCGTCTTTCTGAACCGGCAGCATAACCACCAGGAGATTCAACGCTACTACCGCGCCGCAGACTTATGCCTGGTTACGTCGTTGCACGATGGCATGAATCTGGTGGCGAAAGAATTCGTGGCCGCCCGGCACGACGAAAGAGGCGTTTTAATCCTGAGTTGTTTCACCGGCGCCGCCCACGAATTGCGCGATGCCTTACAGATAAACCCCTATGATGTCGACCAGACGGCGGAGGCGATTCGCATCGCTCTCGAGATGGATCCGGAGGAAAAGGAATTGCGTATGCAACGCATGCGGAAGACGGTCAGGGAACACAACGTTTACCGCTGGGCAGGAAGCCTCATCGCGGAACTCTGCGATCTGCGCCTGGACGTGTCGGAAGAAAGCAAGGAGAAACCCGGCGCGAGTACTGCTGCCTGGGGATGAGGAGCATGTGTTTGTCCCGCGCGGTCAATTCAGTCGAAATCGGGCAGTTCATGAACACGGTGGCACAGTCGCCGGTTTCCGCGCTTCTGCTCGACTATGACGGTACTCTCGCACCATTCTGCCTTAATCGCCTGCAGGCTCTCCCTTATCCGGGAATGACCGAACTCCTGCAGGAGATCGTCGCCAATGGCCGCACCCGTGTGGTTATCGTCACCGGCCGGAACGCCCGCGAAGTGATTCCTCTGCTTTCGATTCACCCCCGTCCCGAGATCTGGGGATGCCATGGGTTGGAGCGGTTGAAGCCGGATGGAACCTGCGAGGCGCCGCGCGTCGAAGAGCCTGTGCTGCACGCATTGGCTGAAGCAGATCGTTGGTTAACGTATCAGGGGCTGCACGACCGGGCAGAGTTCAAAACCGGCGCCCTCGCTATCCATTGGCGCGGGCTGGACGAAGCGACAGCGGCGGTAATCCGCAGCCAAGTCTTGCTGGGTTGGTTCCCAATTGCTCAAAGTACGCCCATGGAACTGCTGGAGTTCGATGGCGGTATTGAAATGCGCATGCCGGGTCGTGATAAGGGGGATGCGGTCCGCACCATCCTGGATGAAATTGGCCCTGAGGTTCCCGTCGCCTACATGGGGGATGACTCGACCGACGAGCGGGCTTTCCTCGCTCTTGGTACCCTGGGCCTGAGCGTGCTGGTTCGTCCCGTATGGCGCGAGACGGCGGCTGCCCTATGGATCAGACCGCCAGAAGACTTGCTGGAGTTTTTAGCGCGGTGGCTACTAGCGTGTCTCGAGGGGCAACATAGCGCGGGGGAAGAGTCTTCGCCCGGTTAAACGAGTAAGGTTAAACGAGTAAGGGTGCTACCAATACGCCAGCGAAGCCCTCGATCATCCTAATTCACAAAGTCCGGACACACCTCTAACTTTGTTGTAGCTCAAGTGCCCGACACAATGGGTCCACAATGCGTCATGGTCAATGCGCTACTGACGAGGTTTTTCTTTACCTCCAGGCGGTTTTTTCTCAGGCGCGCTCTCGTGATGAGCCTCAGGGCGGGGTGCAGCCTGTTGACGAGCTGCCGCAGGCTGCGAATGAGCTGCACTCTCTGAATGAGCCGTTTTATTCTCATTCGAACGGGCTGCTTTCTCCGCCGTTTTATTCTCATTCGAGCGAGTAGCCGATGCCTTCTCGGCCGTTTTATTCTCATTCGATCGAGCAGCAGCTGCCTTCTCGGCCGATTTATTCTCATTCGAGCGAGTAGCCGCGGCTTTCTTCTCGGACGCCTTATTCTCATTTGAGCGAGTAGCCGATGCCTTCTCGGCCGTTTTATTCTCACGCGAGCGGGTTGCAGCGGCTTTGCTCTCGGCCGCCCTGTTCTCATTCGATCGAGTAGCGGCTGCTTTATTCTCGTTCGATCGAGTAGCCGCAGCTTTCTTCTCGGACACCTTATTCTCATTTGAGCGAGTAGCCGATGCCTTCTCGGCCGTTTTATTCTCACGCGAGCGGGTTGCAGCGGCTTTGTTCTCGGCCGCCCTGTTCTCATTCGATCGAGTAGCGGCCGTTTTATTCTCACGCGAGCGGGTTGCAGCGGCTTTGTTCTCGGCCGCCCTGTTCTCATTCGAGCGAGTAGCCGCTGCCTTCTCGGCCGTTTTATTCTCACGCGAGCGGGCAGCGGCTTTGTTCTCCGCCGCCTTATTCTCATTCGAGCGAGTCTCAGCCGCTTTGTTCTCGGCGGCCCTGTTTTCCGTGGCCTTAGTCTCCGCTGCCTTGTTCTCGGCTGCTGCACCATTGGCCGCTACTACACCCTTGCCGGCAAACTCTCCCGGTTTGGAGGTTGCAGCGATTGGCGGTTTGCCATGATTGACGGACGCCAATAGTTCATGGTTCCTGCTGGCGGCCTGTTGATGCTCTGTCTGTGCGGCTGTTGCCGGAGTATGACGCTCGTGGGCCGCGGTCTCTTCTGCAGCGGTCGGGCGGGCGGTTGTTCCACCGGTTCCGCCGTTATAGCTGACGTGGTTTCCCGCTCTTTCGTTGATTACGTTTTTTTCGTACGTGTTGTGAATGTTGGTGACGTCGACGTTGTTGACCGAGGTGTTGTAGTTGAAGGCTCCGTTATTCCAATATCCGCCCTCATAGCCGATACCACCATAGCCGAAGCCATAGTTGACGCCGCCGTAGAAACCAATTGTGGGACCCCAGTAGCCATCGTTCCAGGCAAAGGCATTGCCACCCCAGCCCCAATACCCGGGAGTCCACAGCAGGCCAACGGCGGGCGGCTCGGCCCACGTGCCCGGCACCCAGAAATAGCCTTCATCACCGTAAGCCCAGTAGCCGGGTGCCCACAAATAGCCGCTCTGCGGACACATAGGTTGCGAGTACGCCACCAGTTCAGGCGGAGCGATCGTGATCGACACGCCGACCTGCGCGAACGCGGCGGCCGACATGGCCAGTATCAGAACAGCTAGCAATAGCAAACGGATTTTGCGCATTTTGAACCACCTTGCCCGCTCATCCTTCGATTGCCCGGTCCTACCTTGACGCTGCGGGCTGCGTGGATGAAACGGTAACGCGTCGATAAAAGGATTCCACGGAGGCACTGCCACGTCTGTGCACTACAGCTCACTTTTCAGCGCTTCTGCAAGTAGTTCATCCGAAGCCATTCCCATGCGCCGAACAAGAGGTTAGCGGGGGCTGTGAGCACACTTCGAGGACGGCTGTTCGACGAGCGTCTCACGACTCTAAATGGAGTCTGGAGCCCTTCCATTTGTGTGTTCCTGCCGAGGAACTCTGCAAGTCGCCGTGTGCCGAGCAGCCGCCACGGTTCAAGCCAGATCCTCTCTTCAAACTGCGCTACTCCGTCCGCTCAGTAAGTTAACGACGAGAAGCACCAATCCGATAACCAGCAGCAAGTGAATCAGACTCCCGCCGATATGCAAGCTGAAACCCAGAAGCCACAAAATAATAAGAACAACGAAAATGGTCCAAAGCATGACAGCCTCCAGTGCCCATTCTTACGAGCACACAAACGTGAATCTTCATCCCAACTTCCGCGAGCGAACTGCTCCCCGCGAACGGACGAGAAAAATGATGAACTCTGCTGCCGCTCGAACACGCAGGCATCCGCCGATGACCAGCAACCGTAGAGGTCGAGTGCGGACGCCCTAATATTTATCGATCGGCTCTGGCCTCAGCTTTTGCTCCGCGAACTTCTGCAAGGAACGGCCGGGCTGCGTCTGGAACCGACACTTCGCCCAACAGCAAAGCCCGAGTGGTGACGTCGCCGTACATCGCGTGCCGGGAATCGCTGTCTTGCCGGAGCGATGCACCTTCTAACGTGAGCCCAGCGAACGCACCCTTGGCGCGGGAGTAGGTCAGAATCTCCGTATCCAACTTCCAATCCGTGCCGGCCTCGGCATGCCGTCCAACTGGACCTGCTGCCGCGGAAGCGTCCCCTCCAATTTGGAAATTACTCGAGAGCAGCCTTTGCATCGCTTTGTCATTCTGGAAGATCATTACCACGTCAACCGCTTCTACCCCAATCTGCAGGCCCCAGCTTCCGCCCGAAATCGTGATGAATGCCGGCGCACTCCAGCCCGTCGCCGTTCGGCAGGTGGCGACGCCTTTGCCTTCTTTAGCTCCGAAGATAAAGCCGCCTTTGACCATGTGCGGGATAACGCCCACGCACTTTGCGTGCTCCAACACTTCTTCCGGGATCCCCTTGTCAGGCATTCCCATAATTTCGTGCATCACACTGGTGGCGCCATCGAGCCGATCGGTGGCCTCTTGCAGCGCCGACCCCGCCCAGCACAACGTGCCGAGACTCAACATCGCAAGCACAAACATTACTCTTTTCATGGAAGAACCTCATTTCTGTTGCCTCGGCGCCGCATCTCCGGCTTCAGGCACAATTCTGATTAGAAATACCGGCGGTCCAGGTCGATTCCGACGTTAGCAAATCGGGATTCAGAAGGTCTGAGCAATACTGCTCACTTGTCACAGTCCGGTCAAAACTTGTGGAAAATAGTCCACCCTGTCCTGTTCCGCTCTAGTCCTGTGTGAACCGATATAGGGACATCACATTTCCACATGACGCCTCGGCTTGTACCTTTGCCGCTTTTCGGGATGAGGCCGAGGCCCCTTCCCGAGGTGGTCAATTTTGCTCAGACCTCGGAAAGCCGGAAGACCTAGAAAAGTGGCAGCCCTCTAAAAGAAGTACAGAAGAGCCCGTAATCCATGGTTTACGAGATAGTCTACGAGGGCGAAGGAGAACTTATGAAAACCAGCACAAAAGACCAGCTCAAGGGCAGCTTCCACGAGATAAAGGGAACAATCAAGGAGGAGGTCGGAAAGGCTACGAGTGACCGTAATCTGAAAGCCGAAGGGAAAGCCGAAAAGAAGGCGGGCAAGGTTCAACAGCGGATCGGCCACGCCAAAGAAGCCGTCGCAAACTTGAAAGAACAGCTGTCAGACTTAAAGAAAACTGGATAAGGCCACCGGCCGCACGCCACTGAGCTCGACCGCCTGCTCCACCACGACGTTGACCGTGTGCGCGGCAGCCAAGCTTCTTGTGCCGGTGCACCACCGTGGGGCAAGCGCTAGGTCTAACCCTGTACCGTTGCCAAGTCCCGCTGGGACAGCCCGTTCTATTTTCATCGGTGATTTCTGCCATGGTCCTGCCTGATGTGAGCGATGTTGAACAGACGCGTCAGATCGCGGTTTGATAATTTTGCGCTGCGTGGTTCTCAACGTTATGACTAGAAGAAGTCGCGTTGTCGCCCCAGGAGTCACTATGACATTCACACTCAAGACGCGGTTGTGTTTCGTTGCGGCGATTGTTCTTGGCACATCCACCTTGATCGCAGCCAAACGCCCGGCTCCGTCAGGTCGGTCAGTCGTGCCCACCGAGCTCGAAATGCAGGTCCTTCTCGATCGAGCCGACTTCTCGCCGGGTGAGATCGACGGGAAGGGCGGAAAGAACAGCCGCGAGGCCCTGGCAGCGTTCCAGGCTGCGCACGGGCTTGCTCCAGGTGCGCGGAGCCACAAGGCGCTGCTCAAGGCGCTCGGCGCCGGTGTAGTGAAACCGATCGTGTCTTATACGATCACCGCGGAAGACGCGGCGGGGCCGTTTCTCAAGACGATTCCAGAAGATGCGACGGAGCAGTCGAAACTGCCGGGCCTTTACTACACATCCGTGCTGGAAGAACTGGCCGGGAAATTCCACTCGGCCCAGGCTCTGCTCAAGCGCCTGAACCCCCGCGCCCGGTTCATTGCGGGAGAGCACATCCGTGTCCCTAACGTGTTGGGCGCCGAACAAGCGACGCGGGCCCAGACGGGGTCGGTCAAGCTCGTTGTCTCGAAGAAGGCATCGGTCCTGAGGGTGTATGACCGCGAAGGCCAAGTCATCTTTTACGCCCCGGTGACGAGCGGCAGCGACCATGACCCGCTCCCGTTCGGAAATTGGATGATCACGGACGTGGTGCGAAATCCAACCTACAACTACAACCCCGACTTGTTCTGGGACGCCGATCAAGCAGATGCCAAGGTGAAGATCGCGGCGGGTCCGAACAATCCGGTGGGTGTGGTCTGGATGGGGATCAACGTACCGCACTACGGCATACACGGCACGCCGGAAGCGGGGGAGATCGGCCATTCCGCGTCTCACGGGTGCGTACGGATGACAAACTGGGACGCCACCAGGGTTGCCGACCTGGTCAAAGATGGGACGCCGGTCGTGTTCGAGGAATAGGAATACGAAGCTCCGGCGGCTAAGCGATCTTCGATCGTCGATCGTGCGGCCGCATCGGGCAGGTTTCTCGCAGGCGCGATTGCTATTTCGTCCGCTTCACCGCGTCTACCAGGCCGGGATACGGGTTCACGGCCTTCCCTTTCCACCACAGCCTGTCCGGCCCCAACTCGTGGATTTCAAAATGCAAGTGCGGCGCGCGCGCATCCGCATCTCCCGTGGAGCCCACAAAACCGATGACGTCGCCACGCTCGACCCGCATTCCCTCGCGCAATCCTTTCGCGTACCCGTCCAGGTGCGCGTAGTAATAGCAATACTCTTCCGCTTCATCGAACTCGTATATCGTGTTGCCGCCCGGTTTGCTGAGGAACAGTTTGCGGATGGTTCCGGATACCACCGCATGCACGGGTGTCCCGCTCGGCTCCATAATGTCGATCGCCTCATGACGATGTCCGCTGTGAACTTCTTCGAACGTATCCCGCAGATCGGCGAGGGCGAGTCCGCTGATGGGCGGAGTCATCTCGAGAATGGAAGAGGTCACGCCCACGGCAAGAAAAATTGGGAAAAGCACGGCAATACAAACGCAGAGCCTCAAGCCTATTCCTCCGGGATGACGGCTGTGCCACGTCGGACCTTGTGCGACAGATCGATCAACATCGGAATGGGCGCCTCTGAGTTCCCCGCTGGAGACAAAGTCATGTCTCGCTGTCCCATCTATTATCTAGGAACGGCCACAGACAATCTGGCGGCCACTGGAACGTAGCCTTGAATCTGGTAGGTCGGGGGCGCTCAAATGGCTTGAGTCTGTCAGGGTGCTGGTCTGGAT
>JBEKXC010000106.1:0-16081 GCA_049512435.1 Terriglobales bacterium | reverse complement strand
TTCGCCGTTCGCAGGATTGATTGTCGCTATTGGCATTCCAGATTCTTCCCCTTCGGTTCCGTGGCTCCGCGCAAATTGTCCGATCGCAGCTAGCAGCCTCTGGGCTCCAGCTGTTTTGTGGTCGGACCACAATACTACTTGACGGGTGGCCCACGTCAAGGCTATACCTTCAAGTCGCCCGATTTTTCCGATTTGTAGAACAGCGGCCGCAAACTGTTCGGCCAAAAATCGTCCATCCTCATTCGAGGAACTGGAGGTCGTAATGCATTCTCCGTTGAATGGCATTCGGGTTTTAGGCATCGTATGCCTGGTGCTCGCCGTCGCTGTTTCCATGTTCTCCCAAACTACTACCGGGCGCATCCTGGGGACCGTCAGCGATCAGTCCGGTGCCGCTGTCGCTGGAGCCGCGGTCGTCATTACAGATGTTCAGCGCGGCACCATTCGGGCCGTAGCCACCGATGCCTCTGGAGACTACGCTGCCCCGGAGTTACAGCCAGGGGTTTACAAAGTTCGGGCCGAAGCCAGGGGCTTCAAGACCGTGGAGCGTGTGAACATTGTGGTGGAAGTTGCCGAGGACTTGCGCATTGACATCACGCTCCCGGCCGGGCAAATTTCCGAGACGGTGGTGGTTAATGCCGATGTCCCGCTGGTCGACACTACCTCCGCCACTTTGGGCGGCACCTTGAGCAACGAGGAGATCAATGACCTGCCGTTGAACGGCCGCAATTATGAGAACCTGCTCCAGTTGCGTCCGGGCGTGATGCGATATCCCGGCGGCGGCTTCTCCACAACAAGCACCAACGGACTACGCGCGGAAGACAACGCCTACTTCGTCGAGGGCTTGTTCAACAGCGAGCCCTATTCCGGGCAAGCCATCATCAACGGTGCAGGTATCGCTGGCGATTCCGCGACGATTCTGCCGATCGACTCGATTCAGGAATTTAACGTGGAAGAACTTGCACCGGCGGAATTCGGCTGGAAGCCGGGGGCGGTGGTGAACGTTGGACTCAAGTCCGGCACCAACCAGATTCACGGCACCGCGTTCGCATTTGGCCGCGACGGTGTAATGGACGCTCGCAACTATTTCAACACCGTACCCAACACCAAGCTCCCAAGAACCCTGGAACAATACGGCGGCAGTGTCGGCGGCCCGATTATCAAAGACAAAGTCTTTTTCTTCGGAGCCTACGAAGGGCAGATGTACGACGTAGGAAATTCGTACGGCGGCGTCACCAGCCCATCCATGGTGTCCATGCCGACCAATGGCACTTGTTTGTTCGTTGCGACCGGCGACTGCGCCGACAGCATTCCCAACGTGATTACCGACTTAGTCGCTGGCGGAATCCCGATCAGCCAAGCCAGCCAGACGATCTCGGGCTGCACTGTTTCCGGCACGACCGTCACCTGCAACGGAGCCGGTTTTCCCACGAACAATAACCCAAACATTAATATTCAGAATGGCTTCCCCAACGACGTCACCGTTTACAACGCGATCGGCAAAGTGGATGTCAACCTGAACCAGAATAACCGCGTCAGCGGGATGTACTTCTTCGGGAATAACACGGGGACCGTCGAAGACTTTCCCGAGTTGCAATCCAAGTGGCGGTCCGACATCCACACGCGGGCCCAGGTGGTTGGCGGAAATTGGGTGTGGACTCCCAATCCGCATTGGGTGAATGAAGCGCGCGTTGGATATAACCGTCTGTATCAGCCGACTTTGCCGGGCGATCTCAACACTCCGGCGTCCAGCTACGGGCTCGACACGGGAGTGTCGGGGCCAAACACAGGCGGATTGCCCCGCATCGGCTTTGGCGGCTACTTCTTTCCTGGACTGGGTGGCTTTAAGTGGCCCAAGTTCCAGGGACCCGACTCCATCACCCAAGTCATCGACCACGTTTCCTACACCGTCGGCAAACACTCCATGAAGTTCGGCGGCGAACTGCATCGCAACGATGTGACCAATGCAGCGTACGGGAATGCGCGAGGAAGCATCACATTCCTCGGCGGCGTTACTCCGAACCCCTTGAATCCTAGTCAGCCTCTCAACACAACCCAGTTGGAGGATTTCTTCGCAGGCTATCCGTTCAAGGCCTCGGTTGAGGTAGGCAACCCGACTTTGCATCTGCACAATTGGGCGTATTCTGCGTTTATTCAGGACGACTGGCGCGTGGCCCGGAACCTGACGCTTAATTTTGGCGTGCGTTACGAATTCAGCTCGGTTCCACAGGAAGAACACAATCTGCTCGGAAATTTCGACCCGAACATAGGCTTGGTGCAAGTGAAAACGGGCACCAATCAGATCCCAAGCCTGTATAACTCCGATCACGCCAACTTCGGCCCGCGTATGGGGTTTGCGTGGGACGTATTCGGTACTTCACGGACGGTGCTCCGCGGCGGCGCGGGTCTGGTTTATGAAACTGTGAATTGGCAGTCGTTCATCGCCTTCAACAATGCCTTTGGTCCGGGCAGTGTTCCGACCGGCGCGCCCATTGACGCCGCTGGTGATACCTCTGGCGGCACCATCACCACGGGAAACGTTTCCTTGCCTTTCTTCCTTAATTCTCCGGCTGTTCCTTGGGACCAGGGCCCACTCTACGGCAGCCCCACCGTCAATTGTTTCAACAATCCGTGCCCCATCATGACCGTGGACCGCAATCTAACTACGCCCTACGTCTGGAACTGGACCCTCAGTATGCAGCACGCCTTTACCCCGAACCTCACGCTGGAAATGGCTTATGTTGCCAACCACGGCGCGAATCTAACCGGTATTCGCGACATTAATCAGCCGCCAGTGGGCTCGGGATGGGACACCGGTCCCAATGGCGCGCTTACTCTTTGCTTGCAGAGCGCTCCCCTCTATAACAACTGCAACGTCAATATCAATAGCAGCGAACAAGCCGACCAGCCGTTCGCGGCCAAGTTCCCGTACCTGAGCAATATCTTCCAGATGGGCAATGTCTATCGCTCTAATTACGACGGTCTGCAAGTTACTCTGAACTCCAGAAATTTCCATGGCCTGAGTATGGTAGCCGGTTACACGTGGTCGCACTCTCTCGACGACGTGGGTGCAAACTGGGATTTCGGTTACGGATCGGGACTGCCGCAGAATGCTCATAACCCGGCCGCTGAATATGGGAGCAGCGATTTCGACGTTCGTCAGCGCTTCACCCTTTCGCTCACTTATGCTGTTCCGGGTAGGAAAGGCTATGCGCAATTACTGGAAGGTTGGGAGCTCAATTCCATCATCACCCTGCAAAGCCCCCAGCCTTGGGGACCTATGGATGAGGGAACCGATGCCGCAGGCATAGGTCCGCTGCCTGTCAGTCCTCCGGCGAATACCCCCATACGCTGGAATTTCTTTGGCAACGCACGCGACTTCAAGCCGACGGCGACAGGCATTCCGTATTACACGGCGGCAACAGGGTTCCCCGCCGGCTGCACTTCGAGCGCTCTAGCTTTGGACGGAGGCACTCCTGGCGCAGCCACCGCCGCGCTCAACCTCTTCGGTTGTTATGCGGAAGGGAACTCCGTCATGATTCCTCCGGCGCTCGGGCAATTCGGCAACATGGGCCGCAATACCTTCTCCGATCTCGGTTTCCGCGACGTGGACTTTTCTGTAGCTAAGAATTGGCACTTCACGGAGCGCATGCACGCGCAGTTCCGGGCTGAATTCTTCAACATCTTCAACCATCCCAATCTGGCCAATCCTTACGGCGGACAGAACGGCTTCGGGTTCAACGACCCTTCCGTTCAGCCATTCGGATGCGCGTGCGCCACGCCGGATGTCGCTGCCGCCAACCCCGTCATCGGCTCGGGTGGCAGCCGCGCCGTTCAATTGGGGCTGAAGCTCGTTTTCTGATCGCCCAGTCTGGTGATTCGGGGCCGGATCTTATCCCTGCGGCCCCATTTTTGTTTCAACTGGAGAGGTATATTCCGTGGAAACACCGTTACTGCATCACCCCCATCCCGCAGTGACCGCGTCAGTGGTCATGTCGCTAGCGTTGTCATTGCTGAGCATCCCGTGCTTCGCGCAACAGCGCGCCGAGCGCACCATCGACGAGATCAAGACCGAAGCTATCCACCGCGCCGAAGTAGGCCAGTATCCACTCATCGGGCTCGATCCCGGCGACGTGAAGGAAGCCTTCGCCTCCATCCATACTCGCGATAAAGACGAGTGGGCGGCGGGCTTTATGAGAGTGGCCGATCGCTACAGGAAGGAAGCGAAGTCGCTGGAGAAAACCGATCCCGTGAAAGCGAACGCCGACTACATTCGCGCCTGGCGGCTTTATTCTTTTGGACGCTGGCCCATCCCCGCCTCTCCTGGTAAGGAGCGTTCCTACGAAAACGCGATCGAGGCCTTCCTGGCGCACGCCCGCTTCTGGGATCCTCCGCTTGAAACTGTGCGAATTCCCTTCGAAGGAAAAGAAATCATCGGCTACCTGCGCCTGCCGAAGAATACGAACGGGCCGGTGCCGCTCGTGCTGGCCGTGAATGGACTGGACAGCCGCAAGGAAGACCTGGCCGAGAGTTTCAGCGCGATCCTGCAATTCGGCATCGGCTTTCTCGCCGTAGATGGCCCGGGCACCGGGCAGAGTCCTATTAAGGTCAGTGAAAATGCCGAGCGCATGCTCTCGCGCGTGCTCGACTACATCGCCACCAGGCCTGAGATCGACAAGAACCGCGTTGCCATGCACGGCGTAAGCTGGGGCGCGTATTGGGCCACGAAGATGGCCATCGTAGAGCACGCCCGCTTGCGGGGAGCGAGCGCCCAGTCACCGCCTATCGATAAGTTCTTTCAAAAAGACTTTCTGATGAATTCGCTGATCGGCAATCGGGAATATCTTTTCGATCAGGTTCCGGCACTGATGGCGATTTTCGACAACGTGAAAACCGTCGATGAAATAGCGGAAGTGTTGCCCAAGATGTCGCTCGTCAAACAAGGACTGCTCGGCAAGCCGATGTCGCCCATGCTCATTCTCGCCGGAGTCCGCGACACCCAGGTCCCGATCGACGACATCTACCTGCTGCTCGACAACGGCGACGTGCCGAAGACCGCATGGATCAATCCGCAGGGCGGTCATCTCGGGCGTCAAGTTGGGGTGTGGCCCGATCCGCGGATCTTCAAAGAAGTGATTATTCCGTGGCTCGTGCGCACGCTCGATCGTCCTCGTGGGGACTCGGGGTCTACCCCCTAGTCTTGACCCCTAGTCTTGAAATGATCGGGTTAGTGGGTGTAATTATCCCTTGACCTCATGTAGCAGGGCGCGCCGCTTAGGTGGATCCGCGATCACGTTGCAGCAGGAATAGTCGGTGAAGAGCGGTACTGGACGCGGCATTTGCGACGTGCATACTTGATTTTATTTGGCTTGAACATCACATACGAAAATGCTAACATCTGCGCCAAGCTTTCCCCAAGCTTTGAGCCGACTCGAGGCGGCTCGGATCATAAATGAGCGGGCCGCTTGCGATTCACCGAGAGGCCCAACCCGCAGCCGAAGCACTGACAGGTTCGACTGCAAAACAATGCGGGAGTTCAACACGAACTTGAGACGAGGGTTTCTCCCCTATCGTCAGGAATACGCGTTGCATGCTCCCTCTTCGAGCTTCTGACCCCGAGAAGAAAACACATTACCTGGGAGGAATCGTGATCAAGACCAAACTCGCATTCGTTCTAACCTTGGCGATGCTGTTGCTCGCGATGGCATTAGCTCAAACCGACCCGGGAGTTCAGAGCGGCCTCCGCGGCACCGGCGCGACGCTCATCAATCCGGAGAATGACCCGAACGGCTTCTACCCCTTTTTCAAGGATGGTGTCTTTCGCTTCCAAGTAGTTCGGCACGTTTCCGTCCTTAACCCCGGTCTGGGACCGCGCTTTAATTCGAATAATTGCAGTTCATGTCACGCGCAACCTAACTTCGGCGGGAGCAGCCCTCCAGTCAATCAACAATTCAAATTTACTAACCCCAGCAATGGCGTTGCCCCTGGCAACACCACACCGTCCTTCCTTACGGCCAATGGTCCTACCGTTGAAGCTCGGTTCCCATTCTTCTTTAATCCCAATGGCACGGTCAACTATAACGCTCCGAATGGAGGCGTTGAAGACCTGTTCACGATTACCGGCCGCCTCGATGCCGGCACTTGCAACAACGCCAACATCCTGCCGCAACCGAACTTCGCCGCGGCCGTAGCGGCCAATAACGTCATTCTCCGCATTCCAACGCCGACCTTTGGCGCGGGCCTGATCGAGAACCTGGACGATTCAACCCTGCTTAACAATCAGGTGACTAATCTCAACAATAACTTTGGCATTGCCGGCAGCTTTAATCGCGACGGCAACGACGGCACGATCAGCCGCTTCGGCTGGAAGGCGCAGAATAAGTCGCTGCACATTTTTACCGGTGAAGCTTCCAACGTGGAGATGGGTATTAGCAACGAGCTGTTCCCCCAAGACCGTCCACTGCCTGAGGAAGACCAGCTTGGACTCGGGCTGCCGCCGAGCTGCCTGAATCTCTCCGGAACCGGTTATCCGGAAGACAGGTCCAATCCAACCGCGACGCCGAACTCAGCGGTTCTCGATGACGTTTCGGCGATTGCCAACTTCATGCGGTTCCTGGCTCCGCCGCCACCGGGTGGAGTAGTGATTAACGGATATCAGGTCCCCAAGGAGTGGATCGCCGAGGGCAGCACGTTGTTTAATTCGATCGGCTGCGCAACGTGCCACAATCCGACGCCAGGCACGACACAAGTATCGAACTTCGTTCCAGCATTGAGCAATGCCCCGGTGCCTGCGTTCTCGGATTTGGAGATCCATCACATGGGCACGGGCTTGGCGGATAACGTCTCGCAAGGCAGCGCGGGTGGCGACCAGTTCCGCACGGCTCCTTTGTGGGGCTTGGGACAACGAATCTTCCTGCTCCACGATGGCCGCACGACCAACCTGCTCACGGCAATCCAGGATCACGCGAGCCAAGGCAGCGAAGCCACCACCGTGGAGGAGAATTTCTTCGGCCTCAGTCCCTTCCAGCAGCAGTTGGTGTTGTACTTCCTGCGCTCGCTGTAGTCGTTTGACGCACGCTTGCTGACGGGATACGAAAAGGTCTCGCCAGCCTTTTCGAAACTGCTTGGATTCGAAGAATAAATATGCGTTCTCCATTCTCGAGTTCGCTGCTCGTCTTTGCCCTGGCCTTGTCCGTTTCGTCGCTAGCCTCGGGCCACGATGCCAGAGCGCAAAGCGGCTCCCAGAGCGGCGGCGACTTTTCCAACAACACTCAGACGCAGCCTCAGACTAAGGTGCCGACGGGAGTCATCCTGGTGAAAGGCGCCTGGTCGAGCACGAGCGATTCCGTCACTCCTCTGCCGGAAGGCGGGAGCGTAACCAACAACGTCTTTCGCGACCAGTATTTTGGCGTAACTTACACTCTACCTCCGGATTGGACCGAGAAATACAAGGGACCGCCACCGTCGGACAGCGGTCGCTACGTGCTGGCCCAGATCGGGCCGGCGGACACATTCAAGGGACCAGCCCGAGGAAATATCTTGATCACCGCCCAAGACATGTTCTTCACGCCGCTGCCTGCGGCCAATGCTCTGCAGCTCATCAATTACGAGAAGGACAATTTGCAGGCCGATTACAAAGTGGAACTACCGCTTACCGAGACCAAGATCGCCGGCCGTTCTTTTACATTCTTTCGCTATTGGTCTCCGGTAGCGGAGCTGCACTGGTATGTGCTGGCAACCGAGATCCGCTGCCACGCGGTGCAAATAGTGCTCACCAGCCGTGACACCAAACTGCTGGAGAACTTGATGCTGGACATGAACAAGATGGAGTTGCCAGCGGAGGCCAATCCCACAGCGGGGACGGGAGGAGGTGCAGTCCCTGTGTGCATCAAGGATTACGCGCGCGATGAAAACGTGATCGCGCGGGTTGAGCCGGTATTTACCGAGCATAGGGTTAATCCAGTTCCGGTGCGGGTCATCATCGACCGAGAGGGCAAGGTAAAACACATTCACTTTCTCAGCGCATTTCCCGATCAGGCAAAGGCCATTGCCGATGCCCTGGGGCAATGGAAGTTCAGGCGGTACCTGCAGCACGGGCAGCCAGTTGAGGTGGAAACCGGCATCATGTTTGGACGCGCGCCCCATCCGGCCGGACACCTGGCAGGGAATGCTGTGACCGAGTGATTCCGTATCCATATAGCCAACGGGCGGGAAGTCAAAAACGTAGGAAAGTCCTTGACGGAGTGAGGAACGTGGCCCGACCTGACACCGTTCTCCTTCGGCCGAACCCAAGACAGTGGAAACGGTAAAAACCTGTGCCGTTCCTCCCCCGCAACTAAGGTAAAAGCTTAGTCCCGGTCACCAGCTGGGTTCAAGAGCGAATCCGAAAAACTTTGCCGTTCTGGCTCTGGCGCTCGTGGCATCAGAAAGTGGACGAGTGGCCGCGGTATCGACTAGGCCAGTGCCGCTCTATATAGGGCGACAAGTTTCTCCCAGGCCCGCTCGGCTTCGGGCTTGTTATAGAGCGGAACGCCGTCGCGGACGGGCATATCCGGCACACACCAGCCATGCAGGGCTGGATACACTTCGATTTCGGCGGAAACCTTGGCGGCTGCAAAGGCTTCCTTCAGTTTGACCTTGGCATCTGGCTGTTTTTCGTCGTCGTTCGACGCGATCCCGAAATACATACGCGCCTTGATCTTCGGCGCGAGCAGATGCGGGCTGTCGGGTTTGTCGGTCACCAGGCCTCCGCCGTGGAACGACGCGCCCGCGCCAATGCGATCGGGCAACGCCGCGGCGGTCCTCACAACCAGCGCTCCGCCCATGCAGTAACCCTGGGTTCCGATCTTCTTTGCCTTATTCACTTCTTTCTGGGCATCGAGGAAGGCAACATATGCGACGGCATCCTTCTCGGCGTTGCCGGACGCGGTCACAGACGCCATCAGCGGCCGGAGCTTCGCCATATCGTCCGCATTCTGGAAGTTGAAGGTGGAGGCATCTGTGAAAGGAGCTTTGGACACGCGATAGAAGGGATTAGGCACGAGGACGGAATATCCATCAGCAGCAATACGCTTGCCGATGGCGCGCATCGAGGGGCGCAAGCCGAATGCGTCGGGCCAGACAAGCACACCCGGATGGGAACCCGTTTTCGGCCGAATGAACGCGGCGTCACATGTTCCATCTGGAGTCTTGATCTCGACGTCGGTTTCGACCAGCTCATTTTCTTTTTCAGTGCCCGCTGCCGCGGCCGGCTGTGTCGTCTTTGTCGTTGTTGTCGCGGCGAGGCCGGCGCCCACCAAGAGGACTGCGAAGTCGCGCCGTGTGATGTCTAAGGGATGCACGGCACCGGGATGCACGGCGCTGCTATGCGCCTCGTTCGTCTGTCGGTTTTTCTCGTCGTCTGTCATGTTGTTACAACCCCCCCGTGTTACAACCCCCCGTGGAACCGTCCGAAATAGTGGGCAAGATTCAGCGACATCAGCAAAATGCCCGCACCGAGGACAAGGACGTGCTGCGTCTTGCGCAGTTCGAAGTTCCCAACCCGGCACACAAGCAGATAACCGATGGCAAGGTTGAACAAACCCCACAGGGCGTTGACCGTCGAGGACGACAATCCTACCCCTGGCGGGGTCGCGAAGGGACTCTGAAAGGCATGGCCCGAGATCCCATTGCCGAGATGGGGCAGTGCGTTCGCGAAGAAGACACCACCGAAGAAGTACGCCAAGTAGTGGTACCAGCGCATGTCTAGTTTGCTCCCGCCGTCTTCTCCGCCCCGGCGGCGCCGCTGCGTACTGCTGGCCAGTTATATACCGGATATTTCGGTCGCTTGATCTCCGGCGCCGGATGAGCTTTTAGCTCCTCAAGGGCTATCGCCACGCCTTTCTCGAGTTGTGGATCGTGTCCCTGCCGCCATAATGCCGGATCGAACTCGACTACGATATCCGGCGTCACTCCTGTATTCTCCACGTCGAACTCACCCGTCTCCGGATTGTAGATGCCATAGCGCGGCGCCGTTACTCCGCCGCCGTCGATGAGCGACGGATAGCCACCGATGCCGATCAACCCGCCCCAGGTGCGCGTGCCGATGAGCGGGCCCGTCCCCAGCCGCCGGAACATCCAGGGCAGCGCATCGCCGCCGGAGCCGGCGTATTCGTTGATCAACATTACCTTAGGGCCGAACACTGCCTGGGGAATGTAGGCGTCCTTGCCCTCGCGCGTCATGGCGGCGGCCAGCAGCGGACGTTTCAGCCAATCCACGATATAGTCTGCTATCCATCCGCCTCCGTTGAAGCGCTCGTCGATGACGGCGCCCTGCTTGTCGGTCTGAGCAAAATAGTAGCGATTAAAATTGGTATAGCCATTCACCGCGGTATCCGGGAGATAGACATAGGCCAGGCGGCCCTGGCTCAGTTGCTCCACCTTGTTGCGGTTTGCGTCCATCCACGCGCGCTGGCGCAACGAGCGTTCATTGGCAATCGGAACCACCGCGACGTTCCTTGCGTCTTTGCCATTAGCGTCGGATGCTACCCTCAACTGGATGGACTTCCCGGCGGTCTCCTGGAAAAAGCTGTAAATCTCGTCGCTGCCGTGGAGTTCGCGCCCGTTAACCGCCAACAGGTACTCACCCTCGCGGACGTTCACGCCCGGTTCGGTCAGCGGAGCCCGCAGGTCGGGATTCCAGTTCTCGCCCTGATACACGCGCAGAAAGCGATAGCGACCGTTTTCTATGCGGTAGTCGGCGCCCAGCAGGCCGACACCGACGTGTTTCACCTCCGGCCTGTCTCCGCCAAAGATGTAGACGTGCTGCGCCGTGATCTCGCCCAGCATGTCGCTGAAAATATAGCTGAGATCGGCGCGGCTCATGACGTTGTCAACATAGGGCTGATAAGTCGCGATCAAGCCCTTCATGTCGGCGCCGTGGAGGTTGGGATCGTAGAAGAAGTCGCGCTCAATCCGCCAAACTTCCCGGTACATTTGTTGCCATTCGGCGCGCGGATCAACGTATACCTCCATGGCATCGAGCTTGAGCGGACCGTCAGGCTTGTTCGGATCCGGAGGCTTGCCCAGGGCGTCTACCGCTTTGATAATCCAGGCGCCATGGGGACGTCCGCCACCCTCGCCGCCAGCTCCCGGTTTTCGCTCGGGCAATTGCTCATAGAGAGCTTTCTCCTTATTTGCCGAAACAAAAAAGTTGCCGACATTGTCCAGCAATTTGTCCGTCTTGCGCGTGCAAATATCGAACTTGTGGACAATCTGCGCGATATTCCCCGTGCCATCGTCCACCGCCGGCCCTTCCAGCAGATACAAAATGTGGGTCTTGCCCGCCAGCATCCCGCCGTAATTTCTTGCCGGAAACGGCAGAGCCAGGATGCGCTGATCAATCTGCTCAAAATCGATGCGCACGGCCGGAATTTCCTTCGATTTGTTGTCGTCGTTCTTCGCCGTTTTATCTTTGTCTTTATCTCTGTCGCCGTCCTTGCCTGAGGTCTCCATCGGCTTTCCGGCGTCGGCTTTGGACGGTTCTTCTGCCCTGCATTCATCCGTGTCAGCCGGGCCTTTGGGCTTGTCTGCGGCGGACTTGTCAGAAGCGCCCGCAGCCGATTCGATTTTTTCTTCGTCACTCTGGGGAGCGAGCGGCGACTTCTGCTCTTTGCTGAGCACGATCACATATCCGCTCCGTGTCACCGGTATTTTGAAGGAGCCCATGCTGGTGGTCAGGACCGGCCCGTCATCCGTGCTCGCGGTGAAATAAAGAAACTTCCCATTCCGGTCGAATGCGGCGAACGCCGCGTCACTCATGCCATCTGTAACCTGGTGCGCGGTCTTGTCTTCCACCCCATAAATAAACACCGCCCGCATCCAACTGGTGAGCTGTCGTGTGTAAGCGATCCACCGGCTGTCCGGCGACCACACGGGATTGAATCCTGAACCGGGATCGCCCTCGTATGGATTGGTGTCGACCATGACCGGCTTGGCTGCCGCGATGTCCACATACCAGAGGTTCAGACGTTTGTCGCTGTAAACGATCTTCTTGCTGTCGGGCGACCAGACCGGCGAGTAATAAAACGAAGGTGGAGTACCGAGATTGATCTTGCGCAGTTCGCTGAGCCCGTCCTGAGAGCGCAGGTGCAGAGCATACTCGCCAGACTCATCAGAAAAGTACGCGATCCACTTTCCGTCGGGCGACCACGCCGGATCGCGGTCAGCAACGCCAGGAGAATTCGTCAGGTTCCGGATGTCGCCATGTTCCGCCGGCACTGTGAGAATTTCTCCGCGCGCCTCAAACACGGCGCGCATCCCCGTGGGGGAAATATTTGCGTTCTCGATCTGCGTCGCCGCTTTCACAAAGTGCGGGCGCACGGCGGGGAAGTCGCCGATCACGTGAATATCCACCGCATGCTGCTGCCCGCTTGCCGGATCGAAGAGGTGAATGGATCCGAATTGCTCGTACACGATCGCATCCGGACCCGCCGACGCCGACTTGATATCCACGCCGTTACTGCGGATGGCCTCGCTGACCTGCTTCGTCGTCACGTCGTAGACGTACAGGTTGACCGGGCCATTGCGGTCGGAGAGAAAGTAAATACGATTGCCCAGCCACATCGGGGTCGAATCGTTCGAATCCTTGCGCGGAAGCTTCTCCACGCTGGAATCCGCCAGGTTCGCAACCCACACCGGCGAAGCGGTGCCCCCGCGATAATGCTTCAAGCCGCGCTCGAATGCCCACGATTCTGAGAAGTTCGTAAACGGCACATAGGCCAGGTGCGAGCCGTCGGGCGAATAGGAGCCCTCTTCCGCCATGGGCAGCGGCACTTCCTCGGGCAGGCCTCCCTCGACGCTGACCGTGAACAGCCGGCGGAAATACGAATAACTATTCCGTCCCGAGCGAAACAGGATGCGTTTACCATCGCGTGTCCAGCCCACCACTTGGTCGCTCCCCGGGTGTGACGTCAGTCGTTTGGGAATCCCCCCTGCCGCCGGGATGACGTACACGTCCTCGTTGCCGTCGTACTCCCCGGTAAAGGCGATCAGCGAGCCGTCGGGTGAAAAGTACGGATCGGTTTCGATGCCAACATCGCTCGTGAGCCGTCGAGCTTCGCCGCCGTTTCGGTCAACCGTCCACAGATCGCCACCGTAGCTGAACGCGATCTGGGTTTGGCTGACGGTTGGTCTCCGGAGCAGCGCCGGCGCGCTGCTGCTGGCCTGCGCGTTCACCAAAGGTGTCGCAAATAAAACGGTCAAAAGAAGGAAAATGAATGATGCGAGCGTCTGCAATCTAGGGAAGTTGAAGCTCATGAAAACCTCCTCGAATCGACCGGCATGCGAAAACGCCAAGTGGCGGACGCGCGAAGCGGAATGAGTTAGGGAATTTGCAACGGGAAGTCTATCACAGCAGTCGGTATCGTAGCGTTGGCACGCCGCCGGCCACGCAATTCGGCCACGCAATTGTATTAGGCGTGCGGACTGGTCGTGCAGACTAGTCGTGCAGAACTACGCTCAGCAACGAGCTGTGCACCTGCAACCCGCCTTCCGGGCCGCCAGAGTAATCGACAAAACCGAGTTTCCTGAACCGGTTCATGAAGAAGCTCACGCGCGAACGAGTGGTTCCGACCATCTCCGCCAAACTCTCCTGGCTGATTTTGGGGACCACCGGTTCGGGCACACCTTCCTTGCCAAAATGAGCGAGCAGAAGAAGGACTCGTGCCAGTCTTTTTTCACTGGAGTTGAAGAGTTGGTCGACCAGATCCTCTTCATAGCGGACATTCCGCGCCAGCAAATACGCCACGAACAGATCGGAAAACGTGTGTTCGCGGTGCAGGGCATCCATCATCGCTTTCTTGTCGATCCGTAGAATTTCACACTCCGTCATGGCCGCCGCAGATCCCATGCGCAGCGTTTGACCTGCCAGCGCTCCTTCGCCAAAGAAGTTTCCGTCCGTCAACAAGCCAATGGTGGCTTCTCTGCCGGTCTTGGATGTGACGGTCAGTTTCACTTTGCCTTCCTGGATATAGAAGACGGCGTCCGCCGCGTCCCCCTGAGCGAAGATGCCTTGCTTCCTGGCGAAAGTCAGATGCTTCCTGCCCTCGCCAATGGTGGCGAGGAAGGTCGTGGGATTGAACTCCCGGCTCTGCTTGTTCGCTACTGCAAGGGCTCTCATCAGCTACAATTCTAATCGCTGAACTGGGCTAGTCAGAAAAAACAGTATAAAATTTTTACGGTTTGTATCGCGATTGCTGGGTGCGGTGGAGATGCGTTTTCCATAGCGGCTTCCAAGCCATTGATATAACATTGGTTATTCCCTTTTTGCTGCGATCCCGGAATGGCATCCCCCGTGCTTCACTAAGGAACGGGTCCGGTTCACGACATTTTCCAGGATCTGAAAACAGATTGTAGAAGACAAGCATTTATTTGGCCAAGGAGCCCTCAAAGCTTATGAATCGCAGCTCACTGACTGGCACTTCACTGACATTGACCCTGATGCTGGCGGCGACACTGGTCGCATCCATCGGATGTACAACTAAGAATTACGTGCGTCAACAGACCACGCCGCTGATCAACAAGACCAATGAACTCGACGACCTGACCGCGAAAAATTCGAAAGACATCAAGGACGTCGATCAGCGCGCGCAAGCCGGAATCCAAGCCGTGCAGGCCAAGGCCGCAGAGGTTGACCAAAAGGCCCTGGTTGCGGGAAGCGAGGCCGATAAGGCGCAGCTTTCGGCGAACACCGCATCCCAGCGTGTGGACACTCTGACCAACGCGGTCGTCAACCTCGATAACTATCGCCCCGTGGTGGAAACGGCGGTGCATTTCGGATTCAACAAGGACAATCTGACGAAGGAAGCAAAAGAAGCCATTGACCAGCTTGCCGCCAGCGTCGCCACTACCAAGGGATACATCATTACGGTCGAGGGCGCGACCGACTCGGTCGGCAGCTCGGAGTACAACTATGATTTGAGCCAGCGCCGCGCTGATGCTGTGATTCAGTACCTGGCGGCCGAGAAGGGCGTTCCGGCCTACAAGATTTATCTGATCGGGCTGGGCAAGGATAAGCCGGTCGAGTCGAATAAAACATCTGGTGGTCGCGCCAAGAACCGCCGCGTGGATATCCGGCTGATGACCAACACAGGGTCCGATACGACTCCGGCGCAGGCGCCGAGTAGCAATAACCAGACTCCAACGACGAGCGCGGCTCCGCCCTCGTTGTAAGTATGAGTTTAGCCCTCCTCCCTGGAGGACTTTGCCAAAACAGGCCGTCCCGAACAGTGGGCGGCCTGCTTTTTGTCACTTCATTTCTTACACCTGGCGACGGGCGATCACGCCTGTCTCCCCATCGCATAAGCGATACAATAGAGAGGTGCGTATCCGCTGCCTGATGTTTTTTTTGGCGCTGGTGACGAGTCTTTCGCTGGCGCAGGATTCCACTGATAAAACTGCTCCGGATAAGAGCTCGGACCCGACTGCAACAGACAAGGCGGCCGCCCACAACCGTGAGGCCGAGGAAAGCTCCAGCCGCGATACGAGAATCGACCTTAGCCCGCCTAAGGATGACGCCAAAAACCATCCCGCCAGCAAGGATGCCGTCGAGGCTCTCGGCATCCCCGGGACCACGGACAATCCAGACAACTCCGGCATTCAAGAGTTTCACCCGTGGAACCCGATGAGGGCGTTGAAGGACATTGAGGTCGGCGACTATTACTTCAAGCGCAAGAACTACAAAGGCGCGCTCGATCGCTACAAGGACGCTCTCTACTACAAAGAGAACGACGCGGTGGCCAGCTTTCGTCTTGCTGAGTGCCAGGAAAAAATGGGAAATAAAGCCGAAGCCAGGAAATACTATGAGCAGTACCTGAAGATTTTGCCGGCCGGTCCGTTTGCCAAGGACGCGCACGCTTCGTTGGACCGGCTCGCGAAAGCGCAATAAGCTAAAAAAATTATAAGTGGATTGTCAGGCGGCAATCGGTGAGGAGTCCACAGTGACGGTATCTGTCTTCGTCGGGACCAGCGTCGACGGCTTCATCGCGCGACCGAACGGCGATCTCGACTTTCTGCCGCCGGGCGGCGGCGAACCCCACGGCTATAA
>JBEKXC010000105.1:0-16107 GCA_049512435.1 Terriglobales bacterium | reverse complement strand
GAAATGACGCCAAACGACGAAGAACTGCTCGGCAATCTCGGCGACTCCTACCGCTGGTCAGGACATTCCGACCAGGCCGCCACCGCATACAGTAAAGCCATCTCGCTCGCCTTCCAGGAGCTTCAGGTAGACCCGCGATCGGCCTCCATCATGGGCGATCTTGGGTTGCTTTATGCCAAGAAGGGCGATGCCACCAACGCGCTGCAGTACACAAATCAAGCCCGCGCTATAAAGCCCGATGACCTGCAGTTGATGTATTCAGAAGCTCAGGTGAAAACGCTGATCGGAAAACCGGAGGAAGCATTGAAGTCGCTGAAGCAGGCACTGGAGAAGGGCTGGCCTCCGCAGGAAGCCTGGAACGATCCCGAGCTTCAGAAGCTCCAGGCTCTGCCGCAGTTTTCACAACTGGTAAAGGAGTTCTCGAAGAAAAACCACTAAGAGTTCCAGCGGTTCTTCCACGTCTTGCGGCGCGAAACCACCAACGCACTTAGTCCAGTTATCATCAGCCCAATCGTTCCAGGCTCCGGAGTCATAGTCATTCGGCCACTTCCATGCGCTCGGAAGGTCATCCCGGCCGGCCAGCAACCACCCTTGCAGGTGAGAGAGATTTCGAAGCTGTCACCGTTCGGAATGCCATGGTCCTTCCACAGGGCGCCGCCCGCGGTGCCCGACAGGAGAATTTCCACCGAACCGTTCTTCAGCGTCTTGGTTGTGCAACTCGAAAATAGGTACGTACTGCAGGTGATATCGGCCGCTGGCACGCCCTTTTCGATGAAGGACAGAGAACTCCAGTTTTTTCCGCTCTCGTTCGTGAAGAATAAATTGCCCGATCCACTCGCCGGCACGGTGAAACTAAAATTCGAGCCAACACCTATACACTTATCGCATTTCCCCGCAATCAGTCCCCCGCCTCCGCCACCGGCGCCGCCCACGATGATCTTTGGATCGTTAATCGGGTCGGCGAAGGCCATCACCGACGCCACCGCCAGCAGCAAAGTCAACGCACAAATCTGAGAGATTTTCATCGCGGTTATCCTGTTCATCAAAAGTCAATTCAGCTGGGTAAGATTTCTCCCAGCTTTAGGGGAGTGTCGCCGAGGTTAGCTTGTTTGTCAGCTCGCGGTCAAGCGGAAACCAGCATATTTCCTAGAAATTTCTTGGCGAACGTGCAAACTATTGCGCACGCCACCTGTACTGCGTGTGCACGTGCTGCGCATACTTGGTGCATCGCGTTGCACACAGTTACAAAAAAGCCGGGGCACGAAGGCCCCGGCTGTCCAGTTGGTTGTGTGCCCGGAAAAAACTTTTGTAGAGACGCGCCTGGCCGAGCCCGATGGCTACGCACTCCGTCGTGGCCGCACCGTCAAGTCCCGCACCTGCGCCAGAATGCTCGACATCTGCATCCCGTTCAGCTGCGAGAGATACGGCATCACTTCGGCCACGAACTGATCTTCCATCAGCTCGCGCACTTCCTCCTGCCGGTTCCGTTCTCCACCAGAGAGCAGATCCGGCACACTGACCTCGAGCGCCTTTGCCAGCCGCTCCAGGGAAGACAGCGTCGGCGTCGCCTTCTCGTTTTCGATTTTCGATACGTACGTCCGGGGCACGGACATGCGCAACGCGAGTTGCCGCTGACTTAAACCGTTGCGCAGCCGTAGCGACCGGATCGAGTGCGCGAGTTTCAAATGCCCGCGTCCGTTAGAAGCAACGTTCACCGGCAACACTTCTGGCGCCGGAGTCATAGCGGCAATCTCCGCCTCGTCCTCATCCAATGACAGATGGCAACGGCGGCAAAGACTATTTGATGTGCGGAATTGCACCAAGGAACAACGGTCACATCGTACAACTTCCCGTGAGTCCACGGGGGTTAATGTGGTAGCCATTCAGGTTTTGCGAGTGCCAGAGCGGGGGCTACTCTCAAAGCCAACTAGTGCGTAATCTGCTGGATTGGGCCTGTGAAAGTCAAGACAAAAGTACGAGCAAACCAAGCGCTTACCGAAACAATGCCATAATTGGGGGAGCGAAACCAGCGAAAAACAGGACAAAACCATGAGTCAACGCGACGCCGCATGGTGTTTACTAACTGAGTTCACCCAATCGGAAAGTCTTCGGAAACATGCACTCGCAGTCGAGGCATGCATGCGCGCCTACGCTCGTAAAGCCGGAGCCGATGAAGAATTGTGGGGCTTGGTCGGACTTCTCCATGACTTCGATTACGAGAAATATCCGACCGCCGACGACCACCCTTACAAAGGCTCCGAGATTCTGAAAGAGCGCGGATATTCGGAAGAGGTGCGGCGCGCCATCCTGTCGCATGCCCAGTACACCGGAGTCGCACGCGTCTCACGCATGGAAAAGACCCTCTTTGCCTGCGATGAACTCGCCGGATTCATCACCGCTTGCGCTCTCGTCAAACCGGGAAAATCACTCGCCGAAGTCGAGGCTCCATCGGTCCGGAGAAAAATGAAGGACAAAGCCTTCGCCCGCAGCGTTCACCGCGAAGATATCATTGAAGGCGCCGCCGATCTCGGCTTGGATCTCGAAGAGCACATCACGTTCTGCGTCGAAGCTATGAAAGCGATCGCGCGCGAGTTGGGGCTGGATGGGTCCGCAGCCAAGTCCGCCTAAGCAAGACTTGTGTGCTGCCGAGGCACGTCACGCGGGTTCGACACATGGCGAAAAAAATCCGCCACCGAAGGATGGTGGCGGGGCGTTACATGGGCATTTGCCTTGCTTCTCACTTCTTCGTCGTCTTGCCTCCGGTCAGTCCAAAGATCTGTAATTGCTTGTTGCTGGCCACAAATACCTGACCGTTCGCGACCACCGGCACCAGGTTGGCATTGCCCCCCAGGTTCGGCCATACACCCGCTTTCTTCTTGAACAACTGCTTGATCTTTTGTTTTGTTTTGCCCGCGTCCGGATTGAACGCAATCAGATCAAGCGGCGCCACCTTTGTGTTCGAAGGACGCGACACGGCCCAAATAATTGGATTGGCGGTACCGTTCGACGAAATCGTGGTGAAGAATCCCGGATCCTGCTGGCCGCCGATATACCCGGACGCCGAAACCTGCGTTAATTCTACCTGGGGCGAGGTCAGCACCTTCCAGACCTCCACTGTACTGTTGCCGCTGCTTACTACACGTCCTGCTCCGTCCGTTGGATCCACATAATACGACTCGCCACACCAGCAACCACCCACCGAGTAACTGCCCAGTACATTATTCTTGTTGGGCGAGTAACCACCGAGATCGTCTTCGTTCATAAAATACATGTTTCCGTCCTTGCCCGCCGCCACCGCCAGATGCGGTATCGAACCCGGCTGATCGGGCAGCACCAGAACGCCGCCCGAGCCGAAATCCACGTCCCCCTGATCCAGGCTCACCTGGTTATCCGGAGTAAACAGGTCGAGCACCGTGGTTAGCGTATTCGACATCTTAACCACGCTCTCCTGAATGTTGGTCACGCCGTCGTATGTGTTCGGATCCGAGTTCCCGGTCACGAACAAGATGTTGCCCTCATCATCGGTCGACGGGCCGTAGCCTGACATCCAGATGGATGAAAGAAAAAAAGTATCCTCGTCAGTCGCCTGCAGGTCGTTGAGCTGGTTCGACGGAAATGGCGTCAGCGATCCCGCCGTCCACCCCAGCAGCCAGCCTCGCGAAAGATTCGCCGACAAATCGCAGAAGCTGCCAAACCCAGCATAAACACTGCCGTTCGAGAGCAACAACGCCGGCCGCTGCCGCTGGTATTTCGCATTGAAGTTGAAAGTCGCACCGTTGTTCAGCGTATGCGACGCGGTCACCACCTGCGGGGTCACATTGTCGGTCAGACTTCCCAGATTGAGCGCGTGCAGCGTGAAGGTCGGACCACTCTTAGCCTGCGTATAAACCATCACGTACAACGTGTTGCTGCTCAGGTCGATCACCGGCGTCGAGTTGATCCCCACATTCGGCCCGTTGTTCCCGCATCCCAGAGGATACGACACCGGCGTCCCGAAATTCGGACTCAACAACACCGTCCCGGTGTGCACGTCGATGGCATACACCGTGTTGTTTTCCGTTGCCACATAAACTACATCGTGTGTGCCCTGATAATTTCCGGCTGTGATCTGCACGCCCGGCACCACCAGCGGCTGCGCGTCCACCTGGTCATCGAGTTTCACGTTCTGCAGCAGACCGAACGTCGCCTTCCCCACGTTCGCAGGCGCCAGCACCGACTCATTCTGATTCCATCCGGTGCGGTAGTTATCGTAGTGATAGGTCGTAACCGCCGTCTGGCCCACAGCGAGCAGTGCACTCGCGCAGATGAAAACGAGAACAGTAAATACGATAGCGCCGCCGATGCGGCGACTTCCTCGACGATTTCGTGGCATATTCTGATCCTTTAAAGAACTATCTCCAAATTTTGTTTTCTGACTGCTTCAGGTGGTTTTCGATCCGGTCCTCGCCGCCATTCCGCTTCGGATGCAGCAGAAAATCCGCGATAACCTCTAGACCGTTTTGCTGCGCCTCGGGGGCTCAGGCACAAGCTTGCTGAGTCTAATGCATGGGCTAGCAGGCTGTAAATGGCCTTTCCAACAGTGTCGGCGGCGCCAAACACTTCTTCCTTATGGCGTGCTAATACGCACCGTTCGATGCGCAAACACTTGCACTCTGCTAGCTCCTGTGGCTAGCTTCACCATTTGAGCGGAATGAGGGTTGAAAAGGCAGCTCCTACCCGGAATTCCGATCAAGAAACTTTTACCGGACCACCTCGGCCAACTTCCCGCTGGCGATCAACTCCGCTATGCGCGCGAAATCCTGGTACATCGCACGGTCCCTCTCCATCGTCCGGCACACGGCCCGGATGGCCGCGTGCGCCTGCTGCAAGGGCTTGGAAGTCTTCAGCGGCGCGAGGAAGTCAAGCGCCTGTGCCGCTGCCATGGCCTCGATCGCCAATGTGTTGCGCGTGTTCTCAACTACTTTCTTCAGCTTGTTTGCCGCGGTCATCCCCATCGATACGAAGTCTTCTTTATTCCCCGAGGTCGTAATCGAATCGACGGAAGCGGGATGCGCCAGCACTTTATTCTCACTCACCAGGGCGGCCGCGGTTACTTGCGGCATCATGAAGCCCGAGTTCATGCCCGCACCCGGCGCCAGAAATGGCGGCAACCCTTCACTGAGTGCGGGATTTACCATGCGCTCCAGGCGCCGCTCGCTGATGCCGGCCAGCGCGCTTAAAGCAATCGCCAGAAAGTCGAGCGCGAATGCCAGCGGCTCGCCATGAAAGTTTCCGCCGGAGAGCACCTCGCCTTCTCCATCCATCGCCTTCAGATTCTTTACGAATACCAGCGGGTTATCGACCGCCGAGTTCGTCTCCGTCTCAAATATGAGGCGGCAATGGGCGAGCGTGTCGCGCACCGCGCCATGAACCTGCGGGATGCAACGTAGCGAATAGGCATCCTGCACGCGGCCGCAGTCGCGGTGCGAATCGCGAATCTCGCTCTGTTCGAGCAGACGACGCAGGTTCGCCGCGGTCTTGATTTGTCCGGCATGT
Organism: Terriglobales bacterium; assembly: GCA_049512435.1. Taxonomy (GTDB): domain Bacteria; phylum Acidobacteriota; class Terriglobia; order Terriglobales; family Acidobacteriaceae; genus Acidiflorens. The sequence goes on along the minus strand of JBEKXC010000105.1, from coordinate 10,572 downwards.
GGACGAGCCCTCTGAATCCGCTCGTCGAAGGCGACATTAGTACCCTTGAGGGCATCGCAGGCCATCGCGCCGATGACGTCCGCGGTGTCGACCAGTGTCTCCGCCGCCAGCAGCATCAGCGTACCGATGGCCAGCATCGCTTGTGTGCCATTGATGAGCGACACCGCTTCTTTCGCTTCGAGCACCAACGGTTTGATCTGTGCGCGCTTCAGGGCTTCGCTGCTTGCGAGCCGCGCGCCTTTCTCGTCAAAGCATTCACCCTCACCGATCAATGCCAGCGCCAGATGCGCCAGCGGAGCCAGGTCACCGCTCGCTCCCACGCTGCCCTGCGATGGCACGCTCGGAGTCACGCCCCGATTGAGCATCTCGCAGATGGTGTCGATGGTGATGGCACGCACGCCCGAGTTGCCTTTCGATAGCGAGTTGGCGCGCAGGAGCATCATGGCGCGCGTGTCGGGAATCGAAAGCGGTTCGCCCACGCCGACCGCGTGCGAGCGCACCAGGTTGATTTGTAGTTCGCGAACCTGATCTCCGGCGATGTGCACATCGCTGAGCTTGCCGACGCCGGTGGTGATCGCGTAAGAAATCTTATTGTTGGCGACGAGCGCGTCGACGACGGCGCGGGCGCGGTCGACGGCCTCGCGTGCATCGGGATCGAGCAACACCGGCCGTTTCACGGCGGCAACTTCCCGCACCGCTTCGAGAGTCAGGTCGTTTCCGTTAATGCGCAGAGCGTTCAAGAGCAGTTCCTGATTTTCCGGTTCTTGGTTTCTGATTCCCGGTTCCTAATTCTGGGTTTTGAGTTTCTTACTTGCCTTGCAATACCACCTTGAACGGATACAACGTTGCCGTCATCACGCCCTTCTTTACAGCCGGATCGCGGTTCATGATCTGGCGTGCAGCGTCTTCGGACTCGGCGCGGAAGACGGTGAGTCCCATCGTATTTTCATCGGTATTCAGGGTGCGGCCCACGAGAATGATTACGCCTTGCGCGTTGAGATCCTGCAGATACGCGAAGTGTTCGGCCACTACGGCCTGCTCCGAGTCGGTCGGGCCGGTAAGGAGCATGTCTCCGCGCACGAGTTGCAGCCTATAGAGAAACTCCTGCATGTGTCTCCTTCCTATCTCCCCAACGCGGCGCGGAATACCTGCATGTATTTCTCCGGCAGCGCGCGAGGTTTCATGGTTGAATTGGCGACGATATGCGTAGTCTCGCCTTCGGCCAGCAACTTGCCTGTTCCCGCGCTTCGCAGTTCGTATCCGAAGCGGATCACTCTCGCCCGAACATGCTTCAAATACGTGCGCACGATGACCTCGTCATCATAGTGCACGGGAGCCTTGTAGCGGCAGCAGGCATCGATCACGGCGATGAAGCAGTCGTCTTTCCGCTCCATATCTTTATAGCTGAAACCGAACTGGCGAAGGAGTTCGACTCGTCCCACTTCAAACCAGATGAAATGATTGGCGTGATAGACGACGCCCATCTGGTCGGTTTCGGCATAGCGCACGCGAATGCGGGTTTCATTCACCCTGGCTGATGTCTTCTTGTTTACATTGACAGGCATCGATGTTCTAGATGTACTCATCGGCCCTTCCATTTTGGTTTCCGCTTTTCGAGGAACGACGTGATCCCCTCGCGAAAATCGGCGCTTTCACGGATGCCGGCATTTTCGCGGATGGCGGCTTCAATTTGCGCATCGAGTTCCGCGCGCGCATGCTCGGCAAGCAACCGCTTGGTTTGGAAAAGCGAGAGCGGACTGTTCTCCGCCAACTGCGCCGCAAGTTCCCGGGCCCGGTCGAGTAATTTTTCGGGAGGGATGATTTCGTTAATCAGGCCTATCTTCAGGGCTTCCGCCGCGTCGAAGATGCGGCCCGTAAGCAACAGGTCGCGGGCAATCTTTTCTCCGACCTGGCGCAGGAGAAAAGTCGCGACGATCGCGGGGACGAATCCGATGCGAACCTCGGTGTAACCAAACTTCGCGTCGGGCACGGCGAGCGTGAAATCGCAAAGCAGGGCAAGGCCGGTGCCGCCGGCGATGGCCGCGCCATTTACGGCGGCAATTGTTGGTTTGGGAAATTCATAGAGTGAAAGAAACAGTCCGACTATGGTTCGCGAGTCTTCGAGATTTTGCTCAGGCGTGCGTCCGATCAGAGCTTTCAGGTTATCGAGGTCCATGCCGGAGCAGAAGGCCTTGCCTGCTCCGGTCAGGATCAGAATTTGCGCGGAGGAGTTGCTCACTTCTTCCAGAGCGTGGACTAGATCCTCAATCAGTTCATAGCTGATGGCGTTGCGCTTGTCAGGCCGGTTGAGGGTGATGGTGGCGAGGTTGGAGTCGAATGCGAGCTGGAGTGTTTTGTAGTTCATGCGTAAGCCTGGAACAGGCGTCTGAGCGTTGGTCCTTAGCTGTTCGTCCTGACCAAAGAATTTGTCATCCTGAGCGAAGCGAAGGACCTGCTTTCCGTCGAACCACGATTCACTCAGGTCCTCCCATGTCGGATTTGTTGACCGGATGAGCGCAACCTTTTTGCTGCGCAGCCACCCCTTGATAGTTTTTTCGCGGGCGATGGCATTGCCGACATACTTGAACGTTTCATAGTAAACGAGACGATGAACCTTGTAATCTCGGGTGAACCCGGGATTGAGATCGTTCTTGTGCTCCCAGGTACGGCGATAGATGTCGTCGGTGATGCCAGTGTAAAGCACTCGCGATTTGCTGGACAGAATGTAAACGTAGAAGTGGCGCATAGGAAAGCAGGCGCTTCGCTTCGCTCAGCATGACAAATTTGAGGGGAGTTTGGTGTGTGGCGCGTCACAGCGGGTTTGTGTGGTTCTCGGCGGGGAGAGCAGAGCGCCTCACGACCCGAAGGAGTGGTGGCGCGATCGAAAAGCAGGTCCCTTCGCTTCGCTCAGGATGACAAATGTGTTGAGGTGCCGGCGTTATTGATGAGAGGTGCTTTGTACCTCGCGCCGATCTCGGCCGTCGCTCGCAACAGCGCGTCCAACGACTTCAGCGGCGGCAACTGCGCGCCCCGTTTGCGCAGAGTTTCGATGACCGTTTCGGTTGGAATATTCCCAACCAGGTCATCCTGTGCGAAGGGGCATCCGCCGAGACCGCCGATCGCGGAATCGAAACGGCGACAACCGGCTTCGTAGGCTGCAACGATTTTGGCGGAGGCCTGGTCGGGGCGGCTGTGCAGGTGAACTCCGATCTCGAGATAATCGTACTTCGCCATCACAGCGGAAACTACATCACGAATCTTCTCCGGCGGCGCCACCCCCACGGTATCGGCGAGCGAGATCATCCGAATTTCCTGCAACTCGAGCAAGGCGACGGCTTCTACAACCTCATCAACGGTCCAGGGGTCGCCGTAGGGATTGCCGAAGGCCATCGAGATGTAGACGACGGTTTCGAGTCCGGCCTCGTCGGCTTTTTTCTCGATCTTCTCTAGTTCTTCGATCGCGTCTTCCAGCGTCTGCCGTTGATTGTTCTCGAGAAAGGTTGGCGAGATCGAATACGGAAAACCCAGCGTACGCACCGCGTCGGTCGCGATCGCTCGCTGCGCGCCTTTCTCATTGACCACGATGCCGATGATTTCCACGTCATCGGGCGGGTCAAGTTCTTTCAGGACTTCTTCGGAGTCGGCCATCTGCGGGACAGCGTTCGGCGAGACGAAGCTGACCGCGTCGATGTGCTTGAAGCCGGCCGAGATCAAGGCTTGGAGATAGTTGGCCTTGAGCTCGGCAGGGATCTGGCCCTTGAGGCCTTGCCAGGCATCGCGCGGGCATTCGATCAGTTTTACGGCTTCGCTCATGCAGTTCCGATCACCCGATTCTATGTCTGCAGCACTCCCAGCTTGAATTCGGGCACCTCGGGGTTCAGCGACGCCGCTTCGAGCGCCTGCGTGATGGCTTGCCGAGTTTCCATGGGGTCGATGATTTTGTCTATCCAGAGACGCGCGGCGCCATAGCGGGGATCGGTTTGCTCTTCGTAGGTCTTCTTCGTTGAATCGAAAAGTTCTTTTCTTTCTTCTTCGCTCAACTTCTTGCCGCTGCGCTCCAGTTGCTTTACTTTGATTTCCACCAGCGTGCCGGCGGCTGCGTCTCCGCTCATCACCGCGTATTTTGCGGTGGGCCAGGCAAACACGAAGCGCGGGTCATAAGCTTTGCCGCACATGGCATAGTGCCCGGCGCCGAATGAACCGCCGACGATCACGGTGATTTTCGGCACGACGGAGTTCGACACCGCATTCACCATTTTTGCTCCCGCCTTGATGATGCCGCTCCACTCGGCATCGCGTCCCACCATGAAGCCGTTGACGTCGTGAAAAAAAACCAGCGGGATTAGTTCTTGGTTGCAGTCCATGATGAAGCGGGCGGCTTTCTCGGCGGACTCGGTGTAGATGACGCCGCCAAACTCGACGCGCTTGTGGCCTTCGTGGTCGGTCTGGTGCGCGTGCAGTTTCTGATTCGCCACTATGCCTACCGCGAAGCCTCCAATGCGCGCGTAGCCGCAGATCAGCGTTTTGCCATACTCGGGCTTGTACTCATCGAAGCGGCTTCCGTCCACGACGCGCGCAAGAATTTCTTTCATGTCGTAGGGGCGCGCGGGCGAAGCATCGTACGCGCCATAGATTTCTTCGGCTGGCAGTGCCGGGTCCACGGGCTGTTTGCGATCCCAGAGGGACTGGCGCCGGTATCCCCATTTCTCAATGAGCGAACGGATGCGGCCGATGCAGGCTTCGTCGTTGGGTTCGCGGAAGTCGACGGTGCCGCTAATGGCGGAGTGCATGGCGGCTCCGCCCAATTCTTCGGCGGAAATTTTCTGCCCGATCGCGGCTTGCACCAGCGCGGGGCCAGCGAGAAAAAGGCCGCTGCCATCGGTCATGAGAACGTGGTCGCACATCACCGGGAGATATCCGCCACCGGCGACGCACATGCCCATGATGGCGGCAATCTGCGGGATGCCCTTGGCCGACATGACCGCATTGTTGCGGAAGACTCGGCCAAAATCGTCAGTATCAGGGAAGACGTCTTCTTGCAGCGGAAGAAAAACTCCGGCGGAGTCGACGAGGTAGATGGTCGGGATACGATTTTCCATGGCGATGTTTTGCGCGCGGATGACTTTTTTCGTGGTCATCGGGAAAAAGGCACCGGCTTTGACGGTGGCGTCATTCACGATGAGCATGACCATGCGGGTGTGGATGCGGGCGAGTCCGGTAATGACGCCCGCGGCAGGGGCTCCTCCCCATTCCTCGTACATTTTGTTCGCGGCATAGAGGCCAAGTTCGAAAAAAGACCCGGGATCGGCGAGCAGGTTAATGCGTTCACGCGCGGTGAGTCGCCCTTTGGCGTGCTGGCTCTCGATCGCTTTGGGGCCTCCGCCTTCGCGAATTTTTTCTTCTTCGTTGCGGACCTGGGCAACGAGGTCGGCGAGCGCACGCATGTTGGATTCGAAGCGCAGAGAGCTAGGGTCAACCTTGGTAGGGATCACGTTGTCGATCGTGAGAGCGGTGGATTCGATGCGTTCGCGCATGACGGCTAACTCTTACTGTACTTACGAAACTACTTACTATACCAGCGGGGCCGAGGGCGGCGAGCGGCGATTCACTTCGGCTATGAACAGCGCGATGAACCAGAATGCCGGCAAGAGGCGGGCGCTACAATCTAAAAATGTTGCGGCGGCTCGCATCCCGGCCAGACTGGCAGATCGCGATGGGGATAACCGCAACCTTGCGCGTGTTTTATTCGGCGATGGCAGCGGCATTTCTTCCGATTCTGCATCCCGATCCAGCGCTGATTCGTAGTAACGCGCTTACCGAAAATTTGCCCTCGCCGCACGGTCTGCACTACGCGTTGCTTGGAATTTGGGAGCGCTTCGATACGCTCTGGTATTTGCGCATTGCGGAGCATGGCTACGACCGGCCCATGGCGGTGATTTTTTATCCGCTGTATCCGGCGGCGATTCGGGCGTTAAGTGTGGTGATGCCGGCGATCGCGGCGGCGCTTCTGATCTCGACCGTGGCTGCCTTCTTTTTTTTCTGGGGACTGCTGCGCCTGGCGGGCGAACTATCCGAGGGTGGAAGAGTCCGCATGCTGTTGCTGGTGAGTATGTGGCCAACCAGCTTCGTGCTATTCGCGGGCTATGCGGAATCCTTGACGCTGGCGCTGGTGGTGTGGGCGATCGTCTTTGGGCGTCAATCTGGCCGTCAATCCGGACGCGAAGCACGGTGGGAAACGGCCACAGGTTGCGGGCTTCTTGCCGGATTGGCGCGGCCTTCCGGTGTGCTGGTTTTTGTCCCGCTCGCAATGATGGCGCTGCGCAGCCGGCAAGCACGGTCGCTGGCAGTCGCACTCACTCCTCTCGGATTGCTCGGCTATTGGGGCTGGCTGCGCTGGTCGGGGCGAATTTCTGTCGTGGAAGCTTACCGGCTCTACCAAGGCATGACCATGGTTCCGCCGTGGAGGGGTTTGTGGGAAGTTCTGCGGTTGATCGTCACGGAGCACGATTCTCTGCTCGCAATCAAGCTGGGCCTACTGATGGTGGTTGCCGTGATCAGCCTGCGGAGTGAACTGCAGATCGAGGACAAAGCATTCGCGCTGGCGGTAATTCTGCAAATGCTGATGTACACGGGACGCCCGCTGCTGGGAGCGGTGCGATATGTGCTCATGGTGTATCCCGCGTTTCTGATCTGGGGAGCCTATGCCGAGCGTTGGAATGGAAAGCAGCTCGGCTTCTATCTAACGGCGCTCGGCTTCTTGAACCTGATGTGGATGTGGGCGTTTCTAAACTGGTCGCTGGTTTTGTAGCTTCGAGATCTCAGTGCGGTGGAGGGTGTGCGCGCCAGGTAAATCAGAGAGACTCTCGCAGTTGACGCATGGCCTCAGCAACGGGATCGTCGGCGATTGTATCGACCATTCCAATTTCGAGTGCTCGCGCGGCGGAGATTTTTTCCGCGGCGATGAAAAGCTCCAGCGCTCTACTCTTCCCGATCAGTCGCGGCAAGCGTTGCGTACCTCCCCATCCGGTCATGAGGCCGAGAGCGGCGCCGCGATGTCCGAAAACGGCGTGGGGCGCGGCGATCCGGCGGTGACAAGCGAGCGCGAGATCAAAACCTCCGCCCATGCAATGGCCTTCGATCGCGGCGATGACGGGGGCAGGATAGCGGGCGATTGCGTTCATGAGTGCTCGTCCCATGGCGGAGAACTCGTAGGCTTCGGGGCCGGTAAGTGCGGCAATTTCGTGCAGGTCGGCGCCAACAGAGAAAAATGGGCGGTTGCCCGCGATGATCAGAGGGTGAGGTTGCTTCTTGAGTTCGTTTCTTAGTTCTCCAATGGCGACGGTTAGCGCGAGCACGCAGGCGCGGGTGAGGCGGTTGGTGCTGTCGGGCGAGGTGAGGCGCAGGATACGTGCCGGACCGTCAGACTCGATTTGGTAGAAAGTGGACGACACGGAAACAGATTAAACCGCCGGCACGCCGTGCGGCTTCACATGCTCGCGGATGAACTTCACGATGTCATCCATGGGTGTGCCCGGCTGGAAGATGCCGGCCACGCCAATTTTCTTGAGGCCTTCGATATCCTGATCGGGAATGATGCCACCGACCAGCACCAGCACGTCGTCCATTTTGTTTTGCTTCAGCAGGTCCATCACGCGCGGAACGATTGCGTTGTGCGCGCCCGAGAGAATCGAGAGTCCGATGACTTGCACGTCTTCCTGGAGCGAGGCGTTCACAACCATCTCGGGCGTCTGGCGCAGGCCGGTGTAGATGACCTCCATGCCAGCATCGCGGAGGGCGCGAGCGATGACCTTGGCGCCGCGGTCGTGGCCGTCGAGGCCGGGCTTCGCAACAAGAACGCGGATTTTCTGGTCGGTGGCCACCGAGATCATTTAACCACAGAGGGCACAGGGGAGCACAGGGGCAAGTGTAGGGGCGTGTCGCATCCCCGAACCATGCGGTAGAGAAGCCTGCGCTGGTGGAGTTTCCACCGAGTGGGCCAACTTTCACGGAGGCGATGAAGCATTCGCGTGCCGATCGCTCGATACTTGCCAGGCGCGAATCTGCTGACGCGTGAGTTGACGCCGCGTGAGTTTCAATCCGCTGCAGCCTCTGATATGATTTCTTTGACAATTCAAGCACGCATCGAAGCGTGCTCTCACTCCTCAGTAGCTCAATGGCAGAGCATCCGGCTGTTAACCGGAGGGTTGTAGGTTCGAGTCCTACCTGAGGAGCCAATTTTTCAAGAAGTTAGGGGCACCCGCTATGAGGTGCCCCTTGTTATTGTCCGCCTTCTGTCCGCCTTTTACTGGATCCTTGCGGATTGTTGGGGCATAACCGTGATTTTTTCGGCTTGTGCGGCCTGTTGTTGCCGGTAAGCTTCCGTAGCCCGCAGTGCTTCGCGCTGGTCGCGTTCGTTGCAAATATCGTATCTCTGGAACATAGACCGCGTTTTGTTGCCTGAGATGCTCATTCAGGTACGCCAGCGCGCACCATGTCGCGGACGGCGCTACGCCGAAAGTCATGGAAGAGCCGGCCTGAATATTTAAGCGTATCCGTGTTGCACTCCTGACACTTGCGACCGCTGACAGGCTGCCCACAATCCGGGCACGTGAACTTGCCCAGACCAGCGACAACACAGGCCGTCGCCCAAGCTTTGCGAAAATCTGCGATGGCCTCACTGTCATGGTGGAAGACGAGCGCGGCCAGAACCACGCCGCTGCTAGTTTTGACTTGTCGGGCGGCACGGCGCCGCTCGATAAGCTTCTCCAGTTCGCCATCAATCGGAACGGAACGCGCCTTGCCGTTCTTGGCGTTCTCTACCCGTAGCCGTTTTAGCATGGCTCGATGGGTAGTGGCTGAATCAGCCACTACCGCTCGATGCGCCCCGTTGCATGTCGCCCCAGCCCGGGTGTAAAGTCGCCGATGCGGTGGCACCGCGGCTGGCATCCGGTCGTGCGGATGGCGCCACCGACGGAAGGGGGATTGGCCATGCCCACAGCGATTCCACTCCATGTTAACGGCCGGGCAACCCGGGTAACGGTCGATGATCCCGAGATACCGCTGCTCTATGCTCTGCGGGACAACCTCGGACTGCACGGGCCGCGCTTCGGCTGCGGCCTCGGGCAGTGCGGGTCGTGCACCGTGCATCTTGACGGCAGGGCGGTGCGCTCCTGCGTGACGCCGCTCTCGGCCGTCGGCAAGAAGAAGATCGTGACCCTGGAAGGCTTGGGCACACCCGACAAGCCGCATCCCGTCCAGAAAGCCTTCATCGCGGAGCAGGCCGCGCAGTGCGGATACTGCATCAACGGCATGATCATGCAGGCAGCCGCCTTTCTCGCCTCCAACAAGAATCCCAGCGATGGTCAGATCAAGCAGGCCCTTGCTTACAATCTGTGCCGTTGCGGTACTCATCTGCGCATCGTGCGCGCCGTCAAGCGCGCCGCTGCCGGCGTGTGAAGGGAGGCCGACCATGCTGCTCATCAAACCAAGCCGCCGCGACTTCCTGAAGGGCACCGGCATCCTGATCGTGAGCTTCTCCCTGCCCGCTCGGTTAAAGACGGCCTTCGCCCAGAGCGGAACTCCGGCAAACACAATGGCGAAGACTGTCGCACTTGATGATGTGGATGCCTTCCTGGCGATCGACCCGAGTGGCGGCGTGACGCTTTATTCCGGCAAGGTCGACTTGGGCACCGGCATCGGAACCGCGCTGACCCAAATCGTTGCCGAGGAACTGGACGTGCCTCTCGCGCGCATCCAGGTTGTCGAAGGCGACACAGCTCTGACGCCCGCGCAGGGCAAGACCTGGGGCAGTCTCTCGATTCAAAACGGCGGCGTACAGATTCGCCAGGCTGCCGCCACCGCCCGGCAAGCCTTGCTGCAGGAAGCGGCAAAACGGCTTGGGGTGCCCGTCGAAGATCTCAGCGTCGAGCGAGGTACGGAACAAGGCACGGTGCGATCGCGCAGCGGCGGCAAGCAGATCACCTATGGCGAACTGATCGGCGGCAAGACATTTTCTCTGAAGGTCGACAAGCAGGCGCCGCCCAAGGACCCGGCGACCTACAAGATCGTGGGGCAGCCCGTTCCGCGCTTCGACATCCCGGGAAAGATGACGGGCCAGTTCACCTACATGCAGGATTTCAAGCTGCCTGGCATGTTGCACGGCCGTGTCGTGAGGCCGCCCGCCATCGGCGCCACGTTGCTGAGCGTCGATGAGAGCTCGGTAAGAGACGTTCCTGGCCTAGTCAAGGTTGTGCGCCAGGGCAATTTCCTCGGCGTGGTGGCCGAGAGCGAGTGGGGCGCCATCCGGGCGGCGGAGAAACTGAAGGCGAACTGGTCCAACTGGGAAGGTCTGCCGGAGCAGAGTAAACTGTGGGAGCATGTCCGCGCCACCAAGGTCAACAAGGACGATGTCACCAGCAACGTCGGCAGCGCCGAGCAGGCGCTCGAGCAGGCCGCTAAACGGCTCAGCGCGACCTACAACTTCGCCATCCACACACACGGCTCCATGGGGCCCTCGTGCGCGGTTGCGGAATTCAAGGACGACAAGCTCACCTGCTGGTCCTCCAGCCAGGC
>JBEKXC010000104.1:0-16215 GCA_049512435.1 Terriglobales bacterium | reverse complement strand
AAAATTCATGAAAAAGATAATGTCACTGCTATTGATGAGTTTGATCGGCTTGGCTGGCACGTTCGCGTTCGCTGGCTCGGATCGTGAAGACACGGTCGACCGCATGCAAAAATCCGTGGACGTTCTCCAATCGATCATGTCAACGCCCGACAAAGGCATTCCCGAAGAAGTTTTGAGCGGCGCCAAGTGCATGGTCATCGTGCCCAACCTAATCAAAGGTGGCTTTATCTTTGGCGCCAAGCACGGACGCGGCGTGGCTACGTGCCGCACGCCGGAAGGCTGGAGCGCTCCCGCATTTGTCTCGGTGGGCGGTGGAAGCTGGGGATTGCAGATCGGAGTCGAAGGCGTGGACTTGGTCATGCTGGTTATGAACGACCGTGGTTTACAGCATCTGCTTTCCAGCAAGTTCGAAATGACTGGTGAAGGATCGGTGGCAGCGGGCCCAGTAGGCCGTCACACTTCGGCCGGGACTGACATATTGCTGAATACTGAAGTGCTAACTTACTCGCGCTCGAAAGGCGTGTTCGCCGGCCTGACGTTGGAAGGTGCGGTAGTGGAGCAGGACAACGACTCGACGCGCGCCATTTACGGTCACCACATGATGTTCCGCAACATTCTTTCGGGTAAGGCGCCAACTCCGCGTAGCGGAGAAGCGTTTGTGGCGGCTGTGTCCGAGGCAGGCCACCAGGCCCACATCGCGGAAGCACGAGAAGACAACAAGTAAATTTGATAAACAGTTGCAGCGACATGATTTCCGCTGACCGACACCGCGTAGCGGTCTCGGTCAGCTATTTCATGGCACTGGAACTGCCCAATTCTGACAGACGCCCAGGAACTGATGCGACGCGCTGGAAGTGAGCTTTTTTGAACAGATTTGGACATCTCCGGAATGAGAAAGTTCTGTCAGAAACTTCTGTGAACAGGGCAAGAGTCTGCAGTACGTGTTGTCTGAAAATCGGCCGCAATCCACGCAACCCGCGTCAGTAGAGCATCACCGAGCAAGCGAGGGATGATGGGCCAGAGGAATCACCATGCATATTCGTTTGATTCGTACGTTATTGTTCGGGCTCGTCGTGCTGTCAGTGTCGGCAGCATCGTTTGCGCAAATTGGCGTGGCCATCAGGATCGGGCCGCCGCCGCTGCCGGTCTATGAGCAGCCGCTTTGTCCGGGCGACGGTTATCTCTGGACACCTGGCTACTGGGCTTACGATTACGACGTCACCGACTACTACTGGGTGCCGGGCACCTGGGTGATGGCGCCGGAAATCGGTTTCCTATGGACTCCGGCCTATTGGGGTTGGGGCGGCGACGGATTTGTTTTCTATGACGGCTACTGGGGTCCAAACGTAGGTTTCTACGGCGGGATCAATTACGGCTTCGGCTACTTCGGTTCGGGCTTTGAAGGTGGGCGTTGGGACGGCGGACACTTTTTCTACAACCGCTCCGTGAGCAACGTGAACGTCACCAACATTCATAATGTTTACGATACCCACGTGACGTACAACAACGAGAGCCGCGTCAGTTACAACGGCGGCAATGGTGGCATCAGCGCGCGTCCGACAGCTCAGGAAGAGGCTGCGGGGCGCGATCGACACATCCCGCCGGTAGCAGCTCAAACGCAACACGCGCAGGCAGCCCGAGCCAACCCGCAACAACGCGCGTCGGCGAACATGGGCAAGCCAGGCGTGGCAGCGACACCCAGGCCCGGAGACTTTAATGACCGTGCCGCTGTCCCGGCCAAAGAGGCGGGAGCTCCCTATACCGCAGCCAATCGGGGAGGAAATCAGGGGCGTTCAGAGAATAGCGCTGCTCAACCCAGCACAGCCGTTCATCCTCGCGACCTTCCGCCCGTGGCACGGAGCACTCCAAATACGGGCAACCCGAAGCGGGACAGGAAGTACCAGCAGCAGCAGGACAAGCAAGCTGCGAAGCAGCAGCAGGAACGCGACCAACTCCAGCAGAAACAGGACCAGGAACACGTGAAGCTGGATAAACAGAAGGCGAGTGACACGCAGAGGCAGCAGGTGGAACAGACCCATCAGCAGCAGACGCAGCAGTTGCAGGCAAGACACCAGCAGCAGACGCAGCAGTTGCAGCAGAGACAGCAGCCAGAGAGCCGGGAGCCGGGCAGGAAATAAAATCGTCCGCCAACGGAGAAGTAACGGCAAGGGTTTGGATTGGATCAGATTGGCAGGTAATATCCATGGCACCCTGAGTTTCCAGAGGGTGCCTTTTTTCTACCCTGAGAGGCTCCGCCGCCTTCATGCGTCATACGAAGCCGGAGGGATGGATCCGCATCCGTGCAATTGTGCGATCGCGGGCAACAACTGGCTGGCCAATCGATCTTTAGCTACGAAAGCGTCTACCAGCTGCAAGGCTTGCTCAGGAATATCGACTGCCGCGGAGAGCATGATGATTGGCGCTTGCGGCCTCAGCTGTCTCATTTCGACTGCAAACTCTTGCCCGTTCATCTCGGGCATGAAATAGTCGACGATTACAACGTCAATCGAATAGATGGAAGCCAGTTCCAGTCCCTTGATGCCGCTGGGTGCGGTCAGAACGGTATAGCCAAAGGTTTCGAGGAACGCCTTTTCGCATTCCAGCACATTTTGGTTGTCGTCGATGCAAAGAACTACTCCGCTTGAGAGTTTCGGGTTCGCCGATGTGGGCATGGTTCACCTTGAAGAAATGGCGCAGCCTTCGCAGCCGCGCCATCGTTAGAACAAACGACCCTGGCGACCTCTCTGGCCGCGTAGCTCGCTGGAGGTTCAATCTACAATAGCGGCACTTTGGAAATCTGTTCAAAATTGCACAATCTTGGAATAAGGGAATTTCGGTCTCGTCCTCATTGGACACAGGTTAAGATTCAGCGTAGGCTCGAGACTGAGTGAGCAGTTCCTCTCCTCTTTCAGATCCTCTGAACTAAGTCAGTCCATCTGTAGTTCTCCTCTCCTTAGGCTCTCAGGAAAGTAGGCTAAGCCAAATGCCTTCGACTGTAATCCTGCAAGAGGCTCAAAGACTGTACGGCGTCAGTGACCGCCTCGACTCTCTGGCGGAGCAACATCCCCTTGTCTCAGAAGCGCTCCTCGTCATCTCGGGAAGCGTTCGCAATACCGCCACTTTGTTGGAAGTGTTGGTGGCGACGAAAATGCCTCCACTCTTCGAACTAGATTCCGCAAACTAGCGATTGGCCGTCGCGGTCGGATCCGGGTGTGCGCTCCAGCTTTGCTCGGTGGAAGCTAGTCGTGCAAGACCACATGGAGCAGTGAGCTGTGGACTTGCAACCCACCGTTGTAGTGAATAAATCCCAATTTTCTGAACCGGTTCATGAAGAAGCTGACCCGCGAGCGGGTGGTGCCGATCATTTCCGCCAGGGTCTCCTGACTGATCTTGGGGACTACGGCTTCAGGAATGCCTTCCTTGCCAAAATGAGCGAGCAGCAGAAGTATCCGGGCCAGCCTCTTTTCGCTCGAATTGAAAAGCTGATCCACCAGATCCTCTTCATACCGGATGTTCCGCGCCAACAAATAGGTCACGAACATGTCGGAAACTTCGTGTTCGCGATGAAGCGCTTTCACCATGGAGTTCTTGTCGATTCGCAGAATCGAGCAATCCGTCAGCGCGGTGGCAGAGCCCATGCGGAGAACCTGGCCGGCAAGCGAACCTTCGCCGAAAAAGTCTCCTTCGCCTAATATGCCGATCGTCGCCTCCTTTCCAGTCTTCGAAACCACGGTGAGTTTTACCTTGCCCGTCTGGACATAAAACACCGCGTCGGCGTTATCCCCTTGCGAAAAGATGGTCTGTTTCTTTGGGAACTGCACAAATTTCCTACCCTCGCCGATGGTTGCGAGGAATGCATGGAGATCGAAATCGCGCTTCTTTTTGGCCACCGTAACCGGAGTCATGGTTGGGTGCCCCCCTCACGAGAACGCCAGGACGATTGCCGCAGCATCGATTACTTCCTGAGCGTCTCAGCCACCCATACCGCCAACTATGTTAGCGCGGCCCCATTCATACGGGTGAACTCTTAGCAGGTCTTTAGTGCAACGTAGGCGGGGCATCTTCTTGAAAACACTAAACTTAACGCATTCATACGCAGCAGATCGCCAGAATAGATTAGATTTGCACAGATTTTTAGTTGCGGTATATGAGTTTTAGCAGTAGGATTTCTCGCATACGCATACGATTTCTGCGGAAAGGAGCGCAGCCAAATGGGACGAAACGGAAACGGCACGAATTATGAGGCGGTGAATCGGGTGGATGTTCCGCAGGGCCGTAAAGGAAAGCATCGCAAGGCGGTGGCGGACATTCTAGCCGACCTGGCAAAGTTGAAAGCGCAGCAAGCGATCAAGGTTCCGCTGAGCAGCCTGGACGGCGAGAAGATGCAGAATCTTCGCTCGGCTTTGAACCGCGTAACGCGCGAGAAGAATATCCCTGTGGTCACGTCGAGTGACGAAAAATTCCTGTACGTTTGGCGCGCCGACCCGCCCCAGAATTCGGGAGCGGCCGAGTAGCAGGTTACCGCACGCAAGAGTGGACGTAAAAGGCCGGCAGGGGTGAACCCAACCGGCCTTTTGTGCTCTTCTACCTCACCTATTCGGCCGCTTTCTTCTTGGCGACCGGTTTCGGATGATCCGGAATCGGCAGTACCTTCGTCTCATCTACCGGGGTCGTAGTGCTGGCCTCGGGGAACGTCGCTCCAGCCGGAACGATCCACTGTTCCGAAGTCGCCGTGCCGGCGTTTCCAGTGCGGGTCTCGATGCGGCTTGGGTCGATGTTCTGTTTCGCCTCGCCTCCCGAGATGTAGAACTTCACGTCGACCGCGCGCTCCGCCGCCAGGTTCTTACGCCTTTCCTCCGGACCAGCATTCCCGACGACGACCAGCTTGGCGTCTGGATCCTGCTGCAACTTGAGTGCAACATCGTCCAGTTCGGCCTTGCAGGTGTTATCGACGCGCCACGGTTTCTTCTCGTTCGGATACGTGCACTCGTTCACCTTGCTCGCCTGCGGTGGCGGCGGTGGCGGATTTTCAACCGTCACCGAGCTCCTAGTCGAAGCCGTCAAGCCGCGCGAGTCGGTACAAGTTGCGCCGATACTGATCGGACCCGACGAGGCGCCGGTAGTGTTCAGGGTGGCGGAGGTTCCGCCGCCCGAAATACTGCCGCCGCTCGAGGTCCATCCGCCCACCGTAACCGCAACGTTATCCGGACTGGTGCAGGTGCAACTGATCGTGGAGTACGTACCGGCCTGGACCATCGACGGATTCGCCGAGCAGGAAATCCGCGGCGGGTTCTTGGGTGGTTCCTTCACGATGAAGGTCGCCATGCAGCTGGCCTCGCCGCCCTTCCTCATCTTGGGATCGGAGATATGGGCCGTAACCGTGTAGCTGCCGCCCGCCACGCCATTGGTGGTAATGCTCGCAGTATTATCTTTGCCGGTAATTTGGCCGCCGGTGCTGCTCCATGTGTAATTCAGCGTGTGCTTGGGATCAAAGTTGCTGCCGGCAGCCGTCGCCGTTGTGGGCTCGCCCACCATGACTTCACTGGGATTGACCGTGCAACTTGCGGAAACCGGCGGCCCAGGTTGTTCACCGCCAAACATATATACCAAGCCCGCTTGCAATCTTAGGCCTCTGACATCAGTGGCGGGAACAACCGACGACGGACCATACTGATGATCCGAGTACACGAAATCGGCTCTGAACAGACGCACAGCGAAGTGCCTGCCCCAGTTCACATCGAGGCCGCCACCAGCCATGAACCCGGGTGCGAGATCGTTCCCGAAGGCTTCCGACGCCAGGCGATGCTCGCCCCCAAGAACTTCGAGAAACGGGGAAAAATAGTGCGTGCGAAAAGTTATTTTAGGCCCACCGGAGATGTTGAAGAATTCGACTTGGTCAATTCTGGCAGCCACCCCGCTCTTACCGCTGCCCCACTGCCCACTGCTGTCGACGGTCAATCCGAACCAGCGGTTAAAGTCGTAGGTGACACTGGCGCCCACGCCCCGCGGATCCCATGTCAAGCAACTGGACACCGGAGTCACCCCTCCTGGAAGCAGGCCGTACACGGTGCAGCCTGGATAGAAAGCGGAGTATCCGCCGTAAAGTTCCCATTTGGGAGCAGGCTGATCCTGCGCTACCGCGAGCGTGCCAACGCTGCACAGGACAGCAACTACTGCCAATAGCATAACTGCGACGCGGCCACAAGCGATATGAGAGTGAGATGACATTTGTCAATTCCTCCGAGCTTCAATAACGTGAAATCATGCTTTTCCAGTCTGTCCGGTAGTGGACCAGCCTCAAGCTGATCTCACTCCCGAATACCTCCTACCGAATGCCTTATGGACAGGGGGGTACATTCACCTGATTGCTTAGCAATGTGACTGCCCCCGTGCGAGCCAGGGCTCTGCCATTCAGCGTTGCGCCGGTGTTAAGCGAAATGGACGCCTGAGCCATAATGGTTCCGGCGAATGTTGTGGTAGTTCCAAGCGTCGCCGAACTACCGACCTGCCAGAACACATCTTCGGACGTGGCGCCGCCACTTAGAATGACATCGCTGTTGTTGGCTGCCGTCGTCAGTGTAGACACGATCTGGAAGATGTAGACACCGTTGCCGCTGAGGGTAAGGTTCCCGGTTATTCCCAGCGAGGGCTGGGCGCTGGTCGTCTCATAAACGCCGGGAGCGAGTGTTTCCCCTCCTATATCCGCGGGAAGGACGGCCCCTCCGGGTGCCGCCGCGGCGTAGTTATACGCCGTGGTCAAGTCACCCTGGGCCGTCTGGGCGACGGCATCGCCCGCGTATATCGTGCCGCTATAATTTGCCGGCGTAAATCCAGTGACCGCAGTCCCTGGCCACACGCCAATATCCCCACTAACGAACGTGGACGCTCCGGAGTTGGTGACCGTGGAGCCGCCCAGAATTCCGAACATGCAGGCCGTTCCCAACGGCACCGTGCCTTGACACGCGGTGACAGAGGTAGTGAAGGTCCATACATAGTCACTTGCTAGCCCATCGCCAGCCAGATCCTGGGCCCCCGTGGTAATGGTGGCGGTATAGAGGGTGTCTAGTGCGAGAGGGCTGGTTGGTGTGAAGGTCGCGGCATAGCTCGACACAGAATAGGTAACTGTCCCGGTCACGGGTGTAGGGCCCGGCGCTGTCAAAGTAAAAGTTGTGGTATTGATCGTGGCAGGATTCATTGCCTCGCTGAAGGTGGCAACTACCAGGGTGTTGGGACATATACCGGCAGCACCATTAGGAGGTGCTACGGAGACCACGGTGGGCGGAGCACATGCTACGGCACTTGTGGTGAAGGTCCATACATAGTTACTCGCCAGCCCATTGCCATTGAGGTTCTGGGCCCCCGTGGTAATGGTAGCGGTATAGAGCGTGCCCAGTGCGAGTGGGCTGGATGGTGTGAAGGTCGCGGTTGACGCAGCGTAGGTAACTACTCCTGTCACTGCCACGGGTGGAGCGCCCGCTGTCAAGGTAAAGGTTGTGGTATTGATCGTGGCAGGATTCATCGCTTCGCTGAAGGTAGCGGTCACTACCGTGCTGGGACAGACGCCAACCGCACCAGCAAGTGGGGTCACGGAAATCACGGTGGGCGGAGCGCATGGTTCGATAGAGGTTGTGAAGGTCCATACAAAGTTACTCGCCAGCCCAATACCGTACTCGTCTATAGCCCCAGTCGTAATCGTGGCGGTATAGAGGGTATTCAGTGCCAGAGCGCTTGATGGCGTAAAGGTAAAAATTGTGTTGGTTGGATCGGCGGTAATTACTCCTGCCACTGCCTCGGGCGGAGTGCCCGCTGTCAAGGTAAAAGTTGTGGCATTGATCGTGGCGGGTTGCATCGGCAGGCTGAACGTGGCGGTCACTGCCGCGCTGGGACAGACGCCAGCCGCACCAGCAAGAGGGACCACGGAAACGGTAGGCGGGGCTAGGGCTGGGTTGGCGCCGGGATTGCAGCATCCGGGGCTGAAGATGAGCAGTAGGAATGCTATGGACCAGATCTTATGATTGTAGTATCTGCGCATGATCGTCATCCTTCTTCCTCTCGGCTCAACTGCTGCCGCACCGTGGAATTCTGCGTTTGAAAAAAATCTTAGCCAGACGCGCTGTTACGAATCTGTTCAAAATTGCTCACTTTTTTAGAAGGCAAGTGGTGGTTTCAAATCGGGAAAGATGCGAGAGGAATTGTTGTTGGTTCACTATGTGAGCCATTTACTCGTGCCTCCCAAGATGAGCACTCTTGCTCAGACGAATGGACCGTGGAGTGCTAACGTCGGGGTGTGCTTCCAGCGGAATCGCCGAGGAAGCCCAATAAGTCGTTGCCGCCTTAACAGGACCGAGTTATGGTGAAGCGAATTGCACCAATTCGAGTCGTTATTTTTCTTCTCTTGGCTACTTGCGCGGCCTTGTGCCAGGAGCCTTCTTCGGCGGACTTGCTAGAGGTTTTACAGTCAGACGGCTCAAACTCACCCGGAGTGCAGCGCCCGGAGATGCGTACGTGGAGATCACTTCCGGATGCTCCGTCGTCGGTACAGCCTCCAACCCAAGCAGAAAGATTTCGCACATTCGTCAATGAAGCAAACTTGCCTTTGACACTTGGCGCGGTTAGCGTCACCACGGGCGTCATGCGCCAAACAGAACTGGGACACGTCATTCCCGGACCGCGGCCCAGCTTAACCGCTCTTTATCAAAATCAAATGGCGTTTACTCCAGAAAAGTCGAGCGCCTTTCTCGGCAAGTACTTGGATCCGCCGTCGCTCACAGAGTACCCACGCTATTCCGCTTCGACCAGCAGCAGTTTTATGGGCCGGGCTTCCTACGCAGCTTCGCGCATTTTTGTCACGCGTGACGACCCCGGAAAGGGGAGGGTGAACACGCGGTATGTCCTCGGGTTGCTAACCTCGGTCGCTAGCGCTACTGCTCGCCGTCCATATTGGGCGCGATCGACGTCGGAGACATTCAACAATTTTGGTTCGACGATCGGCAGCGACGCGGGGATGAACGTCTTCCACGAGTTTGGACCTGGCATCCGGCAAATGATGAAGGGTCTCACACCAAAGTTCGTGTCAAAGATCGAAGAGCGCATCAACCACAGCCCTCTTCCTGATTCGTATCGGAGATGAAGACGGTCCTCTGGTCTACCTGTAACTCCTACCGCGTAGGACAACGCACCCACGACAGGCAACAGGCCGGCCTACTCCGACGGTCGCGGGCATCAATCTGTCAGTTGATTGACTCCGAGCCTCTCCTATAGGGTGGTGTGGGAGCTCCGCCTTGGACATCTATCTGGTCGACGGCACATACGAGTTGTTCCGGCACTACTACGCGCTGCCGTCCGCCCGGGATTCGGATGGCCGAGAGGTCGCTGCGACCCGCGGCGTGCTCGCGTCGGTGCTGGGTATGATCAAAGGCGGCGCCACTCACATCGCAGTGGCGACCGATCATATAATCGAGTCGTTTCGCAACGAGTTGTGGCCGAGCTACAAGACCGCCGAAGGCGTCGAGCCCGACCTGTTGGCACAATTCCCGCTGCTCGAAGAGGTGCTGTCGGCGGCGGGCATTGTCGTGTGGCCAATGGTGGAATTTGAAGCGGATGACGCGCTCGCCTCCGGGGCAGCGGCGGCTGTTCGGGATGCGCGTGTTGAAAGAGTGGTCCTGTGCACGCCGGATAAGGACCTCGCGCAATGTGTGAGGGGGACTCGGGTCGTGCAGCTGAATCGCCGGACTCGCGTAACCATCGACGAAAACGGTGTGATCCAGAAGTACGGCGTATCTCCGGCATCGCTACCTGATTATTTGGCGCTGGTGGGCGATGCAGCGGACGGTTATCCAGGCCTGAAGGGTTGGGGTGCGAAATCATCGGCTAGCGTCTTGGCCAAGTTTGCCCATCTCGAATCCATTCCCGCGGACTGGCGCGATTGGCGAGTGAGTGTCGCCAACGCGAGCGCCCTCGCGGCCACGCTCACCCGCGAACTGGACCGCGCACTGCTTTTTCGCACGCTTGCTACGCTCCGGGCCGACATTCCGCTCTTCGACGATGTGGACGAGTTGCGCTGGAACGGCCCCACACCCACCTTCACTGATCTCGCGGCTCGACTAGATGCAGCGGTTACCCAAACCCGGCGGCCAGCGGCCGGTCGCTCGCCAGGCGTACCGATTCGCGGTTCTGCAGCGCAGCGATAGTCGGCGGATCAGGTTTCCCCGCGTAGTAACATCGGCGTGTGGGATTCGCAGCCCTTGCGTAACTCAAGCAGTCACGTTGACCTGTCCGGTGGTGGTGTCCTAATTTGATGTTCGACCACGGAGGCACCGAGACACGAGAACCCCAACGGCCTAGCAAGCCTTTCTCTTGTGGTTCTTACCGGTTCAAGTTTTTCTCCGTGACTCTGTGACTCCGTGGTGAAGAAACCAAATCAGGACACTACCTGACTCGTAGTTGGCTTGACACGTGGGAGAAATAGGCATACAGTGGCCGTCACCAGGACGAGAGCTGGACCGAGCCGGACCAGCCAACCCCACCAAGCATCCCCGTTTCAACGCCAGCCACCTTAGGAATGCTGGCCAAGGGAGCACCTGCGCTTAGCATCTGGCGACGTGAGTAGCCCCTGGAGGTGGAGTTATCAGCGCCGTTACCTCGCATGTATAGTTTCTTCGGCTAGGCTTTTGTTTCCCGCTGCCGCCTCATTTGCAAGTAAATACTGCTGTGCCGGGCGGCCTTCTCAGGATCGCCACCTGCCTGCCGGTACAAAGTCGCGAGCCAGCGGTGAGCCGCAATCAGGCCGGGCAGCATTGTCAGGGATGTCTCGAATGCCAAGGCAGCGCGTTGGCGATGGCCAAGCCGTGCCAGGGCTACTCCCAGAGAAAAGTGGCCCAACGGAAGGAAATGCTGCAATCCGACCGCATGGAGTGCCTGCTCGGCGGCTTGCTCATTTCGCCGCTTTTGCAAGTGGACCCGGGCCAATCCCAGATGCGCCGCCGCGCTATCGCCGTCGATTTCAAGCGCGCGCTCGAAGGCGCGCTCGGCGTCGTCGATCTTTTTCTGCCGCAGATAGACGTCACCAATGCGGAGGTGCAGGTCCGGCAAACGCGGATCGAATCGTTCAGCCTTCAAAAGGCTGGCCAACGCCTCGTCCATATTCCCCTCTTCAAAATGAATGATGCCCATTAGCAAGTCTGCCCAGGGATTCTGCCTCGGCGTTTGTGCGGGCGTTTCTGTTTCAGATTTCGAAGATTCTCTCCCAGTTTCGACGGTGGTTGGCTTCTGCTCTCGAGGTGCAACCTCCTTTTCGTCCTTTGGGGTTGGCTTCGGCGGATTGGAGATGAGTTGCTCGAGAATCGCCTTGGCTTCAGCGCGGCGCCGCAGGGCGAAAAAGCATTGCGCGAGGTACTGAGAAAAGCGCGTCTGATCCGGCCACTTCTTTAGCAGTTCTTGGAGAATCGGCAAAGCGTCCTTGTAGCGGCGCGCATCGAGGTACGCGCGCGCCAGATTGTAACGCTGTTCCCGGACGGCCAGCTCCGCGGCCTTTGCCGCGTCCTCACCGGGAGGGTCAATGTAGCCGAGCGCCACCAACCGTTGCATCATGGCTTGGGCCGCGACTGAGTCTACGCGGAGATCGGCCGGATGCATGCCGCATTCGCCCGCTTCTTGTTCCCAGCTCGGGATGCGCTTGATTTCCGGAGGCTCCTCAAATGCCTGCACAAGCACGCGGCCATCCATGTCTTCGCCCACCGGCAATCCAAACAATGTCAGGATGGTGGGAGTAACATCGAGCAGTGTTGCGCCGTAAATTCTTTCGTCCTGTTTGATGTGAGCGCCTTTCAGAGCGACGATTCCGAAGTTTCGATGTTGCACCGCCGGTCCCGCGGGCTCGTCGGGAATGCCGCGTGGCCGCAGATGATCGCTGTGAAAGCCGTGATCCGAAACCAAGAGCACAGTAGCCTCAGGACCAGCCAATTCCAGCAGAGTCTGCAGCATCATGTCGTGGAAACGGTAGGCGCCGTTCACCACATCCTTATATATTTCGAATTGATCTTCCGGGATTCCTTCCATGCGTGGAGGATGAAAATGCATGAATCCATGGCAGAAGTGATCGATCGCGTTGTAATACACCGCCATGAAATCCCAGGGCTCGTTTTCGAGAATCCAAGTGGCAGCGTTGTGGATGGAGCAAGTCTCGGCAACGATCTTGGCGAAGGATTCGAGTCGCTTGTCTTTCTCTTGATCGATCTCGGCGGCGCGTGGAATCCAGGGAAGAATGGCCGCTTCCGTCACCTCCCCGGGATGCATGCGTAAGCCGGCAAATGTCTCCCGCATGCTCTCGGGATGAACCGCGCCCGGCGGCAATGGCCACTCCTTTTCGAGCGGCGCCATGGCGTAAGGATAAAGATCGGAGACCGAGATACCGTTAATGGGCTCGGCGGGATGACTGGCAAACCAGCCGAGCATGTGCGTCTTGTACCCGCGTTGGGTGAGAATATTCCAGATCGCCTTGACCTTGCGCGAGGTGCTGGTAACTGGACGGATGCCGCCGGTTTTAGGGGCGGGCTCCGTAAAGCCCAGAATCCCATGCTTGTCAGGCCGCATGCCGGTAGCAATGGAATTCCATAACATCGGAGACAGAACGGGGTGCAAAGTGGCAAGGTTTCCCATCACTCCATGGTTGACGAAATCCTCGAGGGTAGGCATCAAGCCCTGGTCAAGCAGAGGATTAATGATCTTCCAATCGGCCGCATCCCAACCGATGAGTAACACTTTCTTTGCGACTGCTTGAGGCATGAGGAAGGATTACTTGCCTTCAGGTGCCGATTGCTTCTGACGCCACACCGAGAGCGCGCGTGACCCTTGAGCCAGCACGCCCAGAGTGGCCGGCGAGGGGGTTGAAGCGCTAATCGGCGTAGGCGTAACCGGTTCGACTAAGCCCTCATCATCATTGCCTTTGGTCCGCCCCGCCACAATGCCCTTGTTCGGAACGGTTTCGTAAGCGTACCCGGTCAGGAGTGCACTGTTCTCTCCACCGTCCCCAGTCCCGTGACCTTGCGTAATGCAGGTCTCTGTCAGTCGCGCCCAGCCGTAATGAACCTCGCCGCTAATCATGAACTTCAGGCCGAGAAAGCGATTGCGCACGTTTTTCCAGGGGCCGGTGCAAAAACCCGAAGTGTCGGCACCAGCCGAGTCGTTGTCGCCGCTTGCCATCACTCTCTTGTTTGGTGAGAACTTGGCTGTGGACTCGATTCGAACTCCGACCCGAAGCGCGGAAGCAAGACTACGGTTGCCCGCGGCGTAGCCCAAAACCTCGTTCCCCGCCTGGGCGGGTCTGACGGACAGTGCGCCATATAGAACTTCCCCGAAACTCGTGTATGTGAAAAAATCGTGGATCTTGAAATCGGTCGTTCCGTCACCATTAAGGTCGAGATGGAACGTATGATTGGGGACAATGTGATGGTGCGTTGGCGTGTAGACAATCTCAGCTACGCCGGGCCGCGCCATCGCTAGCATGCTCACTCCAGCTGCGCTTGCCGCCAGGGCATACATGTGAAGATGCTGATGAACTGCATCACGAAGGTTAACCGGCTTCGAGGGAACTGGGAGGGTTTTCACGACTGTCCTCACCTTCTGTTACCACTGCTTTCCGTCACCACTTTTTCCGCCACAATCAGTTGCCTGCGATTGGTGATTCCTTGCGCCGCCAGATCGATAGTGCGCGTGACCCAAGCGCCAACATTCCCAACGTAGCCGGTCTTTGCGCCGGTTCCGCGAGAGCTGCGGGACCCGGTTGCTCCACACTTCCTTCCGTCCCTTGCTGTTGCCCTGTCTTGATCCCCCTATTAGGTATGGTCTCGTAGGCGTAGCCGGTTAGCGTAGCGGAATGACCAAACAAGTTCTCCGTGGTCAGTTGCGCCCATCCGTAGTGGATTTTGCCTTTAATCGCGAACTTCAGCCCCAGATACCTGTTGTACACCCCTTCACTATTAGATGGGTTCCAACTGCCACCCTGAGAATAGCGGTTCTGGAGTTTGTGAGACCAGGCCATGGTGGCTCGGCTGCTCGAAATAAAGTGTCGTGCCGGCTTGGTAATCCTAAACCCGGAGTAGAACGCATACGCCCACTGGAACCCTCCACTGGCGGCGAGAAATCCGGCCACGGCGTTGCCGCCTCCCGGGTTCTGCACGAAGACGCTCCAATTGATCCCCGAGGCGCTGCTCTGGAACTGGTTCACGATCGTGAAGTCGATGGTGCCGTCATTGTTGAGGTCGAGACTGTAACTCTGATTGGGCCCGATCGTGACGTTAGCGGGTGTGTAGATGATCTCGGCTTGCGAGGGTTGCGCCAATGCCAGCATCGTGACTCCGGCCGCGCTGGCCGCCAAGGCATACGCGTGAAGGTGTTGATGCAGCCAATCACGACGGATGGACGAATCGAAGAAAGACGCTTCAGTTTTCATATTCCCCTCACATTCTTGCTTGCAAGAAATCTGTGGACATCGGGTAGCGACGCCCCGCTTGGGCGGAGATGAGCGGAGATGATCACGGAGTCTGAGATCCAGCAGCCGCCAGCACCGCTTGCCTCCGCCGCCACATTGCCAGACCCCGTGACCCTTTCGCCAACGCTCCCAGAGTGGCCGGTTTCTGCGCCGGTTGCGTGAGGGCCGCAGGATCCCGCTGCCCGACCTTCTGTTCCTCTTGCTCTTGGCCCGCATTGAGCCCCTGGTCGGGAATGGTCTCGTAGGCGTAGCCGGTCAACACCGCGCTCCCATAGCTGATGCTTAGCCGCGCCCATCCGTAGTGGACCTGGCCGTTAATCATGAACTTCAATCCGAGATAACGGTTGCTGAGGCCCTGGCCCGATGGGCGAGCGAGCCAACTGCCCGCAAAAAAACCTCCGGCATCACATTGACAATTCCACGTCATGGTTGCCCGCGCAACACTAAAGTGTGGGGCCTGCTGGCTGATGGGCAACCCGGAATTCAGGGCATAAGCAAAGTGATGGACGCCTCCATGTGCGTACCCCCCAAAGGCAAGATGTGCCGCCACTGCGTTCCCCCGCGGCGGATGTTTCACGAATAAGGAGAATGTCGCGAAAATGGTGGTGTACGAGAAGAAACGGTCCCTGATAGTGAAGTCGACGGTCCCGTTCCCGGTGAGGTCAAGCCCGTACTCCTGATTGGGCCCGATGGTCACGTTGGCAGGCGTGTAGATGATTTCGGCCTCGCCGGGTTGCGCCAGCGCCAGCACGCTCACTCCCGCTGCGCTTGCCGCCAGTGCATACGTGTGAAGGTGCTGGTGGAGTAAATCACGAACTCTGGCTGGCTTCGAGGAAGGTGGTAGGGTCTTCATGACTGTCCTCACTTTCGGTTACACAAGAAGGAGGCTCACGGTTCGTTGCTGTTTCCGGTCCTTCGGGTCGCTCGAGTTAGCGTCCCTAGGGTGACGTTCTTGGACCAGATAGCCTTGGCGGGCGCAGTTTGACACGACTTTAAGGCGAGGTCAAGAGAGAACGTCGCCCGGTGTAACTAACTTCATCCCATAGGCTGGAACCTGGTGCATTAAGAGATTTGTCGTAGCGTTTTGTTCGCAATTGGACGCAAACTGGAGGGGTAGGAAATGCGTAAGTCTTTGAAAAATGTGGTGGCCAGGGACGGAGTTGAACCGCCGACGCCAGCCTTTTCAGGGCCAAAATTAACAGTGATTACAACGACTTCGTGGCACGGGTGGCGCTAGAAGTTGTTGATAGTGAGTGGTGGAAACAGCAACTGCGGGCAAAAAGTGCGGGCAGAGGAAACCCTGCTTTGTCATCGAATAGACAGGGCATCGCGCTAGCCATTCCTTTCCTTGACGCGGTCTCCGTCCCGCCGCGGTTTCCGCATCAGTGATGGCCCTACCATCAAAGGGGCGGAATCTCGCGCGTCTCAAATCGTCCCGGACCAGCAATCTCAATGAGCTTGTTGAGCAAGACGTCTTTATCTCCCGAATTCTTCATATACTCGACTACAGGCTGGATGCGCCCCCACTGTTCGTCGCGACTCAATCCACTCTCGCGCAAGACGATCAACCCTGGATGCACTTCCACATCGAGGAGTTCGATGAAGTCTCGCGCATTTGTCGTAACAACTGCAAAATCGTGATCAAGCGCATACTGCCATATCTCATGATCCGCTCGACCAGCTAAGCCGATATGCGGTACGGATTGAGCATATATGCCAACCTCGGC
>JBEKXC010000103.1:0-16226 GCA_049512435.1 Terriglobales bacterium | reverse complement strand
ATGATCAGCACGACATTGAGCGCGATGGTGATGAAGAGAACTACCAGCGTGAGCGTCGGATGGTCAAGCACCCAATGCAGGCTGCTGCGATACAGGGACAGCACCCCATCAAAAAATCTTTCGGTGGCCATGTAGATGCGGCCATGTTTTTCCGCGCGCTCGTTTTTCAACAGATAAGCACACATCATCGGGGTCGTAGTCAGCGAGATAATCATCGACACGAAAACCGCCGTCGAAAGAGTGACGGCAAACTCGCGGAAGAGTCGGCCGACGATTCCGCCCATCATCAAAAGAGGAATAAAGACGGCAATCAGCGAAATGCTGATGGTGAAGACGGTGAAACCGATCTCTTCCGCGCCCTTCAGCGCCGCGGCAAAGGGCGCCATGCCGTTTTCCAGATGGCGTGCGATATTTTCCATCACCACGATGGCATCGTCGACCACAAACCCGGTTGCAATGGTCATAGCCATCAGCGAGAGATTGTCCAGGCTATATCCGAATAGATACATCACGGCGAAAGTACCGATCAGCGAGACCGGCACCGCGACCGCAGGAATGAGCGTGGCGCGGCCGTTGCGCAGAAAAACATACACCACAAGAATGACAAGGCCGATGGAAATGAGCAGCGTCCTCTCAACGTCACTGACCGAGGCGCGGATGGTGGTGGTGCGATCCAGAACGATAGTGGTATCGATACCGAGCGGAATGGTTGCCTGGATAAACGGAAGTTGCGCGCGGATGCCGTCGACGGTATCAATGATGTTGGCGCCTGGTTGGCGGAAAATGATGACTGTAACTGCGCGCTTGCCGTTTAGATAGCCGGCAGCACGGATGTTAGCCACCGAGTCCGTCACCTCAGCGACATCGGACAAATGGACCGCCGCGCCATTCTTATAACCGACGACGAGCGGCTTGTAGTCGTCGGCGTGCGAAATCTGGTCGTTAGCAAGGATGTCGGCGCTAACCTGGCCATTGGAAATTTGGCCCTTGGCCAAGTCGGCGTTCTGCAGGCTCAGAACGGACTGCAAATTCGCCATGGTAAGTCCATAGCTGGCCAATTGTGTCGGATTAGCGTCCACCCGCACGGACGGCAACGCGCCGCCTCCGACTGACACCTGCCCCACACCCTGTATCTGCGACAACTTTTGCGCGAGGACGGTCGAGGCTTCGTCATACAGTTTGTCAGGACCGTACTTGTCGGAGGTAAGGCCGAGGATCATGATCGGCGAATCGGCGGGATTGACCTTGCGATAAGTCGGATTGCCCGGCAGGTTGGCGGGCAGATAGGTTCGCGCCGCATTGATGGCGGCTTCTACATCGCGTGCCGCGCCATCGATGTCGCGGCTGAGGTCGAACTGAATGGTGACCGATGTGCTGCCAAGCGAACTGGCGGAAGTCATCTCCGTCACCCCTGCAATATGACCGAACTGCCGTTCCAGCGGAGTGGCGACGGATGACGCCATAATGTCGGCGCTCGCTCCAGGCAAGCCCGCACTGACTGAAATAGTCGGGAAGTCGACCTCCGGCAAGGGCGCCACCGGCAGCACCTCAAACGCAATCGCCCCGGCAAGCGCAACCGCCACTGTAAGCAGCGTCGTGGCCACGGGCCGGCGAATGAAGGGCGCGGAGATGTTCATGCAGGCCCTGCCACTTCTCCGTTTCCGGTTTCCGGCCGGTTCGATTTGGGGGCAAAGCGGTGCGCCAGATTGTCAAAAAAGATGTAGATGACGGGCGTGGTGTAAAGCGTGAGCACCTGGCTCAGGAGCAGTCCGCCTACCATGGCGATGCCCAGCGGCCGGCGCAACTCGGAACCGAACCCCGTCCCCAAAGCCAGCGGCAGCCCCGCCAGCAGCGCGGCCATGGTGGTCATCATAATAGGGCGGAAGCGGAGCAGACAGGCCTCATAAATCGCATCCGTCGCGTTCTTTCCGTGCTTGCGCTCACCTTCCAGCGCGAAGTCGACCATCATGATGCCATTCTTTTTTACGATGCCGATGAGCAGAACGATCCCGATAATCGCCACCACGCTCAAATCCTGGCGAAAGATAAGCAGCGCGAGGAAAGCGCCCACACCCGCTGACGGCAGCGTGGACAAAATCGTAATCGGGTGGACAAAGCTCTCATACAAAACTCCGAGCACGATGTAGACCGTGACCAGCGCCGCCAGAATGAGCAACGGCTCGTTGGCCAGCGAAGCGGTGAACGATGCCGCGGTGCCTTGAAAACCCGCCTGCAGGCTGGCGGGCATGTGCATGTCTTTCTGCACTTTATCGACCGCCGTGATGGCCTCGCCGAGCGCGGCATTCGGCGCCAGATTGAACGATACGGTGATGGCCGGAAATTGACCCTGGTGGCTAATGGAGAGCGCTTCTGTCGTCTTCTCAAAATGCGAGAAAGCGCTGAGCGGCACGGCACTGCTGGTGGCCGAGCTAGTGGTGCCCGCAGAGTTTGCTCCCGTACTCGGCGTCGATGACCCGTTGGGCGTAAGCGCGTTCGCCGGAGGAGCCAGGGTATTTGCCGACGGCGTGTACAGTGCTGAACTCGTTGACGCATTCGATCCCGCGGAAGATGATCCCGAGGACGCAAAAGAGGAGGAGGCTCCGGCGCCGGTTGCGCCGGCCGACGCGTTAGCTTGGATGTAAAGACGGTTCAGATTGTTGGGGTCCGTCTGAAATTGCGGTTCACTTTCGAGTACAACGTGGTACTGATTCACCTGCGTATACATGGTGCTGATCTGCCGCTGACCGAAGGCGTCATACAAGGTGTTATCGATGGTCGTCGGCGCGATTCCCAGTCGCGAGGCGGTGACGCGGTCGATCACCAGCGATACGGCTAGCCCGCCCAATTGTTGATCGGTGGCCACGTCTTCCAGTTCCGGCAACTGCTTCAGGCGGTCGACGAAACGGTTGGTCCAGTCATTGAGTTCATTGGCATCGGGATCTTCGAGCGTGTACTGGTATTGCGTACGACTCACCCGGTCGTCCACGGTAATGTTCTGCACCGGTTCCATAAAGAGCTGAATTCCCTGAACCTGGTTGACTCTGGAGGTGAGCCTGCGAATCAGGTTTGACGCACTGATCTTGCGCTGATCGAGTGGCTTTAAATTGATCGACATTCTGCCGCTGTTCGTCGTGGTATTGGTTCCATCGGCACCGATGAACGACGAGACGCTTTCGACTGCGGGGTCACCCAGAACTGCCTTGGTAAGCTCCTGTTGCTTCGCTGCCATTGCTTTTGAGCCAATGGTCTGCGGCGCCTGCGAGATGCCCTGGATGACGCCCGTGTCTTGCACCGGGAAAAATCCTTTGGGGATGATGATGTAGAGGAAAACCGTAAGCAGCAGGGTGGCGACCGCGACCAACAGCGTGATCGTCTGGAATCGGAGGACAACTTTCAGCGTCCGGCCATAGAACGCGATCATCCCCTCGAAAGCACGCTCGGTGAATTGATAGATGCGTCCCTGCTGCTCTTTTGGATTGTGCCGCAAGATGCGGGCACTCATCATGGGCGTGAGCGTAAGCGAAACCACTGCCGAAATGACGATGGTGACGGCCAGCGTAACGGCAAACTCGCGGAACAGACGCCCCACGACATCGCCCATAAATAACAGCGGAATCAGCACAGCGATGAGGGAGACAGTCAGCGACAGAATGGTGAAGCCAATTTGTTCCGCACCTTTGAGCGCCGCTTCCATGGGCGGATCGCCCATTTCGATGTAGCGCGAAATGTTCTCGATCATCACGATGGCATCGTCCACCACAAAACCGGTGGAGATGGTGAGCGCCATCAGCGATAAGTTATCCAAGCTGTAACCAAGGATATACATCGCCGCGAAAGTGCCCACCAGTGACAGCGGCACAGCCACGCTCGGGATAATCGTGGCGTAGAGACTACGCAGGAATAGGAAGATGACGAGCACTACGAGTCCGACCGTCAACATCAATTCAAACTCAACGTCGGACACCGATGCTTTGATGGCAGTGGTGAGATCGGTGAGCGTCGTTACCTGGATGCCCGTGGGCAGATTGGCCTTAAGCTGTGGCAACAACTGCTCGATGCTTTTGACCACGTTGATGGTGTTGGCCCCGGGCTGGCGTTGCACATTCAGGATGACCGCGGGGGTTAGATTCATCCAAGCTGCCTGATTGTTGTTCTCTACGCCATTCACGATGCGTGCCACGTCGGGCAGCATCACCGGCGCGCCGTTGCGGTAGGCGACGACAACCTTTCCATAGTCGACGCTGGTGACCAGTTGATCGTTGGCGTCGATCTGGTAATCCTGGCGCGGTCCATCGAAGTTCCCCTTGGCGGCGTTGACACTGGCACTGGTTAGCGCTGTCCGAAGGTCCTCCATGTTAATGCCGTAGGAGGATAGAGCCGTGGGATTGGCTTGAATGCGGACTGCGGGCTTCTGGCCGCCGCTGATAGAGACCAGGCCCACTCCACTAAGCTGCGAAATCTTAGGCGCAAGGCGAGTGTCCACTAGGTCCTCGACCTGAGAAAGCGGCATGGAATTTGAGGTGATGGCTAGGGTGAGCACAGGGGCATCGGCTGGATTCGTCTTACTGTAGACCGGCGGCGCGGGCAGAACGGATGGCAACAGACTCTGCGACGCATTGATAGCAGACTGCACCTCTTCCTCGGCAACATCAATATCCAAAGAGAGGTTGAACTGCAGCACAATGACGGAAGTGCCGCCCGAACTGGTGGAGGTCATCTGGCTCAAACCCTGCATTTGGCCGAATTGACGCTCCAGTGGCGCGGTCACCGTCGTCGCCATCACCGTCGGGCTTGCGCCCGGATAAAACGTGAGCACCTGAATGGTCGGATAGTCGACCTCCGGCAATGCCGAGACCGGCAGTTGGGTGTAACCAACAATGCCGACCAGCAGGATTGCAGCCATCAGCAGAGAGGTGGCTACCGGCCGCAAAATAAACGGGCGAGATGGACTCACGGGGCGCTGCTCCCCGGGGTGGCGGCCGCGGCCGGAGTGGCGGAAGGCTTGGTTGAAGCCGGATTCGAAATGGTGACTGCGGTGTTGTCCTGCAACTTATCGAAGCTGCTATTGGCGACAACGTCTCCGGGGTTGATGCCGTCAACCTGCGTCATACCGCCGTCTGTAACTCCCGGCTTTACGCTGCGCATGTGAGCAAAATTGTTTTGAATCACATAAACGAACGACGCCTGGCCATTTTGTTGAATGGCGGACGCTGGAATCAACGTCACCCCCTGCAACGTATTCACCAGCAGCCGCGTGTTAACAAATTGGTTGGGAAAAAGCACATCATTCTTGTTGTCGAAAACGGATCGTGCCTTCACGGTTCCCGTCGTAGTGTCAATCTGGTTGTCGACCGTCAACAGCGTCCCGCTGGCAATCTTCTTCTGTGCAGCACGATCGAAGGCATCGACAGTGAGCTTCGCCTTCTTGTGCAGTTGCGCTACAACCGGGCCTAAACTGTCTTCCGGAATTGTGAAAATTACGGTGATGGGCTCCAACTGCGTAATGACGACGACGGTTGCGCTTCCAGCAGACTGCAGCACGTTGCCCGGATCCACCAGCCGTAGACCCACTCGACCAGCGATCGGAGCAGTGATGTGGCAATACTCGACCTGAATCTGGTCAAATTGCACCGTTCCCTGGTCGTTCTTTACAGTGCCCTCGTCCTGCAGCACGAGCTTTTCCTGGTCATCCAGGATTTGTTTTGCAATCGCGTTTTGCGCCCATGCGTCACGGTAACGCTCCAGGTCCATCCGGGCTTGGGCCAGCACGTTTTCGTCTCGCTCCAGCGCTCCCTGCGCCTGCAAAAGAGTGGCGCGGTACGGACGCGAATCGATGTCAACCAGCGGGTCTCCCTTGCCCACCAGTTGACCCTCCGTATAGTGCACGGCGACGACCAGACCATTCACCTGGCTCGTGATCGAATCGGTATAGACCGGAGTGACCGTACCGATGGCGTCAAGGTAAACGCCAATGTCACCTGTTTTGGCGGTCGCGGTCGTGATCGTGATCTTCGGGGGCGCGGGCTTGGCTTTTTTCGAAGCTTCGTGGTGGCGCCATAGCAGCACGACTGCCAGCACGACGACGAGCAACAACACAATCCCTAGGACGACCCACATGACTTTGCGCCGGTGAGGATCCGAACCGTGAGCCGGAAGCTGATGACTAGAGTCGATGATGGGGGGATGCTCATTCGTGTCAACGGTCAATCGGATCTCCTTTTCCGGTTCCGAATCCCGCGCATGGTACTGCTCATGAGCGATTTCCGCTAGTGTACGAAATTTCGGGCTGGTTAGTCTCTGTCCCTGAAGCACTCGGGAGCGACATAGCTGCAAGACGACGCCTGCTCCCTGTCTCTCTTCTATTCTCCGCAACTGTGCAATGTTGACCAGTCGCGAAATGTGAATCGCTGTATTGTCACTTTCGAGAGGAAACGGAGGGGAACCCAATGACAACTGCTGAGCTCGAACTGACGACTGCGAGTACCGCAACTCAACGCACCAGCGTGACCATGAAGGCCCTGGTCTATCACGGTCCGGGCAAGTGTACCTGGGAGGACAAGCCGCGCCCTGTCATCCAGGATCCGGGCGATGCCATCGTTCGGCTTACCACCTCGACGATTTGCGGAACCGATCTTCACATTCTGAAGGGAGATCTCCCATCCGTGACCGATGGCCGCATTCTCGGCCACGAGGGCATCGGTGTAGTCGAGCACGTCGGCATGGGCGTCTCGGAGTTTCACATTGGAGACAAGGTCATCATCTCGTGCGTGACCGCATGCTTGAAGTGCGATTTCTGCAGAAAAGGCATGTATTCGCACTGTCGACACGGCGGCTGGATCTTGGGCAACACCCTCGACGGAACTCAGGCCGAGTACGTGCGCATCCCTCACGCCGATGGCAGTCTCTACAACTTCCCGGCCGGCGGTGATGAAGAAGCCATGGTGATGCTTAGCGATATTCTGCCGACTGGTTTTGAGTGCGGTGTCCTGAACGGACAAGTAAAGCCCGGGGACACGGTCGCCATCGTAGGCGCGGGGCCTGTCGGACTCGCGGTTCTGCTGACGGCGCAATTTTATTCGCCGGCCGCGATCTTCATGATCGACTTGGACGAAAAGCGCCTCGCAGTCGCCAAGCAGTTCGGAGCAACCGCTCTGATCAACAGCGCCGATGGACACGCCGTTCATAAAGTGATGGAACTGACGGAGGGGGCCGGCGTCGACGTGGCCATCGAGGCCGTGGGACTTCCTGCTACCTTCGACATCTGCCAGGCCATGGTCGCAGCCGGCGGACGCATCGCGAACGTGGGAGTCCACGGCAAGCCCGTGCAACTGCAGCTGGAGAAGCTCTGGGACCGCAACATTTCGCTCACCACGCGCCTGGTGGATACGGTATCAACACCGATGCTGCTGAAAGTCGTGCGCTCGGGCAAGCTGCAGCCGAGTAAGCTCGTGACTCATCGCTTCGCGATCAACGACATTATGAAGGCGTATGACACGTTTGCAAACGCAGCAAAGCACGGCGCACTCAAAGTGGTCCTCACCAATGGCGCGCCTCGTTGATGAGGTCGTTGCCCAGAGTCGGTGTTGCCTGGGGGCAAAAGCTCTGACATCTTAATGAATCAGAGCTTAGCCGTCCCTGGTGGGGTTAGTTGTTCGCAACGGGCAGGCCAGATGCAGCATCTGAACTACTGGAGTGACACTTAGGAGAACAACAAGATGCCACAGAGCCCCCACAATCGAATCGCAGAGCTCCACAACTTTGCCGCCCATGCCCACGCTGCCGCTGCGGTCGCCCATGGCAAAGGAGATCATCTAAGCGCTCACGAACTCAGCAAACAGGCGCTCGAGCACTCCATGAACGCCCACAAGCTCTCCGAAGAGCTTGCCCACGAAGCTCGAAAGTCCAGCAAAGCCTAAAGCAGTTAGCGTTTCATCTTAGGTCGCGCGTTTCTCGGATCTTTGCGTCCCGCCATTCTTGCCGGGACAACCCAAGGCTTTCTGCTCGCGTGTTTCTCTTTAGATCTCAGACAGTGATTTGCGACAGTAATTTCGGCGCAGACAAGCGTGTTCATGCTGGTATATCGCAGCGACGTGAAGTACCCGTAGCAGAAGTTCCAGGCATATTTCACTCGCACCCTAAGACGAAGAGGCGAAAGAAAAACGGCGCGAGCCCAGGAAATGGACCCGCACCATTAACCGTCAAGCTGGTTGCGCCCGCAGGCGACATGGGACGAACCGGCTATAGTGTGAAGCTGAGTGTGAGGTTCACGCCAGGGAAGCTCGCGTTGCACAGGTAATACACGCCGTTAATCTCGATAACATAAACGTTTTGCGTGTAGAGCCAGTTGCTGGGCCACGGGTCAACGAATCCGAACGAATAGCCGCCGTATTGGAAGCTGTGATTGCCGTATTCGGCTTGGGTGACGCGAAACGTGTGTTGCTGTCCAAAGTTGGCCTTGAATTTGTCCGCGGGAATGCGGCCGCCACCGTTGTTAGCTTGCTTCGCGTTTTTCTCTTCCGGCTTCGCGTTCTTCTCCGGCTGTGCCGCTGGTTTTTCCCCTTGCTTCGCGTTCTTCTCCGGCTGCGCTTTCTCTTCCTGTGCGGCAGGCTTGGCTTTGTCTTCCTGCTCGTGCTGCTCTTGTGCGAACGCCGGAGCCGCGGCTCCGAGGGCTAAAGACAGAACTACTGTGCTGATAACTTCAACTAGTTTCATAGGGTGTTGCCTCCATTTTCCGATTCGTTTCGTAACTTGCTCCCAAAGCCCTTACAGCGAGCCTCTTGTTGTGGCACTTACCGGGCTGTTTTCTTCAGCTTTCTTCGTTGGTCTCTCGTACGTCATCCTTTACGTTCCAACGTGAATACCGGAAAGGGAGTGAAAGAGTCCAAAGACATTCAGGATCCACAGAACCACGGCAATGATCACGACGCCGTTCAAAATTGACTTGATGGTCCCCTGCATGGGAATGAAACGATTCACCAGCCACAGGAGTACACCCACCACGATGAGAACTTCCAGCAGTTGAATTAGAGGCATAGTTGACCTTCCTTTGTCTTGCGGGCTAACTCCTCTCATCCGCCTGGAGGTGTTGCCCCGACCTGGACGCGTTGCCCTGAGTTTGAGGTGCGAGATTTCTTAGGGTCGAATCGTGTCTCGCCGCAAGGGTTCGCAACGAACACACGGATGAAGAATGCCGATTGGCTGGATGTGGCCGCTCCGGACGTGACTCGATCAGGAACCGGCTGGCAGCGACCTAATAATCAAGAGCTGCGAATCAGCGTTCGCGGCTCTGTCTACACACTCAGTGCAATAACGATGACAGGTATGAACTTTCGTGTCTGAGCAAGATAGCTCACATGTGGAGGGCCGGAACGGCCCAACCTCGGGCCCTTGCTGCATCCGGCTGGGACAATCGCCGGACTTCAGCGCCATCGAGGTAGCAGTTTGGTTGGACGTGACGCGAATGAGCCGAAACAACGGCATAGGACAGTCCCAGAAAGCGTTTGGCCGGCCTTATGCCATACGCCGGCCACTCACCAGATTGATGACCAGTATCACCAGCGCCACTACCAGCAGCAAGTGAATCAGACCGCCAGCCATGTGAAAGCTAAAACCAAGAAGCCATAGAATCACAAGCATAACGAAAATTGTCCAAAGCATGTTCGACTCCTTCGATCAGAGCGTTCCCAATAGCAATTTAAGCGTTCAATGAACGAGCGCTCCGACAAATGCCGTCTCGGAAAACTTGTCGATCTTTATCTTGTCGTCGCGGGAGCCAGCGACTTTCCGCACTCCAGGCAAGATGACTTGGATCGCGACGTGATCAATCCGCAAAACGGGCACATCCTTTGCGATGCGAAGCCGCGAGCCGGTGGCGTAAGCGACACGAACTGCTTGGAGACGGACGCAGTGATGGAGGCGAGCCGTCTGCGAAAGCGATCGCGCCATCGACGAAGAACGGAATCCATTATGATCCACCTTCGTTCTTTCTCACTAACGGACTATTCGTTATGAGGCAAGTGGCTGAGTGTCCCGGAGCTGATGTCCTGGCTGATTTCCTTGCAGACGATCTCCCTTACCGTGTCTCCGCCATTCTGACAATGACACATCAGGGCTAGCGATTCTGAGCAATAGTGCTCACACTAGCGCCGTTCACTTCGTTCAGGAGTGGTCATAAAGTTGGAAAGTGCTTTAGAATCAATTCTGCTAGTCATGTCGGGGCGTAGCGCAGCCTGGTAGCGCACCTGCCTTGGGCGCAGGGGGTCCGCGGTTCAAATCCGCGCGCCCCGACCAATGTCTGATTCTTCGGGTGGAACTTACCACGGCTGTTTCCTCAGCCTGTGATGCCGTGCCCTTTCCAAAACCCAGTGCACGGGGAGAACCCCCTGCGACGTCCGCCGATTAGGGATTAGGGGCCTTCGACTCTACGTGTGACTTCGCCTCGCGAAGCCACGTGCTGCGCTCAGGATGACAATGCGAATGGGATGGCGGATAACTGAAAGCTGAGAGCTGCTTCTTACAACTCGTACTTCTTCATCAGGTGACGGAACGACCGGTAGGAGATGCCGAGCACTTCGGCGGCCCTGACTTGCACTCCGTGGGTTTGTCCGAGGGCGGACTGCAGCAGCGAGCGCTCGATTTGCGCGACATAATTTTCCATGTTCACGCCTTCGGGCAGAAGCGAGCCGGAGGCCCCGGGCATGGGCACAGTCGTTGTTGTAGTCGTATTAAATGAGGTTTCCGCGCCGGCAGCTGCGGCTCGCGCTTTCGCTCGCTCCACCGGCAACTCGACTCGGAGTTCGCTGGTGGTTTCGAGCGCCACCGCGCGTTCGATCGTGTTTTCCAGTTGGCGGACGTTGCCTGGCCAGTCGTAACCGGTCAAAGCTTCGAGCGACGCGGCGGCGATGCCATGAAGGCTCTTCCCCGCCCCGGGCGCATATTTTTTCAGGAAGTGATTGGCGAGGAGCGGAACATCGTCGCGGCGTTCGCGCAAGGCGGGCACGCGAATGGGGATGACGTTCAGGCGATAGTAGAGGTCTTCGCGAAACGTACCCTCAGTGACCTGGCGGTCGAGATCGCGGTTGGTGGCGGCGATGACTCGGACGTCGACGGGTATTTCGCTGGTACCTCCGACCGGACGGACGGTGCGCTCCTGCAGCACGCGTAGCAGTTTAACTTGCATGGGCATGGTCATCTCGCCGATCTCGTCGAGAAAAATCGTGCCCTGGCCGGCGACTTCGAAAAGGCCACGGCGGTTCTGGTTGGCTCCGGTGAAGGCGCCCTTGACGTAGCCGAAGAGTTCGCTTTCGAGCAGCGCCTCCGGGAAGGCTCCACAATTGACCGACACAAATGCTTCAGAAGCCCGGGGCGAGCAGGTATGCACGGCGCGGGCCACGAGTTCCTTACCGGTTCCGCTTTCGCCGAAAATCAGGATGGTGCTGCTGGTGGTGGCGACGGTGCGGATGGTCTGCTTCAACTTCTCGATGGCTGAGCTGACGCCGACGATGTTGTCTAACGAGTTGCGGGTGGCGGCGTCGCGGCGCAGAGCAAAGTTCTGACGGCTGAGCGAAACTTTCGTGAAGGCGCGGGCGATGGCGAGTTTGACTTCATCGACGAGCCCGGGACTCTTGCGGATGTAATCGGTCGCGCCTCCGGCTTTGACGGCCTGCACAGCGGCTTCGTAGTCATCGACCGCGGTCATTAGGATGACCGCGGAATCGGGCGAGATCTGGTGGGCGTGGCGCAGGACTTCAACGCCATCCACGCCCGGCATTTTGATGTCGGTCACAATCACGTCGAAGAGGGCGCTGTCGATCTTTCTTTTAGCCGCTTCGCCTCCGGTAACGGTTTCGACTTTATGGCCATCGCGGCGCAGGGCAATGTCGAGGAGTTCGCAGATGGAGCGCTCGTCGTCACACACGAGAATGTTACCCACGGGTTGCTCCTAAGGCTCCGGGTACCGAGGCGGCTAGCGCGGCTCCGGCAGATTCCGATTTAGAGGACGTTCGACTGGCAATCTCCCGCTGGTTATTCTTTTTCTCATTCTCGATCACATTCTCGATCACATTCTCCATGCGCCGCAGGCGGAGCACGAAGCTGGTGCCCTTGCCGACTTCCGAACGTGCCCAAACCTTGCCCTCATGCGCCTGGACGATCTGGTACACGATGGCGAGGCCGAGGCCGGTTCCGCCTTCAAAGTTCGACTGGAAGGGTTCGAAAATTTTCTCCGTCTGCTGCGGGTTGATGCCGGGACCGGTGTCGGAGAAGCTCATCTCCCAGTCCGAGCCGCGCTCGGTCAGGGCTACGGCCAGCGTTCCGCCTCTCTCTTTCGTTGGCGCTGGCGTTGGCGTTGGCGTTTGCGTTTTCATGCTCATTGCGCGCACCGCATTTTCCGCGAAGTTCCAGAACACCTGCTTAAGCTTGTCACCATCGGCGAGCACCCAGGCTTCCGATTCCGGAAAGTCGCGCTCGATCTTGATGCCCGCGTTCTCGGCAGTGAGGCGGTGCTGGAGCAGGGTGAGAGTGTCCTCGAGCAACGGAATCAGATTCACGCGCTCGAAGCGATATTGCTTGCCCCGGGAGTAAGCCAGGAAATCGGTGATGATGTTGTTGAGGCGATCGGACTCGCGGAGCACAATCTGCAGCAGGTCGCGCTCCTCGGGACTCAAGCTGGGCGCGTCCGACAACATGCTGACCGAACCGGCGATGGAGGTGAGAGGATTGCGGATTTCGTGGGCGATAGCAGCGGCCAGGCGGCCTACGGCGGCCAGGCGATCCTGCATGCGCACCTCGCGTTCCAGGCGGCGAATCTCGGTGAGGTCGTCAAAGGAGTAGACAAATCCCAGATCACCGCGCGCGCTCACGTTGAGCGCGGAAACCATAACGCGAAAAGTTTTGCGGAAGCCGTTGCCAGCCACGTAGCGGACTTCGGCATCGCCGCGGCCGCCGCCGAAGTGCGGCAACGGATCTTGAAAGAGATCGGCCACGGAGCGGCCGCGCAGCTCGGCTTCGGAAATCTGGAGCAGTTGTTGGGCGGCGCGATTGACCAGCGTGATGCGTCCGTCGAGCCCGGTGGTGATGACGCCGCCGCTCATGGACTGCACGATGTTTTCGTGGAGCGCCTGCAGATTTTCGAGCGCGCCACTGGCATCTTTCAGTTGGACATCCACCTGGCGCAGTTTGCTCATCAGCAAGCCGGCCAGATAGGCGATGGCGAAGTAGGCAAACAGGTTGACGAAGATCACTACCTGCAGTGCCTTGAGCTTGGGATGCGAGGTCGAATAGGAGGGAATGACCAGGTAGTAATCCAGTTCGAGGATGGTTCCGAAGAGGATGAAAGCCAGGGCCGCGCTTAGATATCCCCAGGCCCGCGGCAGGAGCATGCAGGCGACTACGATGACCAGGGGATAGAGAAAATTCAGCGAACTGTCGATGCCGCCGGTGACGTGGACGACCAGCGTGACCATGGCCAGATCGGCCAGAACTTGAAGGATGGCCTGCAGACGGTGTTCACTCCACACCGAAACCAGGAAAAGAAAAAACAGCGAGAGCACGAACCACAGCACCATCCCGGTGAGAAAGGGCAGGATGGGCAGCGGGCTGGGAGTGAGGCGGATGACGGCGAGCTCAATGGCGAGCAGGACCATCAGGATCAGGATACGAACCTTCACCAGCCAGGTCAGCCAGTTCCGCTCATCGGAGATGGAGTGCATGAAAGTTGGTTTCGTCGTTAGTCGTTGGTCTTAGTCGTTCGTCGCTAGTCCCGAAACTCGGAGTTAGCCGCCGGTCGCGGGAGGTTGTGCCCAGCGACCAACGACCAACGA
The DNA here is from genome assembly GCA_049512435.1 of Terriglobales bacterium. Lineage (GTDB taxonomy): Bacteria > Acidobacteriota > Terriglobia > Terriglobales > Acidobacteriaceae > Acidiflorens. The sequence continues at coordinate 2,406 of JBEKXC010000103.1, read as the reverse complement.
CTAACGACAGTTTTTCTATCCAGCCAGTTTCGCGATCATGGAGAACAACGGCATGTAGAGCGAAATCACGATGCCTCCGATGGTGACGCCGAGGAGGCCGATGATGACCGGCTCCAGCATGGCCAGCATGTCCTTGGTGGCGGAGTCGACTTCGTCCTCGTAGAAGTCGGCGATCTTCTGCAGCATGGAGTCCATGGCGCCGGTGGCTTCGCCGACGCCGATCATCTGCGTCACCATGTTGGGGAAGACGCCGCACTCCCGCAGCGGATCGACGATGGTGCGGCCTTCTTCGATCGCCTTGCGTACCTTCATCAACGCTTCTTCGAGCACTTTGTTGCCCGAAGTGCGCGCGGTGATCGCCAAGCCTTCGAGAATTGGAACGCCGGAGGTAATGAGCGTGCCCAGGGTTCGGGTGAAACGGGCAACTGCGATCTTGCGCAGCAACAGGCCGAGGATGGGCAGCTTGAGCAGCATGGCGTCAAAGTAATAGCCGCCACGCGGGTGCTTGCGGATCTGCTTGATGCCATAGACCAAGCCAGCGCCGCCCACAATAAAGAACCACCAGAAATGGCCCACGAAATCACTGAGGCCGATGACAATGCGGGTGGGCAGAGGAAGCGCAACTCCCAGGCCGACGAAGAGGTTGGCAAAGATCGGCACCACCCACTTGAGCAGCGCCCCTACGATCAACATGGCAAGGGAGACGACGGCTACCGGGTAGATCAACGCCGACTTGACGGCCGCGCGCAGCTTGACTGCCTTTTCGACGTAGATCGCCAGGCGCTGGAGAATGATGTCGAGAATACCGCCAGTCTCGCCGGCCTCGATCATGTTGGTCGTCAGGTCGTCAAAGATGACCGGATACTGGCGCATGGCGTTGGCCAGGGTGGCGCCGCCTTCGACCGTGGTCCGGACACCGAGGAGCGTTTTCTGAAAGGCCGGGTTCTCCTGGTTGGCGCCGAGAATTTCGAGGCACTGCACCAGCGGCAGGCCAGCGTCGATCATGACCGAGAACTGGCGGAAGAATACCGCGACGTCCTTAACCTTGACCTTGCTGCTGCCGAAGGTCGGCATCGAAAATTCCTTGCCCTTTTCCCGGATGGAGCCGGGCGTGATACGCTCTTTCCGCAGCTGCGAGGCCAGTCCGTCCTTATTGACGGCTACGCGCTCTCCCTGAACTTTTTCGCCCGAAGCGTTTTTTCCCGAAAATGTGAAAACCGGCATGGTTGCTTCTCCTTAATGAACCGGGTGTCAGGTCTCAGGTGTCAGGAAAACCTGGCACCCAAAACCATTAAGACCCGACGCCTAAGCGCCTGACACCTAACATCTGAAACCTAAGACCAAAGACCTAACACCTGAAACCTGATCTCATCGCTTCGCTGGCGCAGCCGCCTTGGCTGCCGTCGCCGTAATGCTCCCTTTCGCAAGGCCAGTGCCGCGCGCGATCATTTCCTGTAGTTCGTCCTGATTACTGGAGCGCGTCAGCGCCATTTCCAGTGTGATCTGTTTCTGGAAATAGGCGGTGGCGAGCGACTGGTTGAAGGTCTGCATGCCGTACTTTTCCTGACCGGACTGCATGGACGAGTAAATCTGGTGAATCTTGTCTTCACGGATCAGGTTGCGCACGGCGGCATTGGGCACCAGAATTTCCATGCACATGGCGCGTCCCTGGTTATCGGCGCGGGGCAGCAGGCTTTGACACATGATGCCTTCGAGGACCAGCGAAAGCTGGGCGCGAATCTGCGATTGCTGGTGCGCGGGGAACACGTCAATGATGCGGTTGATGGTCGAGGATGCCGAGTTGGTGTGCAGAGTGCCGAAGGTGAGGTGGCCGGTTTCGGCGATACGCAGCGCCGACTCGATGGTTTCCAAGTCGCGCATTTCGCCGATCAGCACCACGTCTGGATCTTCACGAAGAGCGGCGCGCAGAGCGTCGGTAAAGCTTTTGGTATCGGCGTGGAGTTCACGCTGGTTGACCACGCAATTTTTATTCATGTGCACGAACTCGATTGGGTCCTCGATGGTGAGGATGTGGTCGTGGCGCTCGCTGTTGATCTTGTCGATCATCGCCGCCAGCGTGGTGGACTTGCCGGAGCCGGTGGGCCCGGTGACCAACACGAGGCCGCGAGGCTTGTCGCACAGCTTGCTGACTACCGCCGGCAGACCGAGCTGGTTGAACGATTTGATTTCGAACGGAATCAGGCGGAAGACCGCCGCGCTGGCACCGCGCTGATTAAATACGTTGGCGCGGAAGCGGGCCAGGCCTTTCAATCCGAAAGAAAAATCGAGCTCCAGGCTCTCTTCGAAGCGGTGCTTCTGCGCATCGGTCATCACGCTGTAAGCCAACTGCTTGGTCTCGGCGGGCGTCAGTTGCGGCAAGTCGAGCGGCACCAGATGGCCGTGCAC
>JBEKXC010000102.1:0-16294 GCA_049512435.1 Terriglobales bacterium | reverse complement strand
ATCACGGCGTATCTCGTGTGCCGCGAGGCGCGAAAACAGGCGACCGTGCTGTTGTCGGGAGTGGGCGGCGATGAGATTTTCGCGGGATATCGCAAGCATGCAGCTCACGCATGGGCGGAAGAATATCGGCGAGCCCCGGGCTTCGCCCGCTCGGCCGCGGAGCGAACTCTACTCAGGCTGCCATCAATGCGCGGAACGCGCATGAAAGGATCGGTGCGTCTGGCGAAAAAGATGGCGCGCAGCGCCGCGCTCAGCCCTTCGGAAGCGTTTATCAGAAACTGCACGTATCTCGATGCCCAGCAGAAGGCCGATTTGTATGCTCTAAAATCGCAGCCGGCAGCAAACGGCAGTCCTGATTCGAATTCTGATGACCAGCATCTGGCGGCGTTCGACAAAGTGCGGCACGCGAACTTTCTCAACCAGATGCTCTATCTGGATACCAAGATTTTCATGCCCACGCTGAATCTGACTTACAACGACAAAATGAGCATGGCGTCGTCGGTCGAGGTGCGCGTGCCGTTCTTGGACCGCGAACTGGCTGAATTCGTCGCGTGGAATGTGCCGCCAGAGTCGAAGCTGAAAGGAAAATGGCGTCCAGTGACAAAGCACATTTTTCGCGAAGCCATGCGTAGTATGCTGCCAGAAGAGGTCTTGCGGCAGCCAAAAGCCGGCTTCGCGGCTCCAGTAGACTACTGGCTGGCGAACGATTTGCGTCCCATGGTGGATGACCTTCTTTCGGAATCTCAAGTACGCCGCCGAGCGCTGTTTCGTCCGGGAGTGGTGCGCAGCTACATTGACGAGCACCGGCGGGGCGCAGAAGACTGGTCGATGCAAATCTGGCAACTGCTGACACTGGAAATCTGGATGCAGCTTTTTCTCGACGGTGGCGCAAGAGCGTTTGCGCAGCAACAGATCGACGCATCCCAACTAAACCTGGTTCAACCAACGACGGCATGAAGCAACTCTTACAAGATGCGCGGACGGGCGAGATACGGGTCGCCGAAGTTCCGGCTCCGCAGTTATTACCGGGCTGTGTGCTGGTGCGAGTGGCGGCATCCCTGGTATCGGCCGGCACGGAGCGCGCGTCGTCTGAATTTGCCAGCAAGAGTCTGCTGGCGAAGGCAAAGGCGCGTCCCGACCTGATGCGCGATGTGCTGGCCAAGTTTCGCAGGGATGGCTTGGCTGCAACTGTGCGATCCGTCCGCTCCCGTCTGGACCAGCCGCAATCCGTGGGCTACAGCAGCGCTGGATTGGTGGTTGCGTTTGGCGATGGCATCGTCGACATCAGCGTGGGCGACCGAGTAGCCTGCGCGGGCGCGGGATATGCGGTGCATGCCGAATTTGCTTGCGTACCGCGGATGCTGGTCGCAAAGATTCCCGAGGTGCGGGGAAACGTGCGGGGAAACGAGCGGGAAGCCTCGTCGCAAGTTTCCTATGAAGAGGCGGCTTTCGCGACCGTAGGGGCGATTTGCCTGCACGGCATTCGAACCGCCGAGGTCGCATTGGGCGATACGGTCGCTGTGATCGGCCTCGGATTGCTCGGACAAATCACGGTCCAGTTGCTGAAGGCCGCCGGCTGCCGCGTCTTTGGGATGGATCTGTTGCGGCAGCGCGCCGATCTCGCGATTGGGAGCGGAGCCGAGGCCGCGTGCACCGGCGCGCAAGAGTTCCGCGATCTGTGTTTTCAGAAAACGGGCGGCTTGGGTGTGGACAGAGTACTGATTACGGCGGAGACTCCGAGCAGCGAACCGGTGAACCTGGCGGCGGAACTGGCGCGTGATCGCGCGATTGTGGTTGCCGTGGGAACCGTCGGCATGGATTTGCAGCGCAAGCTTTATTACGAAAAGGAATTGGATTTCCGAATCTCGCGCTCCTATGGCCCCGGCCGTTATGACGCCGCCTATGAGCAGAAAGGACGCGATTATCCCATCGGACATGTACGGTGGACCGAGACGCGCAACCTGGAAGCCTTTCTGCAATTTGTAGCCGACGGCAAACTGAATCTGCCGTCGCTGATCACGCACCGCTTTCCAATGGAACAGGCGACGCGGGCCTATGACCTGATTACGGGCAGCACAGGTGAGACGTTTCTAGCTGCGCTGATCACTTACGCGGGCGCCGAATCTGGAACCACTGTGAACTTGTTGGAGAAAATTCCGGTGGCTACCGTCGCGCCGTCGTCGGGTTCCATCGGTCTGGGCGTGCTGGGAGCTGGAAGTTTCGCGCAGAACACGCTCTTGCCCGTCCTGAAGGCGATCCCGGGCGTGTCCTTCATCGGCGTCTGCAATGCTACCGGGCCGCGCAGCCGGAACGCGGCGGAGAAATTTGGATTCTCCTACTGTTCGAATTCGGAAGCCGAGCTCTTGCATGATCCACAAATTAAAGCTGTGCTGATCGCCACGCGTCATCATCTTCATGCCGGCCAGGCGCTCGCGGCCCTGCGCGCCGGGAAGGCGGTTTTCTGCGAAAAGCCGCTTTGCCTGAATGAACCCGAACTGGCCGCGCTGGTTTGTGCGATGGCGGATAACCATGCACCGTTCCTGATGGTCGGTTTCAATCGTCGATTCGCGCCCATGGCAGTGCAGATCAAAAACTTTTTGTCGGAGATTCACGAACCGCTGGCCATCCACTACCGGGTGAATGCGGGTTATATCCCTCCCGATCATTGGGTGAATGATCTTGACCAGGGAGGCGGTCGCATTCTCGGTGAGGTCTGCCACTTTGTCGACTTCCTCTGCTTTCTCGCGGGCGCGTGTCCCATCGAAGTGCAAGCGCAGACCGTGAGCAATCCGGGGCAGTACAGCATGGATAACGTCATCGCATCGCTCAAATTCGCGAACGGCACGCTCGGGACGATCAGCTATCTCGCCAACGGCGACAAGTCGGCTTCTAAGGAACGCGTCGAAGTTTTCGGCGGCGGATCGGTTGCAATTCTCGAAGATTTTCGGAGGCTCGAACTGATTCGCAACGGGCGCAAACAAATCACACGCGCGCGCTGGGGACAGGACAAGGGCCACAAAGCGGAGATGCAGGCATTTGTGGATGTGCTTCGAAGTAAGACGCCGCCCATTCCGTTCGAACAGCTGGTGGGTTCGACTCTTGCAACTCTTCGACTGCAGAACTCATCCCAGACCGGACAACCTCTGGCCGTCGAACTGAGCGCGTTCGTCGCCTCGGCCCTGGCAGAAAAAATCTGAGCACCGGCAAAAATAAATCTGCAGTAAAAAGAAACGCTCCAGAGAAAAAAGAATGACCAGCGAAGGGAACGAGCCGTAAATGTTGATTCTGGGCCTGAACATGTTTCATGCGGACTCTTCGGCCGCGATCGTCGAAGATGGAAAAATTCTTTTTGCGGTCGCCGAGGAGCGGCTGAACCGGCATAAACATTACGGCGGCTTTCCGGCACTGGCCGTGAAAGCTTGTCTAGACGCAGCGGGGGCGAAGATCACCGAGGTTGAGCATGTTGCTGTGGGGCAGGACAGCGACGCCAACCTATCCAAGAAGGTGCAGTATGCGCTGGCGAATCCGGCGAAGGTTTTGAATTTCATCAAGATGCGGCAGCGCAAAGAGTCGATGCGAGACGTGCGTTCGCTGCTGGCGCAGGCGCTCGACGTGGATGCCGCCACGCTGAAATTTCGGGAGCATCATCTGGAGCACCACCTCGCGCACATCGCCAGTTCGTACTATTGTTCTCCGTGGGAAAAAGCGGCGGGCTTCAGCTACGACGGTTCGGGAGATTTTGTCTCCACCATGATGGCGCGCTGCGAAGGCCACGAAATTCAGGTGCTAGATCGTGTGTTTCTGCCGCACTCGCTGGGCAGTTTCTACACCATGATCTGCGATTTCATCGGCTACAGGAAATATGGCGATGAAGGCAAAGTCATGGGCTTGGCACCGTACGGAAAAGATACCTACGTCGACCAGATTCGGAAAGCTGTCACGCTCAGAAACGGCAGCTTTCAGCTCAACATGAGCTACTTCAAGCCCCTCGGGAGCAGTCAGGGAATGCAGGTGCTGCCTGACGGAACAGTGCGCCTGGCGCGGCATTTCTCCGACAAGATGGAAAAGCTTTTCGGCGCGCCTCGTGAGCCCCACGCCGAGATTACGCAGCGGGACATGGATCTAGCCTATGCCATGCAATATTGTTTCGAAGAAGTGTTTTTCCGCCTTGTGAACGAACTGCAAAAACGCGTTCCCGATGAGAATCTCGCCATGGCGGGAGGCTGCGCGCTCAACAGCGTGGCCAATGGCAAACTCTTTTCCCGCACGCCATTCCAGTGCACCTGGATCCAGCCTGCGGCAGGCGACGAAGGTTTGGCCATTGGCGCCGCGCTGCACACCTATCACTCCGTGTTGAAACAGCCGCGCAGAGGCGAAGCGCAGATGAATCACGCCTATCTCGGACCGGAGTTTTCTGAAGCGCGGATTGAATCCGCTTTGAAAAGTGCCGACGTAAAGTATCAGCGGCTCGATCGCGTGCCACTTCTCGATGCGGTTTCCGATCAGATGGTGCAGGGCAATGTGGTGGGGTGGTTTCAGGGACGCATGGAGTGGGGACCGCGCGCGCTCGGTAATCGCTCGATCGTCACCCACCCCGGTCTGCCCGACATGAAAGATGTGTTGAACGCTCGCATCAAGCACCGGGAGTGGTTCCGTCCCTTTGCGCCCTCCATCCTGGCCGACGCGCAGCACGAATATTTCGAGCACAATCATCCCTCGCCCTACATGCTCCACGTGTATAAGATTCGTCCGGAGAAAAGGAAGAGTCTGTGCGCGGTGAACCACGTCGACAATACAGGGCGATTGCAGACCGTTGCGCGCGAAGAGAATCCGCTCTACTACGATCTGATCCAGACGTTTGGCAGGAAAACCGGGATCCCGGTGATCCTGAACACCAGCTTCAACGAGAATGAGCCGATCGTGTGCACGCCGCAGGAAGCCATCGATTGCTTCCAGCGAACCAAGATGGATGTGCTGGCCATCGGCCCTTTCTTTGCCTGCAAGTCGGAAGTCGAGGCGGAAGAAGCAAGCCCGAGAGCTGAAATCAGAAGGCATGCCTGATACCCCACTTGCGATCGCCGCATCCTCCACGCTAAAGCTTCGGAGAGTCGCTGCCTGGCGCGGCATTCGGGTGCTCACGTGGGACGGTGAGACTCTCTACGGGTGTCGCGGGTATCAGATCTTTGGCCTCCATGCTGGCACGAACGCAGATTGGGAAATGGTTGCGCGCTTTCGCCCCGTCTGGTGGAGAAATATTACGTCGAGCAACGTGCTGAGCTATCGCTTGATGCGTGATGGCTTTCATGCGCTGGCCATTCTCGGCAGCCCACTCAACGGCCCAACAAACGACCAGACGATGGTGGGCGCGATTCCGGGCGCGCTGGTAACGCGTACCCCCGGCAGCGATGAATTTCATGTTACTCATCAGGTGCGGCGCGGCACGCGGCCGCTGCACGTAACCGCGGTTCCATCGGGAAGCATTTACTGGGGCGAGTATTTCGACAACCGTGAGCGTGCGGAAGTTTGCATCTACGTTTCGACCGATCGCGGATGTACGTGGCAGATTGCTTACACGTTTCCCGCGGGCAGCATACGGCACATTCACAACATTGTTTATGACCGTTGGGGCGATTGCCTGTGGATACTGACGGGAGATGAAGGCGCGGAGTGCAAGGTGCTGCGTGCGAGCTGCGATTTGCGCTCGGTCGAGGTCGTGCTGGGAGGGAACCAGCAGACGCGGGCCGTAGCCGCGATTCCAACGGAAAACGGGCTATACCTTTCGACCGATACGCCCTTGGAGAAGAACCACGTCTACCGGCTCGATTATCGGATCGCTGGGTCAGAGAAAGATGGGTCAGGGAAAGTCGAGCCGGTCGGCGACCTCGCCAGCTCTTCGATCTATGGTTGTAGGGTTGGCGGCCAAGCCGGCGAGGCGATGTTTTTTTCCACGATGATCGAGCCCAGCGCGGTGAACATCGATCGTGACGTGCAAATCGTTGGCTCCAGAGACGGAATCAACTGGCAGGTGCTGGCTCGCTGGACAAAGGATAATTTGCCGATGCGTTATTTTCAGTATGGTAATGCGATTCTGCCCGATGGCGAGAACTCCACTCGTTATTTGGCGGCGACGAGCATTGCGGTTGAGGCGCACGATCTGGTCACCACCCTCTGGGAAGTCGAGTCGGCATGAGCGTGGCTGCGCGTTGGCATTACTACCGGCGAATCTTCCGCGCCTACCTTGGCCCCGGACGAAGCCAGTTGACGTTCTGGCATGAGGTGCCAGAGGCCAATCCGCGTGCTACCACAAATCGTCTCGGCGAATACTACATGCCGTTTCGCGAGAAGGCAGACTACGCCGGGCATTACGATGCTACGGGTATCCCCATGCTCGACTACCGCGGCGCCATCGGCCTGCAGTACAACCCGATCGCGATTGCGCAATGGGGCCTCGGGAACTACAACCGCTTATCGGAGACCGGCGACGAATCTCGCTGGCGGAAGACTCTCCAGGCTGCCGATTGGCTTGTCGCGAACCTGCAACAGAATGCTCACGGGCTCTGGGTGTGGAACCATCATTTTGACTGGGAGTATCGGGACACGCTCAAGGCACCATGGTATTCGGGACTGGCACAGGGACAGGGCATTTCACTTCTCTTGCGCGCACATGCTCACTCCCGTTCCCATTCCGAAGCCGAGAAGTATCGGTATCAAAGCGCGGCCGAAAAGGCTTTTGTCACTCTAACACGGCCCATCACCGACGGGGGCGTGCTCTTTGAGGACGTATCAGAGGACAACGACAAGAACCTGTGGATTGAGGAATATCTCGTTGATCCTCCGACCCACATTTTGAACGGATTCATCTGGTCACTGTGGGGCGCATTCGATTTCTGGCTGGCGCGAGGGGATGCTATGGCGAAGGAAATTTTCGATCGCGGGGTCGAGACTCTGGTTCGCAATCTGGCTCGATTCGACACCGGATACTGGTCGCTGTATGAACAATCCGGTACTCGCTTGAAAATGCTGGCGAGCCCTTTCTATCACCAGTTGCATATCGTACAGTTGCGCGTGATGTTCAGGCTGACGGGCGATGCTCGCTTTGCAGCGGTCGCCGAACGATGGCAAAACTATGCGCGGCGCCGCAGCAATCGAACCCGCGCGCTGGTAGAGAAGAGCATTTTTAAGTTATTGCACTACTGATCTTCCAAATACTGATGATCTAAGTACTCACCGTGAAGATTCTCTACGTCTCGCAATATTTTCCGCCTGAAATGGGAGCGCCGGCGGCGCGCGCCGCCGAGTTGTCGCGGCATTGGGCGCGGATGGGGCATGAAACGACTGTCCTCACTGGATTTCCTAATCATCCGACCGGCATCGTGCCCGTCGTGCCCGAGGACTGGCGATCGCGGCTCCATCAACTTCGCTACACCGAAACCGTCGACGAGGTGCGCGTCGTTCGCACCTGGCTGTGGCCGCTGCCGAACCGGAAAGCGCACGAGAGAATTCGCAATTACGCGTCGTTCTGCGTCTCGGCAGCGGTTGCCGGGCTGGCTCTGCCAAAGCCGGAGGTGGTCATCGCCACGTCACCGCAATTGCTGTGTGCACTTGCGGGGTGGTGGATCGCATTTTGGAAGCGCGTTCCCTTCGTCTTCGAAGTACGCGATCTTTGGCCGGAATCGCTCGCGGCCGTCGGCGCGGGCAGCGAAGGAAGTTTGCTCCATCGCACCCTGGGCGCAATCGCTGGATTCCTTTACCGTCGTTCCGACCGCATCGTCGTCGTGTCACCCGCGTTCAAAGTCCACCTGATCCGGTACTGGAATGTTCCTGCGGAAAAGATTTTCATCGTCGAAAACGGAGTGGAGGCCGATCTCTTCCGCCTAGACCCGGCGGCGCTGGAAATGCGAAAGCAACTGAAACTCGAAGACCGCTTTCTGATTTGCTACATCGGCACGATGGGCAATGCGCATGGCCTGGACACGTTAATTGCCGCCGCCGGTCAACTACAAACCGCGCTGCCGAAGGCGATGTTTTTATTGATTGGCGAAGGGGCAGAAAAAGAACGGATCATGGACCTCGCCGCTGCGCAAGGACTGAACAACATTCAATTTCTTGGTCAGCAGCTGCGAGAAAGAATTCCTGCCTATGTTTCGTCAGCCGATCTCTGCCTGGTTTTGTTGAAAAAGACCGAACTGTTCAAAACGGTGATTCCTACCAAGCTCCTCGAATACATGGCGTGCGAACGGCCGGTGGTCATCGCAGTGGACGGGCAGGCCCGTCAGATTGTCGAAGAAGCCGGTGCCGGCGTTTTTGTGGAACCCGAGAACAGTGAAGCCCTCGTGAAAGCGATTCTTGACCTGGCGGAGGACCCCGAACGCAGGCGGCAAATGGGGGTCAGCGGGCGGCAGTACATTGTCAAGAATTATTCCCGCGAAAAAACGGCGAAGGATTACGTCGCTGTGCTCGAAGGGTTCGGCGTCTAGCCCAGACGATCCTAACCGGTCTGGGAACCCTGGTAATCAATTCTGGCGATCCATCGTTAGTGATCCAGCGCAACGATTGCCACGCTCGTGGAAAGCGACATGGCTGCGTCCGCAGTGCGATATGCCGCAGACTTAGCCGCACTTCCGGGAATGAACAATATGTCGCCCTTCACCAGAGGCAAATCCGGCGCCTTGGCATAAAGGACCTTCTTGAGGTTGACGGGAATCTCCTGAACCCCGCTCGGTGTCTTCCGCAGGATCCTGGTTTTACTCAAGGCAGAGGTGCGGGTGCTGCCGCCAGCCAGCGCCAGGGCCTTCAGAACACTGAGGGAGTTATCCTCGATCAGAAATCCGCTCGGATGGTTCACTTCGCCCACGACATAAACGATCCCGGCGCGTGAAACAAAGATCATGTCTCCCGGGAAAACATCTACGTTGTTTTGGGTATCTTCCGCCAGATTCAACGCTAGCTGAAGCTGCACCCTCTCAGGGGGATTTCCGCGATGCTCGATGGTCACGCTGCGGCCCGCTTTGTCGGTTAATCCTCCCGCGGCCGAGATCATGTCGAAAAGGCGGCGCTCACCAATCGCCGGATAGGCTCCCGGGCGAATGACCTCTCCCAGCACCGTAATCGCCTGCGACGCGGATTCGTCCACGAAAATGGAAACGTGCGGGCTGCGGACGAAGCCTCCATCCTCCAGCCGCTTTTGAATCAACGCCTGTGCTTCGTCAGTGGTCAGGCCTTCGACATGAACATAGGCAATCAGAGGGAGGTAGACGTCTCCGGAACCGCCGATGCGAATCTTGGTCGAGAGATCAGGTACTCCGAACACACTGATCTCGATGAGATCGCCGATGCCCAGTTTCACATTGGAATTCGCTAGAAGACGAGGTGACGAAGCGGCGTCGTTCGCAGTCGCAGGCTGCATTGCCTCCGCGGTCGGTGTCTGAGCCAATAGCTGGAGGCTGCACAAACCAACAAGCAGCACGTAAACGCTTCGCAAAAGGAAGCGACGATTCCGCGCGGACATACCAAGACTCCTGGATTTTTGCGTGGGTCGAGTTTAACACACGCCAACCCTGTAAAGATCCGCGCAGATCGCCATGTTTCACAGCCTGGGACCATCAATAGTTAACAACGAAACTTTCCAAAGTAGTTGCCGAGCGACCGCCGCCAGTTGTATAGTTCGAGAAAATCAACATTGGATTCGTCACAGCCGCCACTGAATGGGGAAACCCTGTCTGAACCAATGGACGGAAACCTTTGCGCCGCGTACAGCATCTGAGGTGCGCGATGTTTCCGCCGGAAGGGGACTCAGGTTTTGACGCTCCTGTTCTTTGCTTTATTCGCCTTTTCGCTGGCTGTATCGTTCGTGGCTACGCGTCAAGTGCGAGACGTAGCGACCCGCAGAGGCTGGGTTGCCGCGCCGCCTGATGGACGGCATGTTCACCAGACCGCGCTTCCCCGTTTGGGAGGCGTCGCGATTTTCCTGGCATTCTCGGTCAGCCTGGGCATCTGGTTGGGGCTCTCCCTCATATTTCCCCGGCTGGTTGAGGGACTCGCTCCCGAGACACTTCTCCGTATCTATGTTCCGGCCTGCCTGATTTTCTGTCTTGGTATCTACGACGATCTCCACGGCGCAGGTCCATATTTGAAATTTTCCGTGCAAGCGATCGCTGGTGCCATGCTCTTCGCCGGCGGAATGCGGGTTCTCGATCTGCCGCTCATCTCCCCTCACTCCCTGCCTTGGTTCGTCGGGTTGCCCCTAACCGTGCTCTGGGTAGTTGCTGTCACCAATGCCTTCAATCTCATTGATGGCCTCGATGGTTTGGCTGCCGGATCGGCCTTGTTTTCGACGATGGTGTTTTTTGTCTGCTCCCTGGTCAATCATTCCTGGCTCGGTTCGCTGATGAGCGTTACCTTAGCCGGTGCTATCCTGGGATTCCTCCGCTTCAACTTCAATCCTGCCACGATTTTTCTGGGTGACTCGGGCAGTCTTTTCATCGGTTTTATGCTCAGCGCGCTGGCTCTGGCTGGATCGCAAAAGGCGCCGACATTCGTGGCCGTCGCCATCCCGGTGGTCTCATTCGGATTGCCCATCCTTGAAACCTTGCTGTCCATCCTGCGGCGCATCATTAGCGGACGCCCTATTTTTACCGCCGATCGCGAACACATCCACCACAAATTGCTGCAGATGGGTTTTTCCCATCGCCAGGTAGTGATCGTTCTCTACGCCGTCTCCGCCGTGTTTGCCATGCTCAGCCTTTTCCTGCTTTGGCCGACGGGCAGCACCCTGGGACTCGTGCTGGCGGTCGTCGGAACCGGCATCTGGCTGGGAGTCCAGCATCTCAATTACCTGGAGTTTGGCGAACTGCGAAGAGTGGCGCAGCGCACCATTGATCAGCGGCAAATCGTCATCAACAATCTTTCGGTGCGCCGCGCGGTCGAGGAACTCAAAGTGGCCGCCGATTTCGATCAGGTGCGCAGCATTCTTGTCGCTGCCTTCGACAGCAACGATTTCGATGGCTTCGAGCTGCAACTTCCCGGTGAACAATGGCTGTCCAGCGAAACCAACCGCCATTTTCAGTGGAGCAAGTTTCCCCACATGGCAGCAATCTCCAACCAGCCTTCCTGGAAGCTGACCCTGGACTTGGTGACCACATCGAACCGCCGCCGCGGCTCACTCGTCGTCTCTCGCATCTACAGCCCGCGCGATCTTCAACTGGATGTTAATCTCCTCACTTCCGAATTTCCCTCCGCCCTCGCAAACGCGCTCGATCGAGTGCTGACCATTTCCGTTCTCCTCCCGGTTGCGCAAGGCGAAAGCGCGCTCCGAGCTGCCAACCTCTAATCATGAGCTTGCGGAAAACCCCGTGTAGAGACGGGGCTCGCCCCGTCTTAGGGCCATCCGAGAACTATGTGCGAGCAAGAACGGGAAGGGCACGGCTTCAGCCGTGCCGTAAGCATCGTATTTTCATTGCGGCTTTCAGCCGCTAAGGGGCGCCAATTTTCTAACTGCACCACTACCTCCCGATCTTGCTCCCTTCCTTTCGATCCCTGAGTTAATATGGAGGCAATCATGGATCGGAGCACTCGCAGATTGCCGGATCCAGTCCTGGCATCTCCCAACGGAGAGCGCCGCCGTTGGATTCGTCAAAAACTCCACAGCCCGGTTTATGCCAGTTTCAATGGCCCGCACACCGGCATGGTTGTGGACCTGAGCGAATTGCTTGACCTGCACGAAGACGGCTTCGCGGTCCAGACCAGTGAACGCCTGGAAGTGAACCGCGCTCTGACGCTGTGCCTCGATCTGCCGGAAACAAAAAGCTTCATTCATGGCAGCGGCCAGGTGATCTGGAGCGACGAAGCTGGCCGTGGAGGTATCCGATTTTCTGCTATTCCGCAGAGTTCCCGGCGAATACTAAAAGAATGGCTCTTTGCCAACCTGCTGATCGCCTGTTCCAATCACGTTGCTCGAACCGAGCAGCTCGCGCGGCGCAAGAATGACGAAGAGACATCACCTGAACCGCCGCCGGTGCATGAACCGGCAAATGTCGTCCCCATCTCCAACTCCAATTCCAATGACAGCGGAATACTCTCTCCAGTAGAAGCAGTTCACGTCGAAGCTGTTCGCATGGAGGCCCGCGAGATCGGTGACAACGTCGATGCAGTTTTGCAGCTAATCACCGACCGCGCCCGGAATCTTACGGGAGCCAGCGGAGCGGCTCTGGCGTTACTTACCCCGACGTTACTCATCTCGACGGTACTTACTAACGACAAGATGATCTGTCGGGCGCAAGCCGGCGAACCGGCTCCGCCGCTCGGAGCTCCCGTGGACGTAAGCCAAGGTCTCTCTGGAGAATGCGTTCGCAACGGACTCCTCGTCTCGTGCCAGGACATGGAAAACGATCCGCGTGTCGATCCTGCAGTCGGCCGGGCACTGGGCATTGGCTCGCTTTTGGCCGCTCCCATCGTGTCCGATTTCCGGGTGGTCGGCCTGCTGGAGGTTTTTTCTCTGCAACCGCGCGCTTTCACCAAGGCCCACGGAACGGTTTTGGCCCGGCTAGTCGAAATGATTCCTAGGACTCCTCGTGAAAACACGGCGTTGCAAGACACCGAGCCTCAAGACACTCGATCGGAAACTCCGATCAGACTAGAGGCTGTGGCGCAACCTCCGGCTTCGGAGTCGGGTTCGAGCGAGTTGTGCTCAGTCGAGATAAGTTCGATGCATGCCATTGAAGAAGCCCTGTGGGAACCGCAGCCCGAAGTCCCTGAAGAAGTTCCCGAAGAAGTCCCCGAGCAAGTCTCGCAACAAGTCCCGGAACAAGCCATGTCAAAGGGCGTTCCCGAGGAACTCGACGAGCCGGCGCCCGCCGTCCCGTCGCGCTTCCTTTCTCGCGCACTGCTCGGGCTGGTCATTGCGGTGGTGGCAACGGTCGTCGGTTATTTGCTCGGCCCCGTCATCGAAAAGCGTTGGGACGACACAACCCACGCGTCGGGCCGGAGCGCAGTTGTCGAGACAGCTTCAGGGCAAAGCGGAGCCGGTCACAACGCGCACGCGATGTCCCTGGAAGACTTGCGCCAACTCGCCGATCACGGCGACGCGGACGCACAATGGCAGATGGCGGTTCGCTACCATAACGGAGAGGGCGTTCCGCAGAATGACATGCAGGCCATGCTCTGGTTCCAACTGGCCGCCGAACAAGGGAACGTTGCCGCCCAGTCCGCGCTTGGCTCCTACTATTGGGCGGGACGCGGAGTTCCTGAAGATTTGTCCAAAGCCTACATGTGGTCCGCAATCGCGATTAGGGGAGGCGACGAGATCAGCAAAGCTCGACTCGAAGGGCTGGCTTCTCGCATGACGCCCGCCCAGGTCTCCGCCGCAACCCAGCAGGCCGAACAGTGGATGACTCAGCACAACGCCATGAAATCGCCGAAGAACTAAGGAAATCGCAGGAGCGCACAGCAATCGCCCAGACCGTAGCGCCGGCGTCTCGCCGGCTATCGTGGAAGGTACTTTGCATAAATAAGGTACTTTGCATGAATGCTGTGATGAGAGTAGCCCGTCGAGCTGCGGCCCACGATTGCGGCGCCGGGAGAGTTTTTCCGCACCCTCTTCAGCCGCGCCCCAAGTCCCTGGAAATCAGCCGCTCCTTGTAAGTCGCGTCATAAGAAAGCCCCGCACGTAAGTGCCGGGAAGATCGGATCCGGCCAAATCGAGCTCCGTTAGCGACCCTACCCGCGCTGTGACATCGGCCAATGAGTGTTATCGGGATTTTTCGCCAACGATCCTGGATGCCCCCCGCTGCATTCTCAATCACTTTCACCCGTTGGAACTCTTTCTAACTCATCGTCACCATCCTTCGAGGGTGACAAAGTCTCGTTGCAGTTATGGGTTGACATTATCTTGGAGCATCTGCACCAAGGGAGAGATCTTGTTGACAGACGTGCCCTTCCGACGTAACATCACGCTGCTGCTGTCTTCCTTTCTGTTTGAGGCGCTCTCATTGCACTTCTAAAAAGGGCTCCCATGCGCCGTTTCAATTTCACGCTCTTCATGGTGTTTTCTGTTGTCCCGCTGGTTGCAGCCTCCAACGGGATCCCTTCCGTGAATCAGCCGCTGGTCCCATCGAGCGTCCGGCCGGGCAGAGCCGGTTTCACGCTGAAGGTGAATGGCAGCGCCTTTGCGCACGGCGCGGTCGTGAACTGGAATGGAGCGCCGCTCGCGACTAGGTTCGTAAACCAAGGCCAACTGAGAGCCGCGGTTCCCGCGGCAAACGTAGCTAACGCCGGCACTGTAAACGTGACGGTGACCAATCCCGCGCCCGGTGGCGGTACCTCAAGCCCTCTTTTTCTTACTGTTACCGAGCCGACCGCTTTGCTGACATTTGCCGCCTCAATCTTGAATGTGGGGCTCACGCCAGCCGCCATTGCTGAAGGAGACTTCAACAACGACGGGAAAGCTGACTTGGCGGTTCTGAATCTGTATCAGCCAGACTCTTGCTATGAATACGGTGGCGTGGGAACGATTCAGCTTTTGCTCGGAAACGGCGCCGGAGGATTCTCCACGGCCTCATCCACGTGTTTACCGGATGTGCTCGGCATCGAGGGCATGCCTGTACTGATGGCGGAAAATTTCGGCAATGGCAATCTCGGCGTGGCTCCCGAATGGTATTCGGCCGGAGAGGTCGGACTCACGGCTTACCTTGGGAACGGTGATGGAACCTTTTCTTCCAACTACGGTCTCATAGGAATAACTGATTTAGACATTCCCATTATCCCAGCGTTTGCCGACTTCAATCTCGATGGCTATCTGGACGTAGCCTTCACGCAGCGTGACGCCGACTTCCCCGGCATCTTTGTCTATTTCGGCAGCGGTAACGGCACGTTTGGCTCGGGCGTGGGGTCGACCCTTCTACTTGGATCGGGCGTATTCGCGGGGGATTTCAACGGCGACGGCATCCAGGATCTAGCCGTGATCAACTACGTAGACGAAGCCGCGCCCTATAGCAGCGGCCCATTGGCCATCGTGCTGGGGAGTGGGGGAGGATCGTTCGTCGAGGCCGCGACGCAACCCACCACGACGTTGGTGAATCCAGTCTGGGTAACCATGGGAGACTTCAACGGGGACGGCATCCTCGATATGGCTTTCGCGGATTCCGGTTCAACCGCGCTAACGGTGCTGCTGGGCAACGGAGACGGAACCTTCACCCAGAAGACCGGCCAGCCGGCGGGTCAAGGTGGCGGATTCATCGCCACCGCCGACCTGAACGGCGACGGCAAACTGGATCTTGTGACGCTGGGGTATAACTCGGTTCTGATTTATCTCGGCAACGGTGATGGCACATTCCAAACTCCTCTGGAAGTCGCGGTCGGCAACGGACCAAGCCAGTTGGCAATCGGAGATTTTAATGGAGACGGCCGGCTCGATATAGCAGTGGCAAATTCCGTGGATAACACTATTTCTCTGTTGCTCCAAGGCCCGGCGGCGACGGTTTCCCCGAGTAGCCTGAAGTTTGGGAAAGAGGCCGTCGGGTCCACCAGCAATCCCCGGCGCGTGACCCTGACCAACTCCGGCAGCGCCGTGTTGCAGCTCTCAAGAATAGTCGCCAGCGGAGACTTCTCCGAGATCAACAACTGCCAAGACATTGTTCCCATCCGAAAATCCTGTGACATCGACGTCGTCTTCCAGCCGACGGCAACGGGTCTTAGAACAGGCACCATCACCATCACCGATAATGCTGCCGACAGTCCGCAGGTAATTCAACTAAGTGGAACGGGCGATTAAGGCCGATGATTCTTTTTCCGTTTTAAAGTACTCAACCGGGCGAGCAACGAAATTCGTCCGACCCGGACATCCCCATCCTGAAAGAAGCCAAAGCCGAGTACGCGAAGCTGCAGTAGCAGAAAAGGCCCTGCCTGCTGGCTCAGTCCAGCGATCGTTGTCGAAAGCAGCGTTAGCGCTAAAAACCGGAGTCTCCGGATGGAGCGACTGCGTTCAAAAGCACACCCGCTCTCTTCATCACAAACACCCCGTGAGCCCCATCACAGACACCCATCCCGTCGTGCGCGATACTGACAACCGGATCGCAGCATCCAGACGTGTGCCCGTCTCCGAAGACAGCCATCGAAGCCCGCACACAATTCCATTTTGGAACGCTCTTTGACAACCAAGCACAGCAAAATCGCCGCTAAGTCATTGGTTCTCAAAGACTTTAGCTATGAGTCCTCAAAAGTCAAAGAACTAGCGGGAATTTCTTCCTAACCCCATGATTCCAATAGCAGGGGGGAGGGGGGGTACCCCCATCCTCGTGGG
>JBEKXC010000101.1:0-16305 GCA_049512435.1 Terriglobales bacterium | reverse complement strand
CCAGAACTGCTTCTCACCCGGCAGCATTTGAATAATGGGTCGAAGGCCCTCAGCAGAGGCCAACTGATAGTTAATGGTCAACTCATACCCTCCGGGGATCCAGGGGACAAGGAACTGCTGGCGAATTACGAAGACACGCTCCGTAAGCCCCTTCACCTCGGGCCGGTATTTTTCCATACCTTCAACCACGATGGCCCCGGCCGCTCCCCCGTTCACTTGAAATTCGGTGAAGCCGTGCACATGCGGATGGTACCAATAGAGGCCGGGCGGCTCGTTCGCGGGAATCTGCATGCTGAACTTAAACCCTGGCGAGCCGGGCTGAATCAACGTATCGATCACATCGTCCTGATGGCATACGGGAGGAACATTCAAGCCATGGAAATGGACGTTGGTGGAATCAAGCGTGGCGTCGCCGCCATCGCCGCAAGTCTTTCCGGCCGCGCTTGACATTTTCATCTTCATCTTTTTTGCGTCTTTATCGTCGTCCTCAATGCGGTCGAGGACATCGAGATTCAGCGTATCTCCCTGATTGAGGCGCAAGGTTGGGGCCTCGACGATCTGACCGGAGGCGTCGTATTTATAGCAATAGTGCGTGTAACCTTGCTGATCCACCGAGTGCGCCAGGGCGAACTTAGCGGAAAGAACGCCACTCTGTGAGGAAATGCTATAGGGGTCAGCCACCACAGAGCCGGCGGCGGGACGAGCCGGACAGTCGGACTGGGCAAAGCTTAGAACAGAACATCCAAATATAATCGCCAGCAACCACCGTGACTGCAACCCCATATCCGGCTCCTTTACATTTCCCAAGATCAAATTCCTGAGGCTCAAAAAAACGAATTGCCTTTGGGTTTCGAAACGACCGACAACTACTAGCAACGATTTGCATTTTAGCCTGCCAGTGCCGCTTGGCCCAAGTTACTTTCAAATCGGACGCCATTCCTTGCAAACTCAGGGTTGTTTTGCTTTCCTCTCTTGCGGAGGGCTCGCCGTCTCCGAGCATGGACCGCCGCCAGGGGAAACGCACGAGCATCCCGTATCACTGTTATACCGGCACTGATCGTCCGGATGGTCAGGTTGGTCACAAACTGGATTGCCACATCCGGGAAATTTGGGAATCTTCATGCAAGCAGAGCTTTGGGAAAATTTGTGCGATTGTTCCCACACAGCGATTTCTGGAGCCTCGAATCGCAACTCTTCATGACTCAGCACATGCAGCTCGACCCCTTGGGGGCCTGTCACCTCCTTCACGCCTCCGTTGACATCTAAGGAATACGGGCCTGAAATCGTAATTCGCGTGTCGCCTGATTTCGCTTTCCCGGGAACGAAGTTGATGGACACCGCGGTCTTGCCGTCCGCCGCTCTGCTGACCGAGATATCACCCGCTGTGACGATGGTTACACTTGCGCTACTCTCCGGTTTTGGCGTTTGCTGAGCGAGTGCGATGTTGACCATGAGCAGTATGCATGTTGTGATTGTGAAACTCCATGTCAGCCGTGTTTTCATTAGACCCCTTCCATGTGGCGGCGCTCCAGGAACGTTGCTGGCAGGCCCGGTGACCGTAACGAATCTGCCGGCCTAGGGAACCTGCCGTACCCTGGCCGTCGCCGATTTTACTCCGGTGGAAGTGATCGGCAGAACCCAATACTGGGTGGTTGCGGATAGCCGACTCCGATGATTTCCACTGCCAGTGCTGCGGCGCGGCGTTGGTCGGGCGCCAGTGGACTCCGGGAGCAGAGCCTGTACTGGCCTGAATTTTGTCTGCTACAATTCATTCACGGAGCATGGACAGATGCTCTGCGTCGAAATAGACGAAAGGTTGGACAGTAATAATGGAGAGTAAACATGCAGGTTTGCAGCTAACCGCATGAAAAGCGAGTGGGGACGTAGTTCAGTTGGTTAGAACGCTGCCCTGTCACGGCAGAGGTCGCGAGTTCGAGTCTCGTCGTCCCCGCCAATTCTCAAGCACACGTGAGAAATCGCGGGATTTCCACCGGATCCCACGGTAACCGTCCGTTTAGCAACGCCTCCCGCACGCGAATACACTCGCCTGCCTGGACCCTAACCATCCCAACTCATTTGATCCCTTTGGATGCGGTTGCCGGCGGACCAACCGCTGCCAACTGAGCATCGAGTGCCTCTCTCATCTGGTGCCACGCGTGCCTTGCTTCTTCCACCGAACCCTCATCTTCGATGGTCGTAATGTCACCCGCATTCCGATCCTGAGTGACAGCCTTCAGCACTCGCCGCATGATTTTGCCACTGCGCGTTTTGGGCAGCATCTCGACGAAGTTCAAATCGCCGATAACAGCAATCCCTCCGAGTTGGTGGCGTACCTGCTCCAGCAGCGCTTTCTTCATTTCCTCCGATGCGTCAAATCCTTGCTTGAGCACCACAAAGGCGGAGATCACTTCGCCACGGAGGTCGTCGGCGCGGCCCACCACACCCGATTCGGCCACGGCGGGATGGGTGAGAAGCGCGGTCTCCACTTCGATGGTGCCGATGCGGTGCCCGGCAATGTTAAGGATTTCGTCGGCGCGGCCGGCGAACCAGACGTAGCCGTCATCGTCGATGTGTGCGGAATCTCCGCTGTAATAAACGTCGCGAATGATCTGCCAGTAATCGCGGCCATAGCGTTCGGTTTCTCCCCACAGCTCTGGCGTCAAGCCAGGGAAGGGACGCCGAATCACCATGATGCCTTTCTCATTCGCGCCGCAGGCCGTGCCGTCCACCTGCACCACAGCGGCGTCAATGCCCGGCATGGGAATCGTCGACGAACCCGGTTTGATCGGTAGCATGCCTAGCCCATACGGATTGCCGAACATGGGGCCGCTGGTTTCCGTCTGCCACATGTGATCAATGACCGGAATCCTGTCCTTGAAAATCTTCTTCTGCAGCCATTCCCAGGCTGGCGCGTTGAGGACTTCGCCGGCGCAAAATACACGTTCCAAGTAAGTATGATCGGTCTTGAGCAGCGGCGCATCTCCATATTTCATCAGCATTCGCACTGCGGTAGGCGAAGTAAAGATGCCGGTGACCCGGAACTCCTCGATCGCCGTCCTCCAATTCTTCTCCGGGGTTGGGTAATCCAGCGCGCCCTCAAAGGCGACCGTGGTGGCGCCAGCGATCAAGGGGGCGTAGACGATGTAACTATGACCTACGATCCAGCCGATATCGGAGGTTGACCACCACACATCGGTGGGCCTGAGGGCAAAAAGCCACTTACCCATGCTATGGATATGAACCTGATAGCCACCATGAGTGTGGACCGCCAGCTTCGGGGTCGCGGTGGTACCGGAAGTGGCGAGGATGAATGCCGGTTCATTGGCTTCCATCTGGACATAGTCGCCGCTGTGGCCCTCGGCGCCGCCGAGGAACTCTTCCCAAGACACATCTCGCCCTGCAGTCCACGGAATTTCCGTTCCGGTTCGTTTCAACACGATGACGTGCTCTACGTCACTGCCCCCTTGCAGCGCTTCATCCACGATCAGTTTGAGGTCGGTGTTCTTACCCTTGCGGTAGGTCACGTCGGCGGTGAAAACCAGGCGTGATCCGCTGGCGCGGATGCGGTCGCCCAACGCTTTCGCGCCAAAACCCGCGAAGACCACGGAGTGAATGGCGCCAATGCGAACCGTCGCCAGCATCAGGATGATGGCTTCGGGGCAGGTCGGCATGTAGACCGTAAGGCGATCGCCCTTGCTGATGCCCATGCCTCGCAGCGCCGCTGCCACCCGCTCGACTTCGAAAAGCAGCTGGGCATAAGTGAAGATGCGCCGCTCGCCGCGTTCATTGAAATAGATCAGCGCCGTATGCCCGCCCCAACCGCGCTTCACGTGATAGTCCAGGGCATTGTAGGCGAGGTTCGTCTGTGCGCCGACGAACCACTTGAATGTCGGCGGAGTCCATTCCAACACCTGATCCCACTTGCGAAACCACGGCAACTGGTCCGCCGCGCGTCCCCAAAAAGCGTCCGGGTCTTGCTTTCCTTCATCGATCCACTTTTGCACTATCGGATTGACCAGGCTCATTGTCTTCTCCACGAGGTACTAACGTAAGATGGCGGGGATTGTGACTCTGCGCATGGGCCCCCGCAGTGACGCAGATCACAGCAGAGTGTGTTTTTACGACAAAGTGAGGAGTACCAGCGGCTTTGGAGTTTCGAGCCGTGTAGTGTAGCCGACTTAAATCACGCAGATCAGTGACCGCCGTCACAGCGCGGGTAATGAAAACCACATAGCGTTTCCCCCCATGTTCTGAGCACAGGCTTGAGCCGCGCCGGAACGAGGAGGACACCGTCTATGTTGAAAGTGAGTAGTTGGTTGTCGAGCCTGCTGGTGCTGGCCATCATGGCCGTGCCCGTCATGGCCGGGAACAACGACGCGAAAACGGCAAATGATACTGCCGTGAACGCCGCGAGCACAGAAGCAAACCCCGCTGCGGCAAGCCCAAACCCTAGCCCAACTCCTAGTCCAAGTCCAAGTCCTAGTCCTAGTCCAAGTCTAACCTCAACCACCGCCGCGAGCGATTCGAATGTCACGGCATTGTTAGGTGTGTTGGTGAAGAAGGGAGTACTGGCACCCAACGAGGTCAATGCCATTCGCAACGCAACCCCCGGAGCCCAATTTCAACTTCTGATCGAAGCTCTCAGCCGCAAGGGAATATTGAGCGCAGCGGATTTGTCCCCGGCTGCGAACCCGGCGCCGCAGCCCGCAGCCGTAGCCGCAGCTCCGGAGCCTGGAAATGAAACCATGTCCTCCTCGCTGACCGTCGCGGAAGCCTCGTCCCAACCCCAAACCCAACCGGGGCCGGGCCAACCGGTCCCATCGCGGGTAGCGGGCGAGCTGCCGCATATCCCACCGGCCGTCGTAACGGCGGTGACTCCGGTTCGAGTGTTCCCGGTCGACCCCCCCAAGACCGGTGGCCTAGCTGGCATAAAAGCGGGCCCGATCACGCTTGCGCCTTATGGCTTCATCAAGGCGACCGTCGTCCATGACAGCAGCGACCCCGATGGCGATGACTTCCCGTTTCCCGGCATATTTCTGAACGCCGGGCCCAACTCGACTTTCAATACCGGCCCAACGCAGGATCCCGAGGTCCACGTCAAGGCGCGGTCCACGCGGTTTGGGCTCAACCTGGAATGGCCGGACGTGTCGAAGAACCTGACGCTCACCGGCAAGATCGAGGGCGACTTCGAAGGCAACTTCACCTCAGTCGACAACGCCGACGTTTCCTCGATTCGCAACAGCGCACCGAGAATACGTTTGGCCAACGTCCGCCTGGATTACCACGCGGGCGAGAACACCGACATTTTCTTCGTCGGTGGACAAGACTGGACGCTTTTCGGATCCGGAGCATTGATGAACATATTGGAAACCACTTTCAACGGCGCATATTGGGGCAACATTTACACCCGTTCGCCACAACTGCGGGGTGGTTTTATACAGACGCTGAATAAGGAAAACCACGTCAATCTCGAAGGTCAGTTTGGGATCATGATGCCGAGCACAAGTCAAATCGAGAAGCTCTGCAACTATGGCGCCACCGGCGACAATAACACATGCCTGGCTGGCTTTGAGGCCCAGCAAGGACAAGGCGAGCGCGAAGGCGCCGATTCCGACCGACCCGAGTGGGAGGGCAGGGCGGCGTTGAGCTTCCAACTCGACAAAGCCCCGGGCGTCGCCCCGGCGCAAATCGCGTTTGCTGGATTCCGTTCCTCGCGCAGGTCGATCGTTCCAAACTCGTCGTACTGCATTGTAACCGCAACGGACACTTGCACCGGCACCGAACTCCCCGCAAACACAACCCTTATTCCAGCGAGCTACGACGCTGCGTTCCCGAACGGCTTTCAAACCTCGAGCAAATTGTGGGGCGGCCAAATCGTGGCGCAATTGCCCACGCGCTGGTTTACCTTGACAGCGACTGCCTATAAGGGAGGCGACCTGCGCTTCTATTTAGGCGGCCAAATCAACAGTTACGTCACCGATACGGGCGGGCTGACGGGCGTCACAAATCCCTTCATCACTGCCGATGGCGGTCCACTGGCTGCTTCCGGTGCCGCCGTCCTCGGAACGAACGCGGCTGGGCAGGTCGTGGCTGCTCCGCAGCGGCCCGTCCGGTCGTTTGGTGGATTCATCCAGCTCGGGCTGCCGCTTTCGCGGTGGTTCAATGCAGACCCGAAAGGCCACAATGCGGGCTGGCAGCTTCACCTCCTCGTGGGCAAGGACCAGGTGGTGGACCGTGACCTGAACAATCCCGGCTTTAGTGGCACATTGCCGATGTCGATGGGCAAGATGGCTGCGTTGACCCTGTACTACAAACTCAATACTTGGGCCACGTTCGGCTTCGAGCAGTCGATCTATGCCACCCGTCTAGAGGACCACCTGACCTTATACACAATTGCTGGAAGTCCATCCAACGAATGGCAAGATCACCGCACCGAGTTCGGGCCGATCTTTACGTTCTAGACCGAATCCTCCACCCCAGCGGGCCCAAAACCGGGGCCCGCTGCGGGCTTGGCCGGATGACTGAAGATGACTGAAATGGCCAGTGCAGATTGTGGGCACCGGCCACCAAAGAAAGGGGACGGATTCCAGTCGGCCGATGGCTGGCAGCTGGGTCTGTCCTCCCAAACCCTCCCCCGGCGGGGAAAGCTATTGTGCGGGGCACACCAGGGGAGCAAAATGTACCAAACCTGCGAGACCGGCTTCCAGAATCGTTCGAGAAAACCGGGTACGCGACACATGCATCCGCAGTATTTGGGGGAGTTGGTCTGATGAGTATGCGTAGAATTGCGTTCCTCGCGACGGGTTTCTTGTTGCTTGCCATGTTCGCCAGCGCTGCGTCGCGCAGCAACCTGATGCAGATCAAGGTTCTGGATTCCGAAACTCGAGCGTTGAAAGTTGACGACAACGGCGTTCCCTTAAATTGCGAACAAGTCACTTTCGACGCGTATTGCCGCTCCACTAGGGACCCACAAATGACGAGTACCTTGCTGGTGCAGGAAGGCGACAATCCGCCGTTCCGTATCACTTGCACCATTGAGTCCAGATATTCACGATGCACACCGTTGACCAAGGGCGCAACTTTCGAGGCCCGAAGAGAGAAGAAAGGCATCACCGTCTACTTCGTGGATGACAAGGGCAAAGCGCGAAGCCAGTTGTACAAGCTGGTAGATACGGGCGGCAAGGCGGGTCCGACGGCAGCTCCGGTCACAGTTGCGGCTCAGCCAGTCCCGGCCTCGCCTGAAAGTGCCGGGCGGGCTCCGGCTGCGGCCGTTGCCGCACCGCGGCAGGGTTCCCCGGCTTCTGCACCAGTGGTGCAGACTGCGCCACCGGTGCAGAATTCGCCCGCTCCCGCGCCAACTCCGCCACCCGGGTGGGTGCGGGTATCTCCTGCGCAGAAGGTGAAGTGTAGTTTCAGTTCAATTCCCGCCGGTGCGGAAATCGTCGTGGACGGCGGATATGTGGGCAACACGCCGTCCGAAATCGGGCTGAGCACGGGAACGCATGTTGTGGCTTTTTCCATGCCCGGATTTGCCGAATGGAAGCGTGAGCTCACGGTAGAGTCGGATTCCGCTGTGAATGTGACGGCTACTTTGCAAAAGGCGCAGCCCTAGGCCGGATTGGCCGTCGCAGAACGAGTTTGAGCTTTCGCCTGAGCTTCGACCGGCGTATGATGTCGCGCGAAAGTAGTCGCACGTTGGGCGATCAGCCCGGCCGGATCGGCCTTCTGAGTTCGCCGATCTTCACGATTCAGGGTTCGCCGGACAGGGTTTGCCAGACCGCATCGTGAGCAGTCCGGTCCAGTTGAATTTGTAGTCGATTTGATAAGTAAGCGCGTACGTGCCGTGCGGGAGTCGTGCTTGTCACGAAGTTCGGCTCCCGGTTCTCATTTCACTTTCGGTAAAGGAGAAAAACTGTGGCTAACGCAAATGTTGCATCTGAAGCCAGCGCCTCTCACCTGAATCGCTGGTGGCACGTAGTCGGCGGGGTATCCATGAATCTGGCGCTGGGCTCGCTGTATGCCTGGAGCGTGTTTGTGGCTCCGCTGGAAAAGGAATTTCACTGGAAGCGGGCCGATACCTCCAATGTGTTCATCATCGCAGTGGTGGTGTTCGCGCTGACGTTCATTGTGGCTGGCCGGTTGCAGGATAAGTTTGGGCCTTTCAAAATTTCTATCATTGGCGCGATCCTGGTGAGCTTGGGGTTTTTCCTCTGCTCTCAGGCCGACAGCCTCACCAAATTTTTCGTCTTTTTCGGCGTGCTTGGAGGATTGGGCAACGGATTCGGGTATGCGACTCCGATTCCAGTCATGTCGAAATGGTTTCCGGACAAGCGCGGCTTGGCCGTGGGCTTGGCCGTGGGCGGATACGGCGCAGGGTCGGCGATCTTTGGGCCGCTGGCGGCCAACTACCTGATCCCGAGCTTTGGCTGGCGCACTACGTTCCAGATTCTGGGCGGGATCTTTTTTGTGATGACAGTGTTTGGGGCATTCCTGCTGAGGAACCCGCCGGCAGGTTACAAACCTGCGGGCTGGACGCCGGCTCCGGCATCCAAAGCTGTGGCTACCACCTACGACTTCACTCCTGGCGAGGTGCTGCGCACTCCGACCTTCTACTTGATGTGGGTGGGGTACGCGTTTGGGTGCGCGGCCGGTCTGATGGTCATCAGCCAATTGGTGCCATTCGCCAAGAGCGTGGGCATCCCGAGCACGACCTTGGCTGCGTATGGCTTGGTGGTGGGAGCGGTGGGCAACGCCTCCGGCCGCATTCTCTCCGGCTGGATGTCGGACCACCTGGGCCGCATTAACGTGTTACGCCTGATGATCGGCATCTCCATGGTTGCCATGCCCATTCTGTATTTTGTGGGAGGCAATGTTCTGGGACTGTTCGTGATGCTGTTCATCGTGTACTGGTGCTATGGCACGCAATTGTCGGTCAATGGCGCCGCCGCCGCCGATTTCTGGGGCACGAAGAATGCCGGTATAAACTACGGGATGTTGTTTACCGCTTGGGGTGTGGCCGGGCTGCTCGGTGGCCGCATCGGCGGCTTGCTCTACGACAAGTACAAGAATTACCAGATGGCGTTCTACACGGCGGCGGTGCTGGCGGCAGTGGCGTTGGTGTGCGAACTGTTAGCCAAGCGTCCGGCGGTGCCGCAAGCAGGGTTAGCAGCGAAGGCGCGGGCGGTAGCCTAGTTTCTTGGAAGCGCTCCCACGCGCCATGCAATGCATGAGCCTGGGGGCGCGGTGGCAGATGTATTGCGTAGCAGAGGATTGACTCCGCCAGCCGAGAAGGCGCTGGCGGAGAAGAGCTTGTATATAGATCACAAATTCAGCAATAAGGGGTAAACCAATATGGCGGAAATACGTCAGAAACCACAGATCGTGAGCGAAGCCACCGAGGCTCAGATTGCAGTCCATTGGCGGGAAGAGGAATATTACTATCCTCCCGCGAAGTTTATCGGCCAGGCGAACCTGACCGATCCCAACGTCATCGAACGCTTCAGCGAAAAGAATTACCCGGAATGCTTCCGGGAGTACGCTGATTTGCTGACCTGGTACAAGTACTGGGACACCACGCTCGATACCAGCGATCCGCCATTCTGGAAGTGGTTCGTGGGCGGCAAGATCAACGCTTCCTACAACTGCATCGACCGGCACCTCGCCAAGTACAAGAACAAAGCGGCAATTATCTTTGTTCCGGAACCGGAATCGGAAGCGCCCGTATCCCTCACTTACCGCGAACTCTATGTGAGAGTGAATGAATTCGCGGCGCTGCTGCGCGATTTCTGCGGCCTAAAAGCTGGAGATCGCGTCACCGTTCATATGCCAATGGTCCCCGAGTTGCCGATTACCATGCTGGCATGCGCCCGCCTGGGGGTGATTCACTCGGTTGTGTTTGGCGGCTTCAGCGGCGAGGCGTGTGGAACGCGTGTCGCCGATTCGCAAAGCCACATCCTGATCACGATGGATGGTTACTATCGCAATGGCAAGCTGCTCGACCACAAAGCGGCCGCCGATATTGCGCTGGATATTGCCAAGAAGGGAGGTCAGACCGTGGACAAGGTCCTGGTCTGGAGGCGGCATGCGGGCCAGAATGCCTCCGCTACGCCTTTTGTGAAGGGGCGCGACTTCTTCGTTGATGAAGTGCTCTCGAAATTCAAAGGCGAACTGGTTGATCCCGTCCCCATGGATGCGGAAGCGCCGCTGTTTCTCATGTACACCAGCGGCAGCACCGGAAAGCCCAAAGGGTGCCAACATCGCACCGGCGGCTACCTCGCCTATGTGACCGGCACCTCCAAGTACATCCAGGACATTCATCCCGAGGATGTTTACTGGTGCATGGCCGACATCGGCTGGATCACCGGCCACTCTTATATTGTTTACGGTCCGCTGGCGCTGGCCGCTACCAGTGTGATCTATGAGGGTGTCCCGACCTACCCGGACGCCGGCCGGGTTTGGAGAATCGCTGAACGTCTCGACGTCAACATCTTCCACACCTCACCGACCGCCATTCGCATGTTGCGCAAATCCGGTCACGATGAACCCACCAAGTACAACTACCATTTCAAGCACATGACCACGGTGGGAGAGCCCATCGAGCCCGAGGTCTGGCGCTGGTACTACGAAACCGTCGGCAAGGGTGAGGCAGTGATTGTCGACACCTGGTGGCAAACCGAAAACGGAGGATTCTTATGCAGCACCAAGCCGGCGATCGACCCCATGAAGCCGGGAAGCGCGGGCCCAGGCGTGCCTGGAATCTATCCGGTGATTATTGACGAGAACAACGAGGTAGTCGCGGCTGGATCCAACAAGGCGGGCAACATCTGCATCCGGAATCCATGGCCCGGGATCATGCAAACCATTTGGGGCGATCGCGACCGCTTCGTTACCCAGTACTTCGCAAAATACTGCAAGAATCGCAACAGCAAGGATTGGCGGGACTGGCCGTATTTTGCGGCGGATGGAGCCGTGCTGGCCGCCGACGGCTATTTCCGCATTCTCGGCCGAGTTGATGATGTCATCAATGTGGCCGGCCACCGCCTGGGCACCAAGGAAATCGAGTCTGCGTGTCTGACGGTTCCCGAGGTGGCGGAGGCAGCGGTGGTGCCGGTGGCGGACGAGATCAAGGGCCGTGTGCCCGAAGTCTACATCGCTCTGAAGCCCGGTGTACAAGCCAGTCAGGAGATCGTCGACAAGGTCAACAAGGTCATTGAGACCATGATTGGCAAGATAGCCCGTCCGAAGCATGTCCACATCGTTCCGGATATGCCCAAGACCCGTTCCGGCAAACTCATGCGCCGGGTTCTTGCCGCTCTCTCCAACAACATGCACACTGGAGATATCACCACCTTGGCCAATCCTGATGTGGTGGCAAGCATCCGGGAACTGGTCCAGGGCAAAGAGCCGGTGGCGGTGGCAGATGGACCGGAGGACCTGAAGAGATTCGGGACCGAGGAGTAAAAACTAAGAGGAGTAAGAACGCACATCAATCAACCGGTGGAGGGACGGGCGCCTCGCCCGTCCATGCCGGGCGGGGACGCCCGGCTCTCCACTGGCAAGTTCGCAATCCTATTGCGGATACCACTCCAGCAGCCGCACTTCGATTCCAGTTCCTTCCAGCCCTTTCTTGAATACGGCGAGATCGGAACCGTGGTAGTGATACGGAATCACGATCTTCGGGTGGAACGCCTTCACCGCATCCGCCGCCTCTTCCGGAGGCATGGTGTAGGGAAGATTCATGCAAACGAATGCCACGTCAATGTTCTTAAGCGCGCGCATTTCAGGTATGCCTTCCGTGTCACCGGAGAAGTAAAAACGTACACCGCCATAGGTGAGCACGTATCCGTTGCCGCGTCCTTTGTCATGGAAGAACTTGCCCGGTGAGGGGCCGCGCTTGAGGTTATAAGCGGGGATTGCCTCAATCGTCCAGCCCTGCCAGATTTTGGTTTCACCATTCGCAATTGGCTTGCCGGTCGTCACCGTTGCGACTACGGCGGGAGGCGCAAGGATCTCCGTTCCGGCTTTGCTGATCTCGGCGATGGCAGCCGGATCCATGTGGTCGGGGTGAATGTCGGTGATCAGAATGAGGTCCGCCTTCGGCGATCCGGAGAATTTCGCTGGCTTGGCCGGGTCGAGGTAGATGGTCTTTCCTCCCGCCTCAATCAGGGTGCTGGCGTGATAGAGCGGCATGATCTTGACTTCCCCGGCCGAGGTTGGAAACTTCTGCTCAGCGGTGGCAGCATAGGCAAAGCAAGACAGGGCAGAAAAGACGGCAAGAGCCAGAAGCATTTTCATCTCGACCTCACATTGACGTTCAAACACGATTCTAAAGCCAAGCGAGCTTTGCAGGATGACCAAACAGCCACTAAATAAAAGTAGTTTCTGCTGCGACCACTCGAAGCCACTTGTCATCTAAGAAAGCCTTGAAGGCAAAGTCGGGGTCGGCTTGCCTTCAAACGAACCTTCGTCTAATCTCCGCTACCTGACCGGGAGCCCCAAATGCTTGCTGCGCAAAAGGGCGTCGCTGTTTCTAATGAACTCCCTCACGGACTCCCTCACGAACTCATCGAGCGGGTTTCCGACGCTCGCCGGCGAAGCGATGCTCTCTTCAATTTGTTGCGCGCCGACGCGTTCTATGAACGGCCCATCCCCGAGCGCCACCGCATCATCTTTTATGTAGGTCACCTCGAGGCCTTCGATTGGAATCTGCTGAGTGGACGCGTCGGCGGACTGAAAAGCGCTAACCCTGAGTTTGATCGGCTATTTGCCTTCGGCATCGATCCCGTTGGCGGCGGACTGCCGACCGATCAGCCATCGGACTGGCCCTCATTGAACGCTATCCGCGACTATGTGAATAGTGTCCGCAACACTCTCGACGAGTCAATGGGGTGGCCCACTCCTTGCAGCTCTATCGCAAGGGGTGGGTACGAGATGTCCACTTTGCTGAATGTGGCGATTGAGCATCGCCTCATGCATACGGAAACCCTCGCCTACATGCTGCATCAGTTGCCGCTTCATCTGAAAGTGAAGCAAACGGATACCCCGATTCTCACCGGTCTTCTCACCGGTCTTCCCGTCATTCAAGACATGGTTGCCATTCCTGCTGGCGCAGTGACACTAGGCCTTCAACGGAGTGCTGACAGCTTTGGTTGGGACAATGAGTATGAAGCTCACACTGTCGCAGTTCCCGCTTTCGAGATCGATCGCTACAAGGTGACAAACCGGCAATATCTCGACTTCATCGCCGCCGGCGGCTATGACACGCGTGCTTTCTGGGACGAAGACGCCTGGAACTGGAAGAGCGCGCACGGGATTTCGCATCCCGCATTCTGGAAAAAGAAAAGCCACGGCTGGGTCTGGCGCGGCATGTTCGACGAAATTTCGTTTGACGAAATGCCGCTCGACTGGCCCGTATACGTGAGCCAAGCTGAGGCAGCGGCCTATGCGCGCTGGGCAGGGAAGTCGCTCCCCACCGAAGCGGAGTGGCAGCACGCCGCCTACGGCACCATCGACGGCGAGCGGAAGACAAGGCCGTACCCTTGGGGCAGCGAGGCGCCTAATCCCAAGCTCGGTAATTTTGACTTTCATCGTTGGGATCCCGTCCCGGTCAACGCGTTTCCCGCGGGCCAAAGCGCTTTCGGCGTTCATGATCTACTGGGCAACGGGTGGGAATGGACCTCCACCGTTTTCGGTCCATTTCCTGGTTTCGAGCCCTTCCCGTTTTACCGCGGGTACTCAGCCGATTTCTTTGATGGCAAGCATTTCGTTATGAAGGGCGGCTCGGCGCGCACGGCTGCGTGCATGTTGCGCCCCTCGTTCCGCAACTGGTTCCAGGCGCATTACCAATACGTGTATGCGGGCTTTCGCTGCGTTAGGCACTGATCTTCGATGTGACGATCTTCGATCGTGGAGCGACGGGCTTCTCGCCCGGAGCTCCATAAACAGATCTGAGGGTCGAAAAGGACTGACCAATGCTGATTCACGCAATCAATAACGTCGCCTACGAGTTCGCTGCCGAGGTGCGCGACGGCCTCACTCGGCCGGGACAAAAGGAACTTCCCTCTAAGTACCTCTACGACGACGTGGGCTCCGCGCTCTTTGAAGTGATCAGCCGTCTGCCCGAATACGGACTCACCCGCGCCGATGAACGTTTGCTGCAACGGCATGCGGCTGAGATCGTCGAACGCCTGCACGATCCGGTAGCTGTAGCCGAACTTGGCAGTGGCAGCGGCAAGAAGGCCCGCTGGATACTGGAGGCGCTCGGCCGTTGGCAGCGGACGTTCTATTATCCGGTTGAAATATCCCGTTCCGCCTTGCTCATGTGCCAGCGCGAACTAAGCGATATTGACTCGCTCAGCATCGTCGGTTTCGAGCGTGAGTATCTCGAAGGCCTGCTCGAAGTTGCCGCACATCGGCAGTGCAACCAACATCTTTTCGTATTGTTCTTAGGAAGTACAATCGGCAATTTCGATCGTGATGCCGGAGTGAAATTCCTGGCCGCGGTCCGGCGCATTCTCGAGCCCGGAGATTCCCTACTTCTCGGAACGGATCTGGAAAAATCCGGCGCGCAATTGCTCCGAGCCTACGATGATGAAATCGGCGTGACCGCGGCCTTTAATCTTAACCTTCTGGCTCGCATCAATCGCGAACTCGATGCCGATTTTGACTTGAGCCAGTTCACCCACGTAGCCCGGATTAATCCCGAAGCTCGCAGCGTCGAAATGCATTTGCAATCCAAGCGGCGGCAAACGGTTCGCATTCCAGCAGCCGATCTGCGCGTCGAGTTTGCGGAGGGCGAGACCATCTGGACAGAGAGCAGCCACAAGTACGCGCCTGACGAAGTCTTCCGCATGGCGCGCGCTGCCGGCTTCTGCTGCCAGGCACAATGGATTGACGAGCAGTGGCCTTTTGCGGAAAATCTGCTAGTCGCGGAATAATCTTCTTCTTGCGCTGGCGCCGGAGGAATCTATGCCACAAGAATGTACCCATCTGAACCAGATCAAAATAAGAGAAACCAACAAGCATGTCTGCGAGGACTGCGTGAAGACCGGCGATACCTGGGTCCATCTCCGCATGTGCCTTATCTGTGGGCATGCCGCTTGTTGCGATTCGTCCAAGAACAAACATGCGACGAAGCATTTCCATCACACCAAGCATCCGCTTATGCGCTCCATCGAGCCGGGAGAGTCCTGGATCTGGTGCTATGTAGATGAGATCGAGGCGGGCGAGCTTGCCGCTTGAGCGGGTGATTAGTGTTCAAGTTCATCATCAAAGCTGAGACCGAATAATGCCGAAACCGATTTTGCTGAGTGTCGATGACGACTCCGACGTTTTGCGGGCGATTGAACGCGACTTGCGCTCCGAGTACGGTGCGGAGTATCGCGTCATCGGCAGCGATTCTCCGGAAGGCGCGCTGGATCTGTTGAAGCAGTTGAAGGTTCGCAATGACAGCGTAGCGCTGCTGCTGGCCGACCAGCGCATGCCCAAGATGGATGGCGTCGCGTTTCTGCAGGAAGCACAGCATGTTTTTCCGGATGCAAAACGTGCGTTGCTCACCGCATATGCCGACACGAACGCAGCCATCAGCGCCATTAATCAAGCCAGTATCAACTACTTCTTCCTCAAGCCCTGGGATCCGCCGTCGGAGCACTTGTATCCACAACTGAACGACCTGCTCGATGATTGGCAGGCTTCCTACCGGCCT
Organism: Terriglobales bacterium; assembly: GCA_049512435.1. Lineage (GTDB taxonomy): Bacteria > Acidobacteriota > Terriglobia > Terriglobales > Acidobacteriaceae > Acidiflorens. The sequence continues at coordinate 602 of JBEKXC010000101.1, read as the reverse complement.
GCGTTCCAGGGAATACGGGTTCTCGGCACCAGGTGGTCGCCCCGATCTTACGAATTGCGCGACTTCCTCGCGCGCAATCGCGTTCCTTATCAGTGGATCGACGTGGAAACCTCCGCCAACGACCCGGAAACGAAACGTCTCTTGGAAGCTCTCGGCGATGAAGCCAACAGCCTCCCGGTCGTGCTCTTTCCGGATGGAACGAAACTTCTGGAGAGCCTGCCGGCGGATGTCGCGCAAAAAGTGGGCTTGCGTACACGCGCACAAACCGATTTTTACGATTTGGCAATCGTGGGCGGTGGACCGTCGGGTCTGGCCGCCGCAGTTTACGGCGCGTCGGAGGGTCTGCATACCTTGATGATCGAGCGCGAAGCGCCGGGCGGCCAGGCAGGAATGAGTTCGAAAATTGAAAACTATCTTGGATTTCCCGCAGGGCTCAGTGGTAACGATCTCGCTCGGCGAGCGGTGGTGCAGGCGAAGCGTTTTGGAGTGGAAATTCTTGCTCAAGAAGCGGTCGGCGTGCGCACCGAGGGATCCTACCGCATCGTCAAGCTGGCTGACGGCAACGAAATCTCCTGCCATGCCCTGATGATCGCAAGCGGAGT
>JBEKXC010000100.1:0-16356 GCA_049512435.1 Terriglobales bacterium | reverse complement strand
CTGCAAAATAGTCTGCACCCCCAGCGGATCGGGCTTCTTCGCCGTAAAGCTGTTGCCGCCGTAAACCCGCACAAAAAAGTCCCCCAGTCCGAGCGCGCGCACAATGTCGCGCGAAGGATTGACGGGCTTATTCGAGAGCACCGCCATAAGTCTCCGCTTTCCATTCGACGCCTCCGCCAGGCGAGCCAGCGTCTCTGGAATTCCGTCATAGACGGTGGTGTGGTCGAGCTTGTGCAGCCGGTAGTAGCCCAGAAAATACTCCAGAGCGGCACGAAACAAGGCCTCGTCTTCTGTATTCCCAAGCGCCGTATTCCCAAGCGCGCGTCGCACCAGTGCGGGAGCGCCATCTCCGACATAGCTCGCAATCACGTCGTCCTCTAGTTCGGGACGGCCGATATGCCGCATGGTTGCATTCACGGAGTGAATCAGATCCAGGCGCGAGTCAATCAGGGTGCCATCGAGATCAAACACCAGCAAGCGAATGCGCTGCGGATCAAACGGACGGAGGTAACGAATCATGGAGAGTTCAGGATAACGCAAGCCGGGAGCTCTCAGTTCTCAGTTCTCAGGAAAAGCGGAGGCCTCAAGACATGCGCCGTCAATAGCGCGCCGGATGCTCAGGAGAACCCCGGAGACTTGATATGAAGGCTCCTGCTGAGAACTGTTAGCTGAGAGCTGAGAGCTGATTTACAATGTTGCGGGGCTGGAACTCCGTGGGGTGAAGAACGCAGCATGGCTACGACCAAAGTCGATCCCAAGCTCAACGAAACGAAAGTTACGAAACCAGCCAAGACCTATCAGGGGTTGACCAGTCAGCAACTGATCGACTCGTATCGCATCATGTTCACGTCGCGGCGGCTGGACGACCGCGAAATCCTGCTCAAACGCCAGCAGAAGGTCTTCTTCCAGATCTCGGGCGCTGGCCACGAAGCAGTGGGAGTGGCCGCGGCATTAGCGTTGAAGCCTGCCTATGACTGGTTTTATCCCTACTACCGCGATCGCGCGCTCTGTCTAGCTTTGGGCGCAACTCCGTACGAAATGCTGCTCGGGGCCGTGGGTGCGGCCGACGACCCCGCTTCCGGCGGCCGTCAGATGCCCTCGCACTGGGGCTTCGAGCGCCTCAATGTCGTCACTCAGTCTTCTCCGACGGGAACCCAAATCCTGCAAGCGGTGGGGTGCGCCGAAGCGGGCCGTTATTTCTCCCAGCACCCGAATGCCGCTCGCAAGATCGAAGCTCAGGGCGATTCCCGCCAGGTCGATTATCGGCAGTTCAAGGATGTCCAATTTCAGGGTGACGAAATCACCTACGTTTCGCTCGGCGACGGGACCACCAGCGAAGGCGAATTCTGGGAGGCGCTGAACACTGCATCCAACCGCCGCCTGCCGGTGATTTTTTGCGTGCAAGATAACGGATATGCCATCTCCGTACCGGTCGAAGTGCAGACCGCGGGCGGCAACATTTCGCGCCTGGTCTCAGGTTTTCCCAACTTCCACTTCGAGGAGTTTGACGGCACCGACCCGATCGTCGCCTATGCCGCCTTTAAGCGGGCGTCAGATTATTGCCGCGCCAGCCATGGCCCCGCCTTGGTCCACGCCCATGTCATCCGTCCCTATTCCCACTCGCTATCTGACGACGAGCGTCTTTACCGCCCTGACGCCGAGCGCCAGGCCGATGCCGCGCGCGACCCGGTGCACTGCTTGCAAATGTTCCTGCTGCGCGAGGGAATCCTCGACGAAAAACAGATCAACAAAATCGAGCAGGAAATCGAAGAGCAGATCCAGGCCGATACCGATCGCGCCCTGGAAGCGGCGCTGCCGCGGCCGGAAACGATTTACAACTTCGTGTACTCGCCCAATCTCGATCCCACATCGGCGGAGTTCGAAACGCAGCCGGCAATCGCCGCGCCCGAGACGGCGGCGGATGGCAAAAGCCCCGACACACTGAACAAGTCGCCGAACAAGTCGTCGAACAAGACTATGGCAGACCTCATCACTACTACGCTGCGTGACGAGATGCGCCGGGATGAACGCATCGTCATCTTCGGCGAAGACGTTGCCGACTGCAGTCGCGAAGAGTATATAAAGCAGAAACTGGTGAAGGGCAAGGGCGGAGTTTTTAAATTGACGGCGGGCCTGCAGTCCCAGTTCGGCTCCGACCGGGTGTTTAATTCCCCGATCGCGGAGGCCAACATTGTGGGCCGCGCCACCGGCATGGCCACGCGCGGATTGAAGCCCGTGGTGGAAATCCAGTTCTTCGATTACATCTGGCCGGCGATGATGCAGCTGCGCGACGAACTCCCCACCATCCGGTGGCGTTCGAACAACGCCTTCTCGGCGCCGGTCGTCATCCGTGTAGCGATTGGCGGTTATCTGACGGGCGGAGCGATTTACCACTCGCAGTGCGGTGAGAGCATCTTTACCCACACTCCCGGCATGCGCGTCATCTTCCCTTCCAACGCACTCGATGCCGCGGGCCTGCTGCGCACCGCGATCCGTTGCGACGATCCGGTCTTGTTCCTCGAACACAAGCGGCTGTACCGCGAAACCTACGGACGCGCGCCCTATCCCGGCCCCGACTACATGGTCCCGTTCGGAAAAGCGAAAGTGGTGCAGCCTGGAACCGATCTCACGGTTATCACCTATGGCGCGGTAGTTCCACGCGCGCTGCAAGCCGCGCAAAAACTGGAGCGCGAGCATCGGGTCAGCGTCGAGCTGATTGACCTGCGGTCGTTAAACCCATTTGATTGGGATGCGATTGCCGCCTCGGTGAAGAAAACCAATCGCGCGCTAATTGCGTACGAAGACTCGCTAAGCTGGGGATACGGCGCCGAAATCGCCGCCCGCATCGCCGACCAACTCTTCCACCACCTTGATGCCCCGGTGAAGCGGGTGGCGGCGACCGATACTTTCGTCGCTTACCAGCCGATTCTTGAGGATGCGATTCTGCCGCAGGCCAGCGATTTGTTCCGGGCAATGAAGGAGCTGGCGGAGTTCTAGAGTGAGTGCCTCGGAAGCCTAACTGCTCAGAACGAGAACGCTTTTCGCTTTCCCGCCAAATGCCTGGTCAAACGTCACCAGCCTTAAACCGGATACGGCAGCAAACGCCAGCAGGTAGGCGTCGGCCCATTCCTTGGGGGCAGGGCTTCGGCGTCGTGAGTGAGAGCGGAACGCTTGTTCCAGTCCGGTTGGCTCGTCGAGGAAAACGATGCGTGGGTCGTCCAGCCACCGGTCATAGATCTGCCAGGCTCCTGGTTGAGTCATCACCTCTGTACCCATCACTGCTTGCGTTGTAAGCAGCCGCAGCACGCTGAGTTGAGTTATCCGGCAGAAGCAAAGACGCGAGTCCTCATCTAGACTCGCAAACCACCGCGCAGCGATGGCATGGTGGAGATGCCTCTCAGACGTGAGGGCGATCCAGACGTTCACATCAGGGAAAAGGAATGATCTCGAAGATTTTGGCATTGTCGAGCGCCATCGTCCCCGGCTGCTCGGACCGGACCAATGGCAACGTCACCGGGCGCCGGCGTCGCTTGGGCTTCAACTGCAGTTCGACTTCAACGCCGCGTAGAATCAATTCCTTTACGCTTCGTCCTTCTCCTGCAGCCTTGGCTTTCAGGTTACGATAGAGGGGATCGGGAATGTCCACGGTGGTCCGCATCGATTCCATTCTGCCATGTTTATGGCTAATTGACCAGCGGGGATCTGAACTACGCTTATGACACTTTCTTTGTTTTCCTGCCGCCTCCCCTCCCGCCAAATGTCGCTGCCCACGGGCCGCCGTCAAAACAAAGCAGCGCAAACGCCATCGCGGCCAGCGCCAGCGGAAATTCGTACCCGCCGTTGCCCATCAGCCCGTTTTTGAAAACTCACCTTCCAGATGACCACGGCCATCTCGATCACGATGGCGAGCGAGAAAAAGCGGGTAAACAATCCCAGCACAATTCCGATGCCGCCGAAAAATTCCGTCCCCGCGGAAAGATAGGCCATCCAGCGCGGAAGGCCGAGCGAGCCTACGAACTCCATATGATGATGAAAACCGCCGAACACCTTGTGATAACCATGCGCAATCATGATCGCGCCCAAAACAAGCCGCATCACAAGCAGAGCCAAAGGCTGCAGCCGATTGAGAAAACCCACGTTTACCTCCAGAATCAGTTCTCAGTTCTCAGTTCTCAGTTCTCAGGTCTCAGGTCTCAGGTCTCAGGTCTCAGGTCTCAGGTCTCAGGTCTCAGAAAAGGCTGAACTCATGCAGATCGACGGTCAATAGCAGGCCAAGCGCCCCCCCAACGACCACGGAACTCAAAATGAAGAGATTTTACTGAGAACTGAGAACTGGGAACTGATTCACCACTCCGAGTACGCCTTACCGTTGCTGCCCACCTGAGTGGAACCACTGTGGACGCCAATAATTCCGCCATCGTCTTTTTGATCGAGTGACATGATCACGCCCTCTCCCGGCTCCGTCTCCCAGGTGTCGGGGTTGCCTGTGATGTCATTCGGAATGGTCTTCAGATACTTCGCCGACACCAAATCGCTGAGCGATTGCGGCGCCTTTTGCTTGTCTTGCGCATACTGGAAGATCGCCTGATTCAGCGTTTCCAGGTTGGTGCGCAGATTCTCCTCGCGCGCCCGCGTAAGGCTGTGGCTGAAGATGGGCATGGCCACTCCCAACAGGATCAGCATGATGCTGATCACCACCATCATCGAGATCAGCGTGAATCCGCGCTCCCGCCCTGTCGCTCTTCTGTTCATCTCCTGACCTAGTGTCCTGACCTAGTGCGTCCAACCCGAATAGGTAGTGCCGTCGAGCGCTGTCTCACTCGAACCGCTGTGCACGCTCCCGATGCCGGTGTTGTTCGGATCCCATGCGTTTTCGGGGTCTTCCGGATCCGTCTGCCAGGTGGTGTTGCTGCCAGTGATGTCGTCCGGAATGAACTTGATGTATCCGGCCGAAACCAAATCGTCCAGCGACTGGGGCGCGTGCTTCTTGTCGAGCGAATACTCCTGGATGACTTTATTGAGCGTCGTCAGATTCTGATGAAGTTTGGCTTCCTTGGCGAGAGCGACATTGTGGGTGTAATTCGGCACCGCGATCGCCAGCAACACCATGATGATGCTGATGACCACCAGCATCTCGATCAGGGTGAAACCCCGATTGCGCACTCGACCTGCGAGACTGCGCGCTTTGCCCTTGAATCTCATCTACCAGTCCTTATACTTGGTGCCGTCCAGCGCCGTCTGGTCCGACTTGGTGTAAACATCGAAAACGCTCTGCCCACCCCAGGAATCCGAGTCTTTATCATCCTGCATCGAGCGCATTCCCCAATCCTGCTTGGTCATGGGATCGACCGGGATGCGGCGGAGAAACTTCAGTTTCTTGCCGGCGACATCCTCACCTTTGACCAGCGTCTCGAGATCCGGAGGATATCCCTGGCTGTCTGCCTTGGTTCGAAACGCACCGCGATCGGCGGCATCTTTATAGCGATCGATCGCGTCGCGGATCATCCACAGGTCGGAGCGCAGTTCGTGCTCCTGCTCCCGCTTAACGGCGCTTTTTGCCATCGGAACCGCCATCCCCACCAGGATGGCCAGAATCGCGGTCGCAACGATCAACTCGATCAGGGTGAAGCCGCGCTGGTACCGGATAGCCACTGACTTTACTTCCCGCGTTTTGATGCGCCGTCTCATCGACAAGTTCTCAGTTCTCGGTTCTCAGTTCTCAGTGAACCCGATTTTCCTCTGAGAACCGGGAACTGAGAACTTCCTACTGAATCGTAATGGCCGCCTGCGCTCCGCTCATTGCAATCGGCTGCATCGCCGGATCTCGCGCCCCGCCCCGGGTGATGGTCAGCGCCGACTGGCCCGGCCCCTTCGCCATGAAGGTCAGCGTCACCACTGCGCCCTGTCCCGAGACGCCGCCGGCTCCCGGAGGCCGCGACGCCGTGATTTGCATCGTGCCCGTCGCTGGATCCTCGCGATGCGCTATGGTTACGATTTGCCCATCCTGCGACAGGAATCCCCCGTTCGAAACGTTGAGTACCTGCAACTGATCCGGATCGTAGTTGAGTTGTACCGGCACGGAGTACACGTTTTGCCCGCCGGAGACCATGACGTTCACCGTGAAGGTCGAGCCTTTGGCCTGATTCAAAGTGGGCGGATCAAACACAAACGTTCCTGCTCCGCTGCCAGCCTGATTTTGCGCGATCGGCCTCGGCGGAGTTTGATTTGACGGAGACTGGCCTTGCAAAATCAAGCTCTGAGAAGCCTGGCCCAGAAATGTTGATGGCTGCGGTGGAGCAACAGATGCGCCCTGGTTTCCCGGGGAAGAGGCTGGCGAAGCAGCCGGCGCGGCGGTCGGAGCCGCCGGCGTCGCCGCTTTGGTATTGTTCCGTCTCAGCGATAGCGCATTGGCCGTGCCCACGTCGAGCATATCGGAACTGCCATGCGAAGTATCCGGCCCGCGGATGATGTGCGGGATCAGGACAAATACGATTTCGTTGGTGGAGTGGTCCGAAGTATCCTGCGCAAAGAGATATTTCAGAATCGGAATCGAGGCCAGACCTGGGATCCCGGTCAGCGACTTCGTCCTCGAATCCTCCATCATGCCACCGAGCAGGCTGACTTCGCCATCCTTCAGGCGAATCTCGTGCTCGATCTTGCGCTGGCCGATTACCGGCTGGCTGATGCCGCCAATGCTCACATACGAGTCCACGTCCGAGACATCCATCGACATCTTCAGCGATATTTCCCGTCCCGCATGCACCCGCGGCGTGATGTCGATGTTCACACCCACATCGAGGTATTGAAATTGAGTATTCACCAGCGGGTTGATTCCAACTCCGCCAATTCCCGGCTGGAACGATCCCGTCGCCACCGGCACGCGATCGCCGATCTTCAACGTGGCCTTCTGCCCGTCCAAGGCGCGGATCTGCGGACTCTGGATCACTTTGGTATCGGTGTCGCTCATCAATGCTGTCGCCGTAGCCTGCGGAATCGTCACCTGGAAGTCGGTGGCATTCAGGTTGGCGAGAGTATTCAGATTAATGCCGCTCGGATTCGTAGAGGTCGACGTGGTCGTGGTGGTCGAGCTGCTCGTGGGGGTGGTGCTGATGTTGGGCTGCAGTTGCACTGAAACGCTGGTCGGGGGATTGATTCCAAGGGTGTGCGACTTGTCGCGGCTGACCTGCATGACTACGACTTCGATCAGCACCTCGGGTTTCGCCTTGTCGAGATCGTCCACCAGTTTCTGCGCCAGTGCCACCTGATCCGGCGTGCCCCGTACCACGATCGCTCCCTGCGAAGGCAACTGCTGAATCCGGCTCACTTCGAGAATGGTGCGCATCGCGTTCACTACATCCTGCAATTCGGTAGGCTGAGAAAGATTCGAAAGATAAAAGGTTTTGATGACGTTTTGTTCCAGCTCTTTCCGTTTCGCAGGATTGTCTTGCGCGACAAAAATCGTATTCGGCGTCACCGGACGCCAGAAGGTTTTGGTCTCAAATGAAATGATCTCCAGCGCTTCTTCCAGGGTCACATTGTTCAGTTCGACGTGCACCTGTTTCGGAACATAATCGGGGTCGAAAAGCACGTTGATGCCGGCCAGTTTGCCCACCGTCTCGTAGATCACATTGGCTTTCTCCGTAACTTTCAGCGTGATGGGCACGTTCGAGATCGGAGCCATTTCTACCGGACCCTGCGCCGATTCCAGCCGCCGGCGCAAAGGGCTTGGAGCCGCCGCCTGCGGCGGCGGATTCTGCGCTTCCTTCATCATCTGCTCTGTCCGCTTTAGTTCCTGCAGCGCGATGAACGAAGACGGATCGGTCGCCATCGCCTTCTGGAACTGCGCCAGAGCCTCGTCGAGCTTGCCCGCATCGCGCAAACCCTGCCCACGATGCACCTCGGACGATGCCGCCAGGAAGCGGGTCCGCTCGTACGCAGTTCGGTATCGCAGGTCTTTCGGTTTGAGATTGTAGGCCTGGCTGAAATAGTCGAAGGCTTGTTCGTAGTTCTGCCGCGCCTCGGCGTCGCTGCCCTTCTCGTAAAGCGCCTTGGCAGAATCCTTAGCAATTCCGGGAAGCCTCAGACAGAGCAAAACTAGAACACACACAGCCGGACGGATCAGACGTCTCATCAAGCAATCCTCATAAAAATCTCTCTAGCCGCCCGGCGGCGCCGGCCAGACTCATCCAAAGCACCCCAAAGAAGCCAAGGGCCGCGCATCCCAAGGGCCATAACCCGCAAAAACTACCGGAAATTTGGATTATAGCATCGCATCAACGAGCACCCGAAGTGATTGGTAGGGCGATGTTTACACTCATTAGTACAGGCCCCTAAGGGCAGTTCCCAGTAGCCAGTTCTCAGTTCTCAGTTTGTTATTGCATTTACTGAGAACTGAGAACCGGGAACTGAGAACTCACCGCCCCGTTCGTGTTACTTTCTTTTCAGCTTCGTTACCGCAATATGGCCAAGCAGACCACCCACCAGACCCAGCCCAATCGGGAGAAAAATCCTCGCCGCCAGCCTACCGCTTCCGGCGAAAAAGATGCCGCCGTTAACAGGAACGCTAGCCACAACTATTTCTTGCTCGAAAAATTCGAAGCAGGAATCGTTCTAACCGGAACCGAGGTAAAATCCGTGCGCGCAGGCACGACCAATCTCAAGGACGCCTACGGCCTGATTAAGGACGGCGAGCTCTGGCTCCTCAACTGCCACATAGGACCCTATGATCACGGCAACTCCTCCAATCACGCCGCCCTCCGCACCCGCAAGCTCCTCGTTCACAAAGAAGAAATTCGCAAGCTCATCGGCAAGTCCCAGCAAAAGGGACTGACCCTGATCCCCACCCGCATGTATTTCAAGAACGGAAAAATCAAACTGGAACTAGCTCTGGCCAAAGGCAAACAGCTCTGGGACAAACGAGAAACCGAGCGCCGCCGCACCGCCGACAAAGAAGCCCGGGAAGCCATTTCGCGGGGAAGAAAAACGTAACAAGAGCCTGGTGTACAGCGGCGGTTGGGCCCACCCCTCCGCCGAAATGTCATCCTGAGCGGAGTAGCCGCTTCGCGAAGCGAAGCAGCTACGCAGTCGAAGGACCCCTACAAACTCCGACACTCCAACAAAGCGTCAGGGCGTTCTCCCCGTGCCCCGTGTGGAGCGGATACTCCTGTCCGCTGCCTTTGCTTTGCTTTTTCCGCTCCAAGCTTTCCTCAAGCCCCAGCCCAGAGAACGACAAATCCGCGCCCCACCCGCAGAAGGGCCCCGCCGCGTCGCCGCGAACATTCATTCATGCCGCAGCATCTGACGGGCGGCCCGTCCCATCGCGAAGCGAAGGGCGGGGCCTTTGACTTTTTTCATCACAAACGCCCAGTGCGCACCATCACAGACATCGATCCGCCCATCGTCGACAACACAGATCGACCTGTGGCAGGTCCGAGGTGTGTCCGTCCCTAATACACTCGAAACCTGTCCCAGCCCCACGAGTCGGCGCTCTTTGACAACACGGAGCTGAAACAGTCGGATTTGACGCCTTTTTGCCGAAAAGCCTTAGCGCGAACCCAACGGCTAACTCCTTATTCCGGAATATCTTACGAAAACAGAAAACGCTAAGTCTTTATTCCTGAATACTTTAGAGCTAAGTCCTTATCTTTTAATACTTTGCGCGAAAACAGGGGGGAGGGGGGCACCCCCCCCCAAAAAAGCGCATTCCCGGCCCAGATTTTCCCTGCCGAGTTGCGCGTTCCCCCTCTCACCGTGGATACTGAACATACTCCACATGAAAACAAACCTCTCTTCCTCCGCTCCGTCTGAACTGGAAACCGAATGCCTGGTCGCAGTGGTGCTCGATCGCAGCGAACTTGATCGAAGCGAACTTGATCGAAGCAAAAAAGATAAGGGCGAAAAGGATAAACCCGCCCCATCCGTCGAGAGCACCGACGCGGCCGTGCGCGAAGCCGCCAAAGACATAATCGTCAGCGGCGAAGTCACCGGCAAGAGCTTCGAAACCACGCTCCTGCATAACCCCGCCGGCCTGAAGGCGAAACGCCTGCTCTTGCTTGGCGGCGGCAAGTCCAAGAATTTTTCCGCCGCGGAGCTACGCAAGCTAGCCGGCGCAGCCGTGCGCACCCTGAAGGACAAAAACATCCGCAGCTTTGCCTTCACTCTACCTGAGAGCGGAGCACGACCCGACGAAGCCGTGCGCGCCGTCGTGGAAGGTGCCTTCGTAGGCAACTTCGATCCCGGCTACTACAAGACCGATCGCAAGAACAAGGATAAGAATAAAGATCAGAAGATCGACGCCGTCACCATCGTCGTGTCCGGCGATTCAAAAGCTCTCGAAGCCGCCCTGCAAAGCGGACGCATCGTAGCCGAGTCGCAAAACTTCACCCGCGACCTGGTCAACGAGCCTTCGAATCGCATGACGCCGACCATCCTGGCCGAGCGCGCCCAAAAAATGGCAAAGGAGGTCGGACTGAAGTGCGAAGTCCACGGCGCCGACGAGATCAGGCAACTAAAGATGGGTGCGTTCTGGGGAGTCGCCCAGGGCTCGGACGAACCTCCCGCGCTGATCGTGTTGCGCTACGATCCCTCCGGCGCAGCCAAAGATGTGCACCTCGGTCTGGTGGGCAAGGGAGTCACCTTCGACACCGGCGGCATTTCCATAAAACCAGCGGACGGTATGGAGAAAATGAAATACGACATGGCCGGAGCCGCCACCATGATCGGGGCCATGCGAGCCATCGCGCTGCTAAAGCCCAAGGTAAAGGTCACCGCCATTATCTGCGCCACCGAGAATATGCCCTCCGGTAAAGCGCAAAAACCGGGAGACGTGCAAATCGCCATGAACGGCAAGTCGATAGAAATTATTAACACCGACGCCGAAGGACGCCTGATCCTGGCCGACGGCCTCTCCTACGCCCGTCAATTAGGCTGCACCCACCTGGTCGACGCCGCGACGTTGACCGGCGCCGTAGTCGTGGCCCTCGGCTACGTGAACGCCGGAATCTTCGCCAGCGACGACCAGATGTACGAGCGCTTTGCAAAAGCTAACCAACACGCGGGCGAAAAAATGTGGCGCCTCCCATTAGACGACGAATACAAAGAGAATCTCAAATCCAACATCGCCGATATGGTCAATGCCGGAAGCCGCTGGGGAGGCGCCATCTTCGCCGCCATGTTCCTGAAAGAGTTCGCCGAAGACACTCCCTGGATCCACCTCGACATAGCCGGCACCGCCTGGATGGAAGAGAGCAAACCGTGGATCGCCAAAGGCCCCTCCGGAATCGCCCTGCGCAGCCTGGTGGAGTTCGTAAAGGGATGGAGCGCGTAAGACGCTGTGAATCCTTTGCGTCTCAGGCCCTATCATAGATTTGTAGGGCAATGACCTGTAACGCAATGGATCTCCCCGAGAAAATCCGCACCATCCCCACCTCCCCCGGCGTCTACCTCTACAAGAACGCCGAAGACGAAGTCATCTACGTAGGCAAAGCGAAAAACCTGCGCTCCCGCGTCTCTTCCTACTTCCACGAAGGCCGTTGGGAAGACGCAAAAACCGGTACGTTAGTTCGCGAAGCCGTCGACGTCGACTACATCGTCGTAGCTAATAACAAAGAAGCGTTGGCGCTGGAGAATCACCTGATCAAGCAGAAGAAGCCGCGCTTCAACATCCTGCTGCGCGACGATAAAACCTACCCCTACGTAAAGCTGTCCCTGGGCGAGCGCTACCCGAGAGTCTTCGTAACCCGCCGTCTGCGCAAGGACGGCAGCGCCTATTACGGCCCGTACTTCCCCGCCAATCTCGCCTATCGCATCGTCGACCTTATTCACCGTCACTTCATGGTCCCTTCCTGCAAGGTGGATCTGACCCGCAACCATCCCCGCCCCTGCCTCCAGTTTTATATAAAGCGTTGTCTCGGTCCGTGCGTAAGGGATCTGACCACACCCGAGATCTACGCCGAGGCAGTTCGCGACGTAAAGCTCTTCTTGGAAGGCCGTCAAACCGACTTAGTCAAATCCCTGCGCGAGCGCATGTCCGAAGCCGCCGAGTCGCAGGAGTTCGAACGAGCCGCCCGCTATCGCGACCTGATCTCAACCGTAGAGCAGCTACAAGAGAAGCAGCGCATCGCCGCCGTAGAAGGCGACGACGCCGACGTCTTCGGTTATCACTACGAAAATCAAATGCTAGCCGTAAACCTCTTCCATATGCGAGGAGGAAAAGTCCTGGACCGTAGAGAATTTTTCTGGGAAGACTTGCCCGAATTCGTGTGGACCCGGGTCTCTGACCCGGGCGTGACGGGGTCCTTCGACTCCGCTCAGGACAAGCTCCGCCCCGCCGACACACAGGAATTTCATCCCGGAGAATTCTTCTCCGCCCTGCTCAAGCAACTCTATCTAGCCCAGCCCTACGTCCCCAGAAACATCTACATCCCCGTAGACTTCGAGGACCGGGAAGAACTGGAAGAAGCCTTAAGCGAGCAGCTAGCCGGCGAAGGAGGAAGAGCAACCAGAGTGCACATCACCGTCCCGCAGCGAGGAGAAAAGCGCGAACTGATCGATCTCTCCGGCACCAACGCCAAGCAGTCCTACGATCAGCGTTTCCGAGTGCTGAAACCAAACGCCCGCGCCATTCAGGAAGCCTTGCAAGACGCGCTAGCCCTCCCCGAACTCCCCAAGCGCATCGAGTGTTTCGACATCTCTCACATTCAGGGAGCGGAAACCGTGGCCTCGATGGTAGTCTGGGAGGATGGCAGGATGAAAAAATCCGACTACCGCAAGTTCATCATCAAAACCGTAGCCGGTGTGGACGACTTCGCCTCCATGCGAGAGGTAGTGACGCGCCGTTACCAGCGCCTTGGTGAGGAAATAAAGCGGGCAGAGAATAAGGGCGTAGAAAAAAACGCGATGCCCAGTCTGGTCCTGATCGACGGAGGCCTCGGCCAACTGCACGCCGCCGCCCAAGCGCTCGAAGCTCTGGAAATCATCAATCAGCCGCTCGCTGCTATCGCAAAAAGAGAAGAAATCATCTACGTCTACGGACAGGAAGACGACCCCGTAGTTCTGGATCACCATTCTCCCGTCTTACATCTGGTGCAGCAGATCCGCGACGAAGCCCATCGCTTCGCTGTAACCTTCCATCGCAAGCGCCGCCAGATCAGAGATCGAGCCACCGAGTTAAGAGAAATCCCCGGAGTAGGAGAATCCACCACCCGCCGTCTGCTGGAACATTTCGGCAGCCTGCAAGCTGTAAAGCAAGCCGACGTAGCCGCCCTGTCGGCAGTAGTAACCAAATCCCAGGCCGAAGCCATCCTCGAACATTTTCGGAGGACGGCTCTTAGCTCTTAGCTCTTAGCTCTCAGTACCCCACGCCCTTGTCATCCTGAGCGAAGCGAAGGACCTGTTTTCAGCGCACTCAACCGCCGACGCGCTCCGTTCATTGAAGGCCACCCTTCGCTCGCAGACAAGCAGCGGCTGTCGGCGTACAATTCCAACCGTAGCTCGTGTTCGCAATCGAGCGGGAGGCCCCGATGCCCGTGTACGACTACGTCTGCAACGATTGTCACAAAACCTTCGAATTGATTCTCACCCTGAAAGAACACGAAGTGGACGCGAAATGCCCCAAGTGCGGCAGCAAGAACGTGGAGCAGGAAGCAACCGCTTTTTATGCCGTGACCGGGAAGAAGAGTTAGTCGAAAAGTCAGACCGCGACTAACCAAGCGATGCCGTGGCGAAGTTGGGAGGCTTTGTGCGCCCCAAGAATTCCGCAAAACCCACGCTGTTTGTGCTTCCTTTCCGCCAAAAGTACACGACTGAACCCAGACTCTACCGTGCCGGATCAGCTATCTGGCGTATTGAAACAACAAGTTGCGCGGTTGATGCCGAGGGCCACTTGAATGCAAGAGTTGGATGGAGTGAGCAATCTTCTCCTTTTTCAGGTTTCCTGAAACTAAGTCAGCCCATCTGAAGTTCTCTCCTCTTAGCGACTACAACCTTAGGAGGTTGATATGTTTGCACGCAATGTAACTTTTCATCTGAAATCGAACATGCTTTCTGACTATACCCGCACCCTGGAGAACGAAATTCTGCCTTTACTGCGCAAGCAGAAGGGCTTTAAAGAAGAAATCACTTTGTCAAACCCTGGCAGCACGGATGCGATTTCGATCAGCCTGTGGGAGAACAAAGCCAATGCCGATGCTTACAACACCAGTCTTTACCCGGAAGTGTTGAGAACATTTGCAAAACTGATCGATGGCACACCCAAGGTTCAGACGTTTGACGCCGTCACCTCGACTTTCCATAACTCCCTCGTAGAAGTGTAAGGAAGATCGTCGCGAAGGAAAATCGTCAGCCACACCGGACGGCCTTGTGAGGGGCCGCCCTTTTTTTGCAGCGGCCTAACGCCCATCCAAAATCTTCGTCGCCCGAAACGACTTGACCACGATCTGATTGGGTTGCATGCCGACGGGAATGATGGTCAGCAAGGAATATTCCGAGGGCTCAAATTTCTTCTTTGGCGTGCGTTTCTGAATTACTGCCAGATCTCCGGAACCGGAGTCGACGACCAGCAGATAGTTTTGATTCTGCGAGAGCGCCAGCGCGTCGGGATGCGTCCCCACAGGAAGATAGGCGATGACCTTTCCGAGGTCGATGTCGTAGACCGCTATGTTATTCGATCCGAAGTTCGAGACATACAAGCGCGAGTTATCGAGCGAAACGACTCCACGCGTAGGCTGCGCGCCAATGAGATAACTGCCTGATACTTCGTTGGTCGTAGTCTCGATGATGGAGATACTGCCGGCGTCAAAATTGAAAGCGACCAGTTCCCCACCGTCCGGTTTCAGCGCCAGGCTCACCGGAGATTTTCCGACATCGAGAAGGGTGAGCAACTTATCGTTCTGAGTTTCACTCTCCTGTTGGGTTTCGTGTTCCTTTTGGGTTTCGTGTTCCTTTTGGGTTTCATGTTCCTTTTGGGTTTCGTGCTTAAGAGCGATGCTCGCCACCTGCCCCGACTCGGAACAGGAAACGAAGGCCTTGCTGGAATCAGGCAGGATGGCAATGTCTTCAGGATGAATGCAGATGTTGATGGCGGAGCGCACGGCGAGTCGGGCGGCGTCGATGATGGAGACGGAATTGCCGGCGCGATTGCTGACGACCACGGTAGATCCGTCGGGCGAAACGCGCGCTAGCCCGGGACTTCCGCCAACATGAAGCGTAGCCGTAACGGTGCGCCGGTCGAGATCAAGAACGGAAACATTGTCGGACCCGGAATTGGCGACGTAAGCGCGGTGGCCATCGGGAGAAACGTCGATGAAGTAGGGGCGTCCGTAGACGCCGACGGTAGCAACAATTTTATTCTGTTCGGCGTCGATTACGCTGACGTTCGAAGATCCGCTGTTGACAACGTAAACTTCATTCCGCTTAGGATTGGCCGCAACTCCAGTAGGGTCGATGCCCGCTTGCAAAGTGCGAATCGGGCGAAAGCTGCGCAGGTCAATCACGGTGACCGTGTTGCTTTTGCCGTTCGAGATGTAAGCGTACTCGCGGTAGAGCGGGCCGTAGCCGGGGAGAGCGCGCTGATGGAAGTAGTACCATCCGGCGGCGAGGACGAGTGGGACGAGGACGGCGAGTAGCAGGAATTTTCTCAAGGACGACTCGGCCTCGCTAGAAGGCAGGAGATTTCAGAGGTTGACGAGATCTCATTTAAGTTTGAAAGTACATTCGACATCGAATTGGGTAGTTACCGGCTTGCCGTCTTTGGTCGCAGGTTCGAACTTCCATTGGGAAACCGCATCAATGGTTCTCTTGTCGAGCGCTTCGGAAAGGCTGTTTACGACCTTGGGGCCTTTAATCTGCCCATCCCGCATCACAATAATCTTGAGTCTAACCGTGCCCTCAATCTTCGCCTCACGGGAGGTATCGTCATACGTGGGGCACGGTGAATAGATGGCTCGAGGCGGCATGATTCCGCCGGATCCGCTCGGGAGGGGCTTCTGGTCTGTGGGCGCCTGTTTTGCGGTATCGTTTTGGCAGAGCAGGGGGGATAGTGGGATTACGCAAGTCAACGCGACTGCAACGGAGAGCAGCGAATTAAGTTTCATCAGATCACTCCGCAACTTCGGCATGAACCTGGCTTGACTTAGGAATCGTCCTACCCAGCACCGCCGCGATCTGCCTCACCTGCACCATCAGCGCGTCGAACTGATCGGGGAATAAGGACTGCATTCCATCTGACAACGCGCGGTCGGGATCGTGGTGAACCTCGACGATCAGCCCGTCGGCTCCAACGGCGACGGCAGCGCGGGAGAGTGGCGTTACTTTGTTGCGCTTGCCGGTGCCGTGGCTGGGATCGACGATTATCGGCAG
>JBEKXC010000099.1:0-31184 GCA_049512435.1 Terriglobales bacterium | reverse complement strand
CCGTCAAAATTCCAGAGAACCTTCTCTTGGTACTTCCCGGTGCCGACTGGGGCCACTAGTTCGAAAACAGTTCCATAACCACCAGACGTAGTGCCGTAAATATCCCCGGCAGAATCGAGTACAACCGCTCCGAGTGGATCGTTGCCCTTTCCAAACGCGTAGACTACTTTCTTTGTCCATCCCCCCTTTTTTCCGAGGGTCAGTTTATAGACTGATCCAATCTTGTTTTTACCAATTGAAGTACCGTAAATATTACCCGCCTTGTCGAACACAGGTGTTGTCTTTGGGAAGCCATTGTGGAAAACAAATATTGTGGTCGGCGTCCACCCGCCGTCGTTCGGTGAAAGCTCTAATACGTAAGAAGCCATAACACCAAAGATATTTCCCGCATGCATGGTCAACCCGGCGATAACGGCAGAATAGCCGTTGTTGAAGATCGTTTGCTCCACGCCAGATGGGTTCAACTCGAAGACGGCTCCGCCTTCGGAGCCGTATATTGTGCCGTAGAGATTGCCCGCCGAGTCCATGATCAAACCTGAGGGACCACTCCCGTCCGAGCCCTCTCCTCCGAAGCTGTAGAGCACGGTTTCCGTCCAACTTGCTCCCACGGGACTAAGTTCCCACACAACGCCTCCGTCACTCGCGCCGCCGTTTAGTGTTGTCCCGTAAAGGTTTCCGTTGTCAAATATCACGTTGGAGTTCCACGGATTGGACCCATCTGCCCCTCCGGTGAAGCTGTACAGTGCGGTCTCATTCCAGCCTCCGCTGCCGTTCGCCGAAAGCTCATATACGGTTCCAGCCCCAAACGTTCCTCCGCTGTAGGTCGTCCCATAGAGGTTCCCAGCGCTATCGAAGGTGAGGCTGGACTCGGGCTGAGAGCCGTCACCGCAGTTGGGCTGGGAGCAGAAGTTGTAGAGCACGGTCTCGGTTTGGGCCTGTGCTGGGCGAGCGACAATCAGTATCAGCACCACCGCGGAAAGCACGGCCAGTATCGTGATCGCGTGACGGTTCATATCGTGCCTCTGGCGATTTCGCAGATGGCCGGGCGGGGACGCCCGGCTTTCCACAAGAAAACGACTACCGACATTCCCCGCTTACTGCACGTCGGAGACTTTTCCGTTAATAAACGTGACCTTGATGTCTTTATAGACATAGATCTGCTTGGCGCCGAGATTGATGATCTTGTCGGGCTGGCCGATCGCGGCTACTACCTGGTCGGGAGTTTGGCCTTTTTCTATCTGCTCGGGTGGCGCTTGTTGTTGCTGTCCTCCGCCCCCACCGCCCTGATTGTTGCCTTGATCGTTACCTTGACCGTTACCTTGACCTTGGCCCTGTCCGCCTTGCTGGTTGTTGTTGCCCTGATCGTTAGAATTGGCGCTGTCGTCGATGGCGAGGAGTCCGGCGATTGCATCTTCTACCTGTGAGGGGTTAGTGGTGGCCAGCGTTCCTTTGGGAAACTGGAAAACCACGTCGGCTTTGAAGAACGTCTTCGGATCGGTGTTGTTACAGGAATCGCAGGCTACGATGCCGATGACCACCTGGTCTTTCGGCAAATTGACGGCGAGCTTGGCGGGGTAGACTTTGTTGTTCACCTGGAAAAACTGGGTGGTGGGAGCCTGCCTGCCTAATTTTCCCAGGCCGAAGCCAAGGGCCTTTTGCCCCAAGGCATTTGGCGAGTGAACTACCCCGCTTTCGTACTTGGTGGAGAAAATGCTCTGGTCGGAATAAGGCACACCGAGGATTCCGCCCTTCTTCACGACCAGGACGGTGCCCTGCTCAATCACGGCAGTTCCACTTGAGTCTGCGCCCATTTTCACCAGCGTATATTGCGCTTTGAGCTGATCTTCCAGCGAAATCGTCGGAGCCTGCGCGAAGACCAGGCAGGGTGTGATTCCGACAGCGATTAATGCGACGACCATCAAAGCGATAACGGGAACGCCCATTTCGATTTTCTGCCGCATTGCAACCTTCCTCCTGTTAAGCTGCGCGCTCCCATCCGCAGTTGGGCAGGAGCGTCTTTTATGGTTTTCTTTTTTCCTGCTGGAAGAAGCGGAGAGCGCCGCGTTGATCGTACGACGATCGTGCGACGCCCCCACGCCTTGCTATTCACTATCTCACTGCGATTGTTTCGCTTCCGCCTCCGCCGCGTCAGCATCCTTTTGCTGCTGTTCCAGATCAGTGCTTACGCTGGTATCTGGCGTTGGTGCCGGGACTTCACCGGCCGTGGTTTTAGTATCGGGAGCCGGCGGCATTCCATTCTTTCCCTGCTTTTCGGACAGCTCCTTAAGCCCGGCATCCATGGTTATGCGCAGTTGATTGTGCATGTCCTGGATATCGTCGACGGATACACCGACGGTAGCGCCGACGGCACACTCATCTTTTTTGCTGCTCTTGACGGTGGCGTTGACCATGTGGTCATCGTCCGGTGTGTCGGTAACACGATTGATCACGTCACCGGCAGTCAGCGTGCATTCCACGCCGTCTGACGTGGTCAGATCCTCGTCACTGGATACCACGAAGATGCGGATTTTGGGATCGAGTGCCGGTGGCACCTGGTCCCCGGTTGAAGCAGGAGCATTCTGCCCGGCTGCTGCCGCAGTCTTTTCCGCCGCGATCTCATACTTCATCTCGTCGGTGATTGCCTGCTTCGTTTCAGGACTGAGTTGAGTCGTGCCAGCTGCCGGAGGCGCGCCTCCACCCAACATGTAGGCTCCATAGGTGGCCTGGAGTTTTGCCGCAACGAGTGGATCGGTCGACCACAACGCAGCAATTTCATCTGCCGACGCATTTTGAATCGCCGGTGGAACGAGTTCCCCGTTGTTGTCGCCTCCATCGGCGGCCGCCTCCTGCTGCGCTGCGTAGGCAGCTTGCAGGTTCGCCGCAATCAAGTAATCCGTCAGCCAGAATGCAGCCATGGGATAGACCGGATAGGGAGCGAACCAGGGACCATAGGCGCCATACCACGGCGCTCCGCCCCAACCCCACGCGCCTACGCCCCAGTAAACCGGCGCGGGCCACGGATTATAGGCCCATCCGTAGTATCCGGGACCCCAGTAATAGGCAGGAGCGTACCCGTAGTAAGCATACCCGCCGTAGTTGTAGCCGCGATACCCATACGCGTAGTAATGTCCGCCGCGATAGTAAGTTCGCTGGTAATAGGAGCGACCGCCGCGGTTAAAGTAGGCACGTTGGCTGTAGCCGCCGTGTCGTCCGCCCACGATCGTGCGCCCATTGTGCACGCTCCTGACTTGCCGTCCGCCGTGCATCCCGCGATTGATCGTCATTCCACTCTTGGTGTGGATGGAGCGAACCGATCCATTCTTGCGCGCGGAAACGCTAGCGCCGCTCTTAGTGGTACGGGTTGTCGAACCCGCGGGCTGATGGTGGGCAGCGGCTCCTCCGCCGCGGTTGCCAGCCGTTTGACCGCCTCGATTTCCACCCGCTGCTTGACCGCCTCGATTCCCGCCCGCGGTTTGTCCACCTCGGTTCCCGCCTGCCGTCTGTCCGCCTCGGTTCCCACCTGCGGTCTGACCGCCTCGGTTCCCACCCGCCGTCTGTCCGGCTCGGTTGCCGCCCATTTGTCCGCCTCGGTTCCCGGTGTTGCCGCCTGTCTGTCCGGCTCGGTTCCCGCCCATCTGCCCGGTTCTGCTACCTCCGCTCGCACCCGGTCCGCGGCTGTTTTGAGCCGCGCCGCCGGGTCCACGATTCTGCGCCGCGCCGCCGGGGCGCTGGCCGCCGCTTGCGCCGCCGCGCTGCTGTGCCGGGGCCGCATGCTGTGCTGGAGCTGCGTGCTGTGCGGGGGCCGCGTGCGCTGCTGGAGCGGGGTGCGAACCGCCGCCACCGCCACCACCGCTCTTGGGAGGTCCGCTGTTGGCCGAAGCGACGGCGGTTATGGTGAGAAGAACCAGCAATACGGACCATTTCGGCAGGACGTTCTTTCCTCGGTTGCTCAAATTCATAGACCACTCCTGTGAGATGTAAAGCTCCTTCTTACTCATATCCACCAGCGGAAACATCCGCAGCTAAACCAATTTCGTCCAGCCTGCAATCCCGCTCATGGGCTACTTCGACGGGAGCTTCTCGGTCCGAGTGCCATAGGGGAAGGGCCGGGCACCGGCCTTCGAAGTCCCGACAATTTCACACCTGTTTCATCACGCTGTCAAGCCAGCGTTTCGAAATTTATATAGGTCATCTCGAGCAAGTGGTGAGCACACGCTTTCGTGGCGTCAAGCGCTCGGAAGTCTTCAAATGAAGGCCTCACCACTGGGAACACAGAGGAACACGGAGGCAACCGACCTTCCTGTATTTCTTTGTGCTCGCTGTGTTAACCCAAATCCAGCGTCGGGCACTCCGGGGGCTTTACCAACCTTCTGGTCACCTGCAAGGGTAACCACGGTAATTGGGGAGTGTTCCATCGTTCGCCGATGGGGCTAATGAGCAACGAGCAACGAGCAGCGATGTTAGCGCATTGGCAATCTCGGGCGGTACTTCTGGCTTTATTGGCCTTGGCTTGTGTTTCTACTTGCACTGCGACTTGCCCTGCAGCGGCCCAAGGCAAGAATGAAGTCAAGAATGAAGGTTCCGACACGCCTACGTATCGAAGCACGGTCTCGGAGGTGCGGGTTACATTCTTCGCCACCGACGAGAACAATCGTTCACTCGAAACCGTGACGACGTCGGACTTCGCAGTGGTTGATAACGACCTTGTGATCCGCAATTTCCGGAGCTTTGCCCATTCGGATGAAACTTCGCTCGACGTGGTTGCGCTCGTCGACCTGAGCGAATCGGTAGCACCGCGCCTTCGAGTTGCCATGAGCAATGTACTGCAACTGATTGCTCGCGAGCAGTCGATCCCGGATGACAATATATCCGTTGTGTCGTTTGCGGGCATCAGCTCAGCCATCGTCTGCGCGAGCGATTGCCGTACTTCCGACTCGGCCCGCAGACTTCTGGCTCTAGGCATGAAGAGCGGCGGCGCTACGCCGCTATACGACGCGCTGATATTCGCCGCTGATTTCATCTCGCATCACCCTCGCGCCCGTGGCCCGGGCGACGTCCGCGGCGACATCCGGAGCGAAGTCCGGCCTGTCGTGATTCTGTTCTCGGACGGGGACGACACCATCAGCATTCATTCTGCAGGCGAGGCGCTGGAGGCAATGCAGGCGGCTGGCGCCCTGATCTACTCGGTTGATCTCGGGACAACGGAAAATCAGTCTTCGGACCAGACACCGAACCAAAATAAGGGCAGCATTTTCCTGCAACAGCTTTCGGAGGCGACCGGTGGGCGCTATTTCTTTTTTTCTCCGCGCTTCTCAAAATCGGATGGCGCCGCCACTGTACTGAACGCCGTGTTGGACGATCTGCGCGCCTCCTACGTGGTGACCTACGATGTGCCCAGCCACCAGGTTGGATTTCATTCGCTCCGCCTTTTCCCGACTCACAAACTCAACCTCACATTCCATAGCCGAAACGGCTACAACTACGAACCCGGCGGTTATTGATCTGGAGACCGCGACTGGCAAATTGCTGATTGGAGATTTATGAGATTCGCCTTGCTATTGGCGCTTTTATGCAGCGGCATTTCCGTGGCATTGGCCGCGCCGCTCGGTACGTATCAGCAGGGAACCGTCGTCCGTATGCACATGGGTGACTGCTTGATCATGCACCGGGGCTTCATGAACCAGTTCGGCCCGCCGCAAGCGGCGGTCGAGGAAAGCTGCCCGGAATACACGCTGGTGACCGATAAGGTCGTATTTGTGATTGTGGGCAAGTCATCCAATCAACTGGTGCCGCTCGCCGAAGTCATCGATTTTCGTTTCCAGAACCGTGAATTGGCGGTACGCGTCGACGATGCTCGCAAGGAGTCCAAGTTCGCCATCAAGGAAATGACGCTGCGCTCGGAATGGGAACTCATCCAGAGGCATATCGAACAAGAACTGACTGCGCCTCCGCCGCAGCCCGTGGATGCATCGCTAAGGCTAAGAAGCCGGCAATAATGTGGCGACGGGGCTTTGCCCCGTCCAAGCGGGGCGCAGCCCCGCTTCTACCCGAACCAAAGCTGTGATTGACGAGAAAACCGCTGAGCGCCAGACTGAAAGGTCATGGCCAAGCTTCGAGTAGGCATTCTCTTTGGCGGGCGCAGCGGCGAGCATGAAGTGTCGTTGCTGTCGGCCGCGTCCATTGTGAACGCGATTGATAAAACGAAATACGAAGTGGTTCCCATCGGCATCACGAAAGATGGCCGCTGGCTTACGGCCGAACACGCCGAGCGATTGCTGAAGGGCGAAAAGCACGCGGGCGAGCTAGCGGACAAGCCAGTGGATAAGAGTGTCCGCGCCACACAGGCAACGCAGCTTCGAGCGGGCGATCCAGAGGCAACTCCGGGGGCGGCGGTGTTGGCTTCAGGAGAGTCGGTAGTGATTCCTCCGGAACCGGCGCGGCGCGATGCCGGGCTGGCGCCGTTCCAGACCGATGCTTCTACCCTCCGTCGCGCCTCCGACCGCGCCATTAACGTGGATGTCATTTTCCCCGTGCTGCACGGAACCTTCGGCGAAGACGGGACGATTCAAGGTTTGCTCGAACTGGCCGACATCGCCTATGTCGGCGCCGGCGTCCTCGGCTCTTCCGCCGGCATGGATAAAGACATCATGAAGTCTTTGTTCCGCGCGGCGGGCTTGCCTATCGTGAAACATGTGACCGTGTTGCGCAGCCAATTCGAAGACAGCCCTAAAAAAGTGCAGAAACTGGTGGAGAGCAAGCTGAAGTATCCCGTGTTCGTAAAGCCGGCAAATCTGGGATCGTCGGTGGGAATCTCGAAGGCGCACGAGGGCAAGGAACTTGGTTCCGCAATTGCAGAAGCGGCAAAGTTCGATCGCAAGATCGTGATTGAGGAAGGTGTTGGCGGAAAGAAAAATAAGGCGCGCGAAATCGAGTGCGCGGTGCTCGGCAACGACGATCCGCAAGCGTCGATTGCGGGAGAAATCATTCCCTGCAAGGAGTTCTACGACTACGACGCGAAGTATCTGGTGGAAGGCTCGGAAGCGGTGATCCCCGCAAAGATCACGAAAGCGGAAATGAAAACGGTGCAGAGGCTTGCCATCGCGGCGTTTCAGGCGGTCGATTGCACCGGCCTCGCGCGTGTGGATTTTCTAATGGAGCCTGGTTCGCATAAAAAGGCGCGCAGGATTTTCGTCAACGAGATCAATACTATGCCAGGCTTCACCGCGATCAGCATGTATCCAAAGATGTGGGCGGCATCGGGAGTGGCGTATCCGCAGTTGATCGATCGGCTGATCCGGTTGGGGATCGAGCGGCACGAGGACAAGAAGCGGAATCAGTACAGTCGCTGAATGGGGATCACCGGCTAGCGTCCGGAACGTCGAGAGCGCATCGCGAGAAAGCGCTGGGCATGTTTCCCGGGGAGGGCTTTGGCCTACCACGTCTGGCAAACGCAAGTCCTATGGGAAACACCGCCCAGCGCGGTTTTTGATGGTACTACCGGCCAGAGTTGAAGTAAAGCGGGTTTGTCGAACGTACGATTCCGAAAATCGGCTTGACAGACCGAGTGGTCGGTTGTAATATCTGATCCCAAGTTTGCTCTTTTTTGAGCAATCTGGAATTTCATGCAGAGTGGCTGAGGGACGAGCCCTAAGACGCCACGGCAACCGGATCGGGATCATAAATCTCGATCGTCAGGTGCCAACTCTCGCCCGGCAACGGGGACCATGAGATTCGGGTTGAGCGATTCTTTATCGCACCCGAGCCTCTTTTCCAATCCGGAAAAGGGGTTTTGTCGTAAATGGGTATTTTTAGCCGGCTCGTCCCGCAGTCACGGAAAGAAGTTGCACAATGGAGACGAGCACCTACCAGCTCCGCTGCCGCGAATGCGGCAAGACTTGGAGCAACCAACCGCGCAGTTTCTGCGAAGACTGTTTCTCGCCGCTCGAAATCACCTACGATTACGATTTCCTTCGCTCGCGCCTTTCGCGTGAACTGTTCGCCTCACGCGCGCCGAACATGTGGCGCTATCGCGAACTGCTGCCGCTGCCGGCGGTTTTTCAGCCGACGCTGCCGGTGGGCTACACGCCGCTGGTGAGCGCTCCGCGGCTCGGCGATCGGATCGGATCGCGGCGGCTCTTCGTGAAGAATGATGCGGTGTGCCTGCCCACCTTGAGCTTCAAAGATCGCGTGGTTGCGGTTGCGTTGGCGAATGCGCGCGCCTTCGGGTTCGATACGGTGGCTTGTTCTTCGACGGGCAACCTGGCGAATTCGGTGGCGGCGCAAGCGGCTCGCGAGGGATTCAAGGCCTGGATTTTTATTCCTTCCGATCTGGAGCCGGCAAAGATTGTGGGCACGCAGGTGTATGGCGCGGAAGTGGTGCGCATCAACGGCAGCTACGATCACGTCAATCGCTTGTGTTCGCAGATCGCCGATGAGCATCCGTGGGGATTCGTGAACGTCAATCTTCGTCCTTATTACGCCGAAGGCTCGAAGACGGTGGGCTACGAAATCGCCGAGCAATTGGGCTGGCAATTGCCCGATAACGTGGTGGTTCCGATGGCAGGCGGATCTTTAATTACTAAGATCAAAAAGGCGTTTGATGAATTGATTCTTCTGAAGCTGGTCGATCCGAAGCCGGTAAAGTTTTTTGGCGCGCAAGCGAGTGGGTGCTCGCCGATTTCAACGGCGATCAAGCAGTACAGCAACGAGATTGAACCGCAGCGTCCGAAGACGATTGCGCGGTCGCTCGCGATCGGCAACCCGGCCGATGGACATTACGCGTTGAAGGCCATCACCAAGAGCGGGGGATGGGCGGAAGATATTACAGATACGGAAGTGGTGGAGTCGATCCAATTGCTGGCCGAGACCGAAGGCATCTTCACTGAGACCGCGGGCGGCGTGACGGTGGGAACGGCGCGCAAGCTGATTCATCAGGATCGCATACTGCCGGATGAAACTACTGTGCTCTGCATTACGGGCAACGGGCTCAAGACCACCGACGTGCTGGCGGACAAATATCAAGGCGAAACCTCGATCGCTCCGAAGCTCAGCGAGTTCGAAGCGTATCTGGCTTCGAAAGGGGCGCTGTCTGCGGCTTTTGCGGACGCCGCAGTCGTTGGTCGCTAGAAGGCAGTCGTCAGTCGCTGGTCGCTGGTCGTAGTCGGGTTTGCTAACGACCAACGACCATCGACCAACGACCAACGACTATCGACCAACGACCGAACCACGCATTTTCATTCGGGCTTTGGCCCAGGAGGCTTTTCCTATGAGCATTACCGTTCAAATTCCTACAGCATTGCGGCGGCTAGCGGCTGGTACGCCAAGCCTTGTCTGCTCCGCGGCTAATCTCAGTGAGCTGTTCTCGGAACTCGACCGGCAGTTCCCCGATTTGAAGCCTCATTTGCGCGATGAAGCGGGGGAGACGCGGCGGTTCCTGAATATTTATGTGAACGAGGAAGATATCCGCTTCCTGGGAGGCG
This sequence comes from Terriglobales bacterium, assembly GCA_049512435.1. Classification (GTDB taxonomy): domain Bacteria; phylum Acidobacteriota; class Terriglobia; order Terriglobales; family Acidobacteriaceae; genus Acidiflorens. The sequence continues at coordinate 21,705 of JBEKXC010000099.1, read as the reverse complement.
CCTCGTATTCGTTCCAGGATGGCGATGAGGTATTGCTGGTGCCTTCGATCGCGGGCGGAGCGCAGTAGACCCATTTGCCGACCACTCGGAGGACCTGAAATTCTCAGTTAGTAATCGCCTCATTTCAACACTTACCTCCCCGTCGGGACGCGCCATCACGGGATCTGAGCGATAACGGCAACGTCGAACCTTGAATAGTATTTCTTTACGTCGGTTCCGTACTTGGCTCGGAATTTCTTGACCACGGACGACACTTCGGCAGCGTCGGCGACCGGAACAACCTTGACTTCGGCCTCTGCGCCCCGCGCATCGATCCGAATCATCGCGTTGTGCAGCACGTTCTTGTACCACTGTGTATGCGACCCCTGCACCGGCAGCAGGTAAAGCTTGTCGTCCTCCCAAACGAACCAGACCGGGATGGAGATGGCGCGTCCTGACTTTCTGCCAGTCACAGTGATCTTAATTTCGCGATACCGGGAAAGGCGGTCTCTTAGAGTGTCATTCCGCGGAGCGTCGTTCCGCACTGGCTCGTCGCTCATACGCTCATTGCTCATCCCCGCATTGCTCATACCCTTATTGCTCATATCAATGTCCTCTATTTCCGAGCGTGGTATTGTTCGTCGGTGACCTGTTCCATCCAGTCGACCACCTTACCGTCGAGCTTTTCCTGGATGGCGATGTGCGTCATGGCTGTGGTCGGCGCAGCCCCATGCCAGTGCTTCTCGCCGGGAGAGAACCAGACCACATCACCCGGCCGAATTTCTTCGATCGGGCCTCCCCAGCGTTGTGCCCAGCCGCAGCCAGCGGTGACGATCAGAGTCTGACCTAGCGGATGCGTGTGCCATGCAGTCCGCGCGCCCGGCTCGAAAGTCACGCTGGCGCCTTGAACCAGTGCCGGATCGGGTGCCTGAAAAAGCGGATCAATCCGTACCGTGCCGGTGAACCACTCTGACGGCCCCTTAACAGAAGTCTGCGAGCCAACTCTTCTGATCTCCATGTGTTGTATTTTCTCACCTGATTGGAGATAAATCGCGATAGCACTCATCGACAGGGTTCTGAGTGTAAAAGGTTGGTAACGTCAATCATCGTGGAACTCACCTAAGATTCGGTGTAAAGTACTGCCCATGCGACACGGAATCTCTGTCAGCCTAGAGGTAATATTCGATGACGGAAGATACAGACGCATTCTGGGATGAGTAGGCAAGGTTTAGTGGTATTCAGCTGGATGCCGCAAAGTTCCTTTGCGCTTGTTACTCCGGGACTTGAGTTCTGGGATTATCGTCGCCTAGCTGAATAGGAGGATTTATGGGTTGGATAAAGATCACAGGCAAAGTAGTTGAATTCACCGGGAAGTTGGTCCAAGCAGAAGGCTTTGAGGAGTGGGCGATCGGCAAAGGCAAGGAAGTGGTAGAGAAGGTAGCTCTAGAAAGTGGTGGAAGGTTCTTCAAAGCGAGAAGGGCGAAGAAGAGCATGTGGGATGACCTAACCAGCAAATTTAAGGACAACCCAATGTTCGCCACCGCAATCGGCGGTTTCGTCAAAAATTACTACACGCGCGTGTACAACGTAGCGAGCGAATCCAAGGAACTTGGGGGCGAACTACCGGAAAAGTCTTCCATTACCGTGCTTCCCCGATGTGTTTTGAATGCTTGGGAAAGTGTTTGCTGGGAGGGCGAATTTGACAAGTCTGGTGAGTTGGAAAAACTGAAAGGCGGGCCGCTCCTTCGCAGCTTTTTTTTCGATGAGATGGTGCGACAGCTCGACGCTGCGTTTTCAGAAGCCGCCTCCGAGTCTTCTCCTGACGAGCCGCTTCCCGTTGGACGCTACTGGATCATCGGCCTTAATGGAGACTATCAATGGCTTGACAGCAAAGGGCATTATTACGTGTATACGTCCTGGCAGATTGCCCATGCTGACGACAAGAACACCAAAAAAGAACTGAAACAACAAGCTACAATGGCACTCGAACTTGTGGAGAAGTGGCTCTTTAAGCTGACAGTAGAGGAGCGACAGGCACTCTCTCAGAAACTGCCACTTCCGGGCCGCACACGGGCCGCGTAACGCGACACAGCTGGTTTCTCAGCGGTGCACCCTTGCAGCACAGTTGTTGAAAAATCGCGATTTCACTAACTGACACAGAGCACTCTCGCGTGAAAAGTTAGTGGAAATCGGCTTACCAACCTTGTCCATGGCCGCCCGTCCCTATAATCTTCCGCAGCCACTCCGGTGGCTCTTTCCGCGCGACTGCTTTTTTTGCTTCGACTAAGGCAGCCTCCTCTTCCCCTGGGGTCGTGCCGATTCCGAATGAAAAATCTGTCCCCTCGATGGTTTGAATGCGGCCGTCTGCATAGACCTGAAAAGGTTCCCTGAAAATCTGGCGAGCTTGAGAAAGTTTGGTGTTCAGTTCTTGATGAGACTCCCCTTTGCAGAGAAACTTATCCTCTGCTTGGTGGTAAGCGTCCAACTCAACGCTGACGAGTATTTTGGCAAGTCGGCGTAAGAGCGCATCGCCGGCGATGTGTCCGAAAGAGTCATTGAAAATCTTCATGAGGTTGACGTCGGCGATGGCTACGACCGGACTGGCTTTCCCTTCGTCGAAGGCATGACGGTTCGGCAATCCGGTCAGCTCAGAGATTAACGAGGCACGCCTCACAGATTCCACAATCTGCGTCGCCGGGTGGACGAGTCGATGAACCGAGATTGCAGCGTTCGCCTCTTCCAGGCTCGAAGCAATTCCGCTTGCCACCATGAACGCGGCGAGAAAGCCTGGAGCGCGCGAGATGCCGTGCTTGCAGTGGATTAAGATCCGTTCGCCTTTGTCCGCCTGTTCCTGCAGCCAAACCAAGGCTTCCCGAACATGCTCGGGAGAGAGGATTCCTATGTCGGGGGCGGGAATCCACTTGTATGCCTTGCCGGGATGTTCCGCAGACTGGTCGCGCCCCGGTGGATCGTAAGCATCAGCACCGCGAACATTGAGGATAGCCGTAATCTTCTCGGGGTTTTTGCGGACGATTTCATCTGCGTCTCGCTGGCTGCCGAGCCAGAGGTTATTGACGATGCGGCTGATCATAACGATTTGCGCCAGCAGTTACTTTCACGAGTTACTCTCAGCAGTCACTCTCAGCACTCACTATGATGACCTGTTCGACGAGATCCTTCAGGCTCATGCAGCTAGAGTCTAGCAGGCGGCGGTGCCCGCAATATGTGCCCGCAACATGCGGCTGCGGTATCCTCCGTTTGTCTCCATACAATATTTGTCGCGCTCGTTCGTCTACAGGAGTAGATGGTCATAGTGGGATGGGTCAGGGTGGGATAGATCAGAGTTGGATGGATCAGGCGCTGAAAAGACAGTGGGCGATGGCCGAACAGGACCAGCGGGTACAAGATCAGCGGATACAAGATCAGCGGATATCGGACGCAATCGACCGGGAGCGGCCACGGCTTCGCAACTTCATACGGAAGCGTGTAGCCGACCGCGAGGACGCGGAAGACATCCTGCAGGAGGTTTTTTACGAACTGGTCGAAGCCTATCGCATGATGAACCCGCTGGAGCATGTGACGGCCTGGTTGTTTCGCGTGGCGCGCAACCGGATTACGGATTTGTTCCGCAAGAAAAAGTGGGAGGCGCCAGGCGGCGAAGCGGCGATCGCGGACGATGAAGAGGCGTTTCGGCTGGTGGATTCGCTGCCTTCGCCCGATGCCGGGCCGGATGCGGCTTACACGCGAAATGTCCTGCTGGAAGAGCTCGAAGCCGCGCTCGACGAGATGCCCGCGGATCAACGCGAGGTCTTCATCGCGCATGAGTTGATGGGATACAGCTTCAAAGAAATTGCCACACAAACGGGCGTGGGCGTGAACACGCTGCTCTCGCGCAAGCATTATGCAGTGCTTTACCTGCGCGAGCGGCTGCAGGCGATCTACGACGAATTTATCGGAGAGTGAGGACAAGGAAATGAGAGGAAATCCGGCGGCGAGGGTTGCAAAGATGATGGCGTTTGCGTTGCTGTTTGTAGTGCTATTTGCTCTATTCGGGTATTTTGTCATGCGCCTGTGGAACTGGCTGATGCCGGCTATTTTTGGCCTGCATGTGATCGGCTACTGGCAGGCGATAGGGATCATGGTGCTCAGCAAGATTCTTTTCGGCGGATTCCACGGGCGCCGCGGCGGCTACGGGGGGCAGAGGCTCTGGCGGCGCCGCTGGATGGAGCGGTGGGAGCGCATGACTCCTGAAGAGCGGGAGAAGTTCCGCCAGTCCATGCGCGGGCGTTGCGGACCGTTCGAATCACCCGCTGCGGAGCCGAAGAGCTGAGGGTGAGGGATTGGGGACGCCGGCTTCCTCCTATGTCGTATCCTCCCGGTTTGCCTTAACTTGCCGGTGTGCTACAATCTAACTAACCGGTTAATTATATCTGGTTAGCTATATGAAGACATCTGCAGAGCCAGGCGGGCGAGCCGCCCGCGGTCCCCACACGGGCAAGCGCTCCCGGCCTCCGCGACTGGGGACTCGGGGGCAGCCGGAGGAGAGCCGGGCGGCAATCTTGAAGGCGGCGGTGGGGGAGTTTGCCGAGTATGGGATTGCAGGGGCGCGGACGGACGCGATCGCGCGGGCGGCGCATGTCAACAAGGCGCTGCTTTATTACTATTTCAAGGACAAGGATGCATTGTACGAAGCCGTGCTCGACCATGTGTTCAGCGGGCTGCGAGCGCGGGTGATGCCCGTGCTTGAAAGCAAACTGCCTCCCCGGCAGAAGATGCTGGAATATCTCGGGACATATTTCGATTACATCGCGGCCAATCCGCGCTTTCCTCGGGTGGTACAGGGGGAGTGGATGCGGTCGGGTGCGGGAACGGCTCGCATGCAGCGGGTGGCGCAGGAATATTTCCGCCCGATTTTCGAGAAGCTGGTGGGCGTGTTGCGGGAGGGGACTGCAGCGGGGGAATTCCGGGCGGTGAATCCGATGGATTTTCTGCCCTCGGTGGCGGCGGTGATTGTGTTTTATTTCACTGCGGCGCCGCTGATGAAAACTTTGATGAAGGTGGATCCGTTGTCGGAGGAGCGCATTCGGGAGCGTCGGACGTTTGTCTTGGATTTTATTTCGACGGCACTGTTTGTGTGATCACCGCCGAGACGCGGAGTACGCGGAGAAAAGCCGGCTCTACTGTTGCTAGGAGATTTCTATGAGTGTTCGGAATAAATTCCTGATTGTGCTGGGAGTCATTTTGATCATTGCCTCCGGCTACTACTTTGTTTCTACTCCTGGCGGGAAAGATCTGGTGCTGGTGGGAACGGTGGATGCGAACCAGATCGTGGTGAGTCCGCAGATTCAGGGGCGGATTCTGAAGCTGTTGGTGGAAGAAGGAACGCAGGTAAAGCAGGGGGATTTGATTGCGTTGCTGGATCCGTCGGAGTTGGAGGCGGAGGAGCGTGCGGCGGCGGCGACGATTGGCAGTTTGCGGTCGCAGGTCAGCGCGAACGAGTACACGCGAAAGTCGACCAAGGGATCGACGTCAAGCGACGTGGCAAATTCGCAGGCGAAGTTGCAATCGGCGCGGGCGCAACTGGCGCAGGCGGAAGCGACGTTGACGCGGGTGGAAAGCGACAGTCGGCGGACGATTGGACTGGCACAGGCGGGAGTGGATTCAGAGCAGGACCGGGTGCAGGCGGAGATGAATCTGAAGGCGCAAGAGGCGAGCGTGCAGTCGCTGAAGGACCAGGTAATGGCGGCGCAGGCGGATCTGAATTCCGCGACCGCGCGCACCAATCAGGCGACGGCGGCGCAGAGTACGGTGGAATCGACGCGGGCGCAGGTAGAGAACGCGACGGCGCAGATGAAGGAAGCGGAAGTGCGCCTGGGATATACGAAAATTTATGCGCCGGTGACGGGAACGGTACTGGTGCGGGCGGCGCGCGAAGGCGAAGTGGTGAACGCTGGGCAGGCGATCGTTACGGTGGTCGATTTCAGCGACACCTGGGCGTTCGCGGCGATTCCGGAAACAGATGCCGATCACATTGGATTGGGGGACACGCTGCGGGTGCGGCTGCCGGGCGGCACAGTGATTCCGGGGAAAGTTTTTTATAAGGCGGCGGAAGCGGATTTTGCTACACAGCGGGATGTGGGGCGTCGGAAGCGGGATATACGAACGATCGCGCTGAAGGTGCGGCTGGAGAATCCCAAGGGCGCATATGTGCCAGGGATGACGGCCGAGGTGCTGGTGAGTCCAGGGCAGTTGAAGGGGACGGCGCCTGCGAGTACGGCCGAGCGGTGAGAAATTCCTGACCACAGTGAACCAAGAGCCAACTATCGAGGTTCGTAGCAGAGGTGCGAAGTAATGAGTGATGACGTGAATAAGACTAACGGGAGCACCACTAACGGCGTGAGTGTTGCCGCGTCGGAACTCAGCCTGCGGGGCACGGTTGCGGCGGACGCTCCGAATGCGATTGAAGTGGAACATATCGTGAAGCGATATGACGACTTTCTGGCGGTGGACGATATTTCGTTTGCGGTCAAGGAGGGGGAAATTTTCGGACTGCTGGGGCCGAATGGCGCGGGGAAATCTACGTTGATCCGGATGATGACCACGTTGATTCCGATCACGTCCGGGGTTGCGCGGGTGGCGGGGCACGATGTGGCGCGCGATCCGAATGCGGTGCGGCAGACGATTGGAGTGATTCCACAAGCCCTGACCGAGTCGATTGAGGAGTTACTGGAGACGGTTGATCTTACTAAGTGGCGGGACGCGCAGACAAAAACTTTATCCGGCGGGATGCGGCGGCGGTTGGAGATTGCGCGCGGGCTGGTGCATAGTCCTAAGATTTTTTTTCTGGACGAGCCGACCACGGGGCTCGATCCGGTGTCGCGCGTGGCGGTATGGGAAATGCTGACCGCGATCAAAGCGAAGCGCAACCTCACGATACTGATCACCACGCACTACATGGACGAAGCCGACCGGCTGTGTAACCGGATTGCAATTGTGGATCACGGAAAACTGGTGGCGTTGGATACTCCGGAGGCATTGAAAGCCAGCGTGCCGGGATCGAATGTGATCGAGGCGCAGTTCGAACATGCGCCGGCAGATTGGGAAGAGCGGTTGCGGGGATTGCCGGGAGTGACTTCGGTGCAGAACGAGAGCGCGGGAATGTTCCGGGTGCTGACGTCGAATGGCTCGGGCACGACGACGGGTCTGGTGGAAATGGCGGTGGTGGCGGGAGTGCCGCTGAAGACGCTTACGGTGCAGAATACGACGCTGGACGATGTGTTTGTCCACTACACGGGTCGGCAGCTGCGCGATGAACTGGTGAAAGCATATGGATACCAGATGCCGCAGAGACCGGGGTTGCAGCCATGAACCGGATGATGGCGATTATCGAGCGAGAGATGCGGAAGTTTTTCCGGTCGCCGACGCTCATGATGGTATCGATGGTGATGCCGCTGGTGCAGTTGATCGTCCTGGGAAATGCTTTCGGCGGAAAGATCCGCGACGCGAAGATGGGAATCGTGGATGAAGATCATGGGACGCAGGCGGTTCGGATCAGAGAAGCGTTTGACGCGGTGCGGTCGAATATGCGGACGTTTATCGCGATCCCGTATGACAACGAAGTGCAGGCGCGGGAGGACGTGCGCAACGGAAAGATTCAGGGCGCGGTGATTATCCCGGCGCAGTATTCGAAGATGGTGTACGAAAAAAATCGTCCGCGGATTGCGCTGCTCGTCGACAACAGCGACAACTTCATGAGTTCGACGCTAGAAGACGAGATGACCAGCTTGACGGACGCATTGAACCAGCCCGATGTGTCGCCGCGGCTGTTACAGCAGACAGCGCTCGAAGTGGTCGAGCTCTATCCGTATATCGAATACATGAAGTTTCTGCTGCCGGGATCGATCTCGCTGGCAATGTTCGTCTCGGTAATGATCGGCGGCGGAATGCTTTATATCGACGACAAGGCGCGCGGGGTGCATGAGGGATACCTGGTGACTCCGATAACCAAGGGGGAGCTGGTGTTGGGGCTGAACGGGGCGGGCGCGATCAAGGCGGTGATGACCGGAGTGGTGATTACGGTGATCGGATCGCTGCTGTCGGGGGTGGGGACGATATTCAATCCGGCGACGATGCTGGGGCTCCTGGCGATGATCGTGCTGACCTCGCTGGCGTTCAATTCGATGATGTTCCTGTTGATGGCGCGGGTTGAGGACCCGCTGGTTCCGCGGGCAATGTTTGGCATTCTGAATACGCTGCTGTTTTTTCCCAGCGGAGCGATCTATCCCATCGAGGCGTTTCCGGCGTGGCTGCGTGCGATTGCCAAGGTGGATCCGTTTACGTATGCGGTGCATGGATTCAAGTCGCTGCTGCTGAAGGAAACGGGGCTGGGAGCGATTGTTCCGGACATGATTTATCTGTCGATATTTGCGGCAGTGACGCTGGCGGCGGCGGTGCCGTTGTTTAAGCGGACCCTGTAGGGAAAGACTGGGTGGCCCATTCAAGACTGCCTTCGGCTTGAGTGGGGCAGTTCCGAGCCCTCTCCACGGGTTGTCATCCCGAGCAAAGCGAGGGACCCCTACTCCCAGCGCTGCTGTCCGGGCTTCTTTTCATCACAATCGCCCAGTGAGCCCCATCACAGACTCTGATCCCACACCACGTCAAAATATGCACCTGAACCAAGGCACCTAGCTCTTTGACAACCGAAATCCCGGGAGCTTGTGACTTTTCGTTCGTTAGTGTGAGTTGTCATCCTGAGCGCAGCAGGGACTTCACGAAGTGAGGCCCCTGCGGAGTCGAAGGACCCCTACACCCTCCACTCAGCAAGCAGGATCAGGAACTTTCTCCCACCTCGCATACCACAGAGTTGTCATCCCGAGCGAAGGGGAAAGATCCCGTAACCTGAGGCGCTTAGCGGGCGTCTGAGCCCGCTGCCGAAATCCTGAGCGAAGCGAAGGATCCCGTAACTCCTTATTCCGTAATATTTTACATATAACTCCCCTGGAATCTATATTTTGGAAACTTTTCACCACCTAACTCCATGATTCCAAACCCAGGGCACAGGGGGGACCCCCCAAATATTTCATCTCACTTCATATCAGAAACAGGAGCCTTAAAATGTCCTTATACCCAGAAACCATCGCCCGCTGTCGCCACATAAAAGTCAACGGAACCCAGTGCGGATCGCCCGCCGTGAGCGATCGCAAGTTCTGCTACTTCCACAACCAATTTCGCCAGAAACAATTGCAAATCAACGCCAACCTCCAGCAGCAGTGCTGGAAAGTGACGCTCCCCCTGCTAGAAGACGCCAATTCCATCCAGATGGGTTTGGTGCAGGTGATGCGCCTGTTGGTAACCCAGCAGATCGACCATCGCACCGCCGGACTCCTGCTCTACGCCCTGCAAACCGCCTCGGTCAACCTGAAACACACCCAGTTCGAGCCCGAGCCAACCCGCGTAGTAATCGATCGCAAGTCCGTAAACCGCCGTCCGCTGGGCGTTTCCGCGTGGTCCACGCTAGAAGGCGTGGAGTACGACGACCTAGCCGAATGCATCAACCACGCCCAACACGAAAATGCCCCGCAGAAATTAGGCGACGGAAGTTTCGACCAGATGCTAACCGCCGTAATAGCAAGGGCCGCAATGAACACCCCCAACAAGCGCCGAGGCAGTCGAGTGTAGGGCGGACGCTCCTGTCCGCCGCCCTTGCCGTTGCTTTTTGCGGGCGAGCCCAGCCGTTGATCGCACTGGTATAACAGTTTGCTGAACAACTCGAGTTTCGTATCAGGGTATCGCTTTAGCGATACCGCAAGTTCCCTGAAATCAGACGCCCCTTTAGGGGCCGAGCAGCAGAATTATAAGTTTTTCCGCAAACTGCTAGGGAATCTGTGGTGCTAGGGTCGCTCGCTCGGGGCGCGAGAATGAGATGGGGCGGGCAGTGTCGGTAGGCAGCCGAAAGACGAGGTTGGTGGCGCCGGGGCGCGTTTTGACGGAGCGCGTTTTGACATCGCGATTGACATCGAGGCGGAGCCAGATGAAGCGGCCGATGCGGCTCAGGCGGACTTGTTCGGGACTTAGCCGGGCGGTATAGCTGGAGGCGATGCGGGCCATTTCGGCGAGATCGTTCATGGGTCCGAATTCCACTTCGCTCGGCCGGTGCAGATGGCGCATGGCGTCGAGTTGGCGGGCGATGCTTTTGCGTCCGGCAACGCAGGGCTGGGTGCGGCAATCGAGAATTTTTTCGATGGCATAGAGAGCAGCGTGGTCGACCCGCTCTCCGAAGGCGAGGCACAGGGTGTTAGTGGAGGCAACGTAGTTGAGGGGCAGCATCTGAAAGGCTTCGAGAATGGGAAGCGGAATGATGCCGGGAGAGTGAATGGTCGAGGGATCGAAGGAAGACGCGACCGGGCATCCCCATTGCAGCGCGAGGGCGGTGGTTACTTCCTGCTCGGTGGCGAAGCCGAGTTTTTCGATCCACTCGCCGATTTTCCCGTAGCGGGCACGGCGCTGGGCTTCGAGGGCGGCGCGGACTTCCAGGTAGGTAAGTTTGCCGCGGGCGACCATGAGGAGCCCGAGGGGAATGCGGTTCGGTGGCTGCCGCGATGGGGCCATGATGCGCAGACGGGAGAGCTGGCCGGTGAGAGCGGTCTCCAGGCATTGGGGCCGGCAATAGAAAACGCCCTGGAGGAAAGTGCCATTGGGGCGGCGTCGGTCGCGGAAGCGCTGCCAGATGGATTGTGACCGCGAGCAGGAGACGAGCGCGCACGGGCGCTCGGCAGATCGGCGCTCGGTTGATTCAGGGTGGCGGCGCTTGATCCAATTGGCGGACCAGGTTCGCGGATTCAAGAAGTTGAGCATAGGACAATCCTTCCTACAATCAGTCCAAAGCCGCACACGAGCGGACTTCAGACGGGAGATCCGGCGTTCGGCGTGGGATCGACGACGTCGGTTACCCGCAATCCGTATTTACCGTCGACGATGACGACTTCGCCCTGGGCGATGAGGCGGCCATCGAGCAGAAGATCCACGGGCGAATTCAAAGTATTGTCGAGCTCAACGACGACTCCAGCGCTGAGCGCGAGCACGTCGCGCAGCAGCATCCGGCGGGTTCCAAAGCAAAGTTTGACGTCGAGGCCGACATCCATGAGGCGGCGGTAACTGGAGTTCGGCGGTGGCGCGGTCGATGGCCCGGTAGACGATGGAGAAGATGGAGAAGACGGAGGCGATGGCGGCGACGCTGTCTGCAACGTTGTTGGCGCGGATTGCACTCGCGGCGGGAGCGCGGCGGCGAGTGCGGGGCTGATGCGAATTTCGATGGCGATTGCGGTACCGGCTGCGGCTTCATTGCTGGTTTGCAGGCAGACGATGGCATCCGAGGACCAGGAGGGAGCGGCGGTGGCGGAGAGAGAAAATTTGACTTCGCCGCCGGCGGTCGCAGCGAGGGCGGTAGCGGCCAGGCCGGCGATTTGACGGAGGAACTCTTCCAGGGCTTCTTTATTTTCGGCAGTGATGGCCTGGCTGGCGCCGGTTTCGGCAGGAGTGCCTTCACTGGCAGGCTCCGCTTCGCCGAGGAATTTCTGGGCGAGACGGGTGCCGGAGGCGGCAGACAGACGCAAGGTCATCTCGCCGTGGACGGCGCCTCCGGCGACAACCGTGTACCAGACATCGGAATCGGCGGCGGCGGTGTCCATGGGCTGGAGAGAAATTTCGAAACTGGCCGGAACGTTCCCGGAAACTTGAGTGAGCACGTTTTGGAAGCAGGTCCTCCACGCTTCGCACCAATTGCCGAGTTCAGGGCGAAGTTCAGGGCGGAGTTCCGGGCGCGGCTCGGGGGGCGGATTCTGGGCGGGGGCGTCGGGCGTGTCGGTCATAATTCACCAGTCATAATTCACCAATGTTCACCAATCGATTCACCAATCAAGGCTCACCTGCGGCTGAAATCTGAGTTGCAAGAGAGAGGACGCGGGCGGCGCGGCGGGCGTTGACGCGCACCGGGGCGGCCGAGCATAGCCAAACATCATCCACCAGCAGGACGGCCGGGGCGGACGCGTCCCTGGAAAAAGGAAGCACGTCGCCGGGAGCGAGATTGTTGAGGTTCTCCAATGGAACTTGCAGGCCCGGCATGGAGAGTTCGACGGGGAAGAAACATTGCAGCAGTTTTTTCTGAATCTGGAGGCGGGCTTCGACGGAAGTGCGGGGGCGCTGATAGCTGATGTCGGCGGAAATTTTTCTGAGCAAGGCGTTGGAAACCACGGCGGGGATGGCGAGGTTGAGGGTACCTCGGGTTTCCGCCATTCGGATTTCGAAACTGAGGCAAAGATTTTTTTCCTGGGGAGGCATGAGGCGCTGGGTTTGCGGGAGCCGCTGGCGCGCGCCGAAATTAAATTGGAGCGCAATCGCCTGCCAGGCGGTTTGCAACTCGCGGCACATGATGACGACGACGCCTTCGAGAATCTGCTCTTCGATCTCGGTGGTGTCGCGGGTAATTTCGCCGCTCGCGCCTTCCCCTCCGAGCATGAAGTCGATGACGGGGAAGGCGATGGAGAAATCGAGCTGCAGCACAGCCGTGGCGCCGACCGGGGCGAGATCAATGGAGGCGAGGTAGGATCTTTCCGGGAGACGTTCCAGGAACTCGAGGAAGGAGAGGTGCTCGGCGGAAACCAGGCTGCAGTCGAAAACGATGCGCAGGTAGCCGCCGATGACGCTGGTGAGATTGCGGGCAAAGTTTTCGTGGAGCTGATTGATGGCGCGCAACTGCTCCCGGCCGATCTGTCCGGCTTGGCGGATGTCCCAGGGCTGGACGACGGGCCCAGAGGAAGCGTCGGCAGCATTGCCGGTACGCGCCTTTCGTACCATGTCATCAATTTCCTGCTGGTTGAGAACTTTTTCCATGGGGCCTCTAGTCTTGGTGAAAAGTTTAGGTTTGGAAAATGGTGGCAGGGGCTTGCCGCGTCGGAGACGAGCGAAGCCATGCCTCTACGGGGCAAGTCAAGCCACTAGGGAGTACCCGCCGCTTTGGCGCGCGCGCCGGGGGCGCCCGGCACAGTCAGGAAATTGAGCCGGGCGCGCAGGCGAACCATGGCGAGAGAATGAATCTGGGAAACGCGCGATTCGCCAATGCCGAGTGCAGATCCCACCTCCTTCATGGTGAGTTCTTCATAATAGTAGAGGGCGAGAACGCGCTGTTCCTTTTCCGGCAATTCGGCAATGGCTTCGGCCAGAAGATGTTTCATCTCCGAGCGCAGGCATTGGAAGTAGGGTGTCTCTTCCGGCTTCGAGGGGATGCGGTCGGTGAGGTCTTCGTCTTTGCGGTCGCCCGAATACTCGACGCGCAGGCTGCCGAGTTCGAGGCCGTCGAGTTCGGCGAGCAAGGATTGCAACTGGTGAAGGTCAATCCCCATCTCTTGCGCGATTTCATTTTCGGTGGGGGCGCGGCCGAGCTTGCCGGAGAGATCGCAGTACGTCGAATCAACGAGGCGGCCTTTGCGGCGCAATTCGCGCGGGCTCCAGTCCAGTTCGCGGAGACTGTCGAGGATGGCGCCGCGGATGCGGAACTTGGCGTAAGAACTGAATTGCACTTGCTTGGACAGATCGAACTTGTTGAGGGCGTCGATCAGTCCGACGACGCCGGCATGAACCAGGTCTTCGAAGGGCACGTGGCGGGGCAGCCGCTCGTGTATGCGGCGGGCGATGTAGCGAACCTGGGGAAGCTGGTCCATAAGAATGCGCTCGCGTTCGGCGTCGCTCTGGACGCGTTGATAGGCTTCGGCGGCTTGTTTGGTCACGGGCTGGCCTGCTTTCGTTAAGAGCGGTCGTTGGTTGTTGGTCGCTGGTCGCTGGTCGTTAGTCGTTCGTCGTCAGTGGTTCGTCGCTAGCCCGATTAGTCCGTCATTAGTCGTTCGCGGGTTGCTACTCATCGCCCGCATCCAATCCACCGAACGACTAACGACCAACGACCAACGACCTGCACCGATGGGCAGCGCCATTTTCATGGCACTTGTTTTCAGCGCACCGTCCCCAGCGACTGCACCGAAACCATGGGAGGAATTTCGAGGGGAGAAAGGACCACTACCTTAGGGAGAAAGGGTTCGAGCAACCGGCGCAGATGAAAGCGCGCCGGGGTGGAACAGAGAAGGATGGGCGCGGTCTGCGCCACCTGATCTCCCGCCAACTGCCGCAAGCCGTCGAGAATGCGGCGCACGAAAGAGGGCTGCAATCCGGTGCTCGAGGCGGGCGGGGCCTGTGGGCTGAAGGCGCGGCCGAGTTCCTCTTCGAGGGCGTGATCCAGAGTGAGCACGCGCAGGCCGCCGTCATCGGAGAGCAGCGGGCGGACGAGGGCGCGTCCGAGCGCCTGGCGGGCAGCCTCGACCAAGAGGACGGGATGTTTGTTGATGGCGCAAGCGTCGAGCAGGGTCTCGAGGATGGTGGAGAGGTCGCGAATCGAGACCTGCTCGCGCAGCAGTTGCTGCAAGACCTTTTGCACCTCGCCGAGGGTCAGGATTTTCGGGACCAGTTCTTCGACCAGCTTGGGGTGGCTCTCCGCCAGGCGATCGAGCAGGCGCTTGGTCTCCTGCCGGGTCAGCAATTCGTAAGCGTGCTGGCGAATCAGTTCGGCGAGGTGGGTGGAGAGAACCGAAGTCTGGTCGACGACGGCGTAGCCGGAAGTCAGGGCCTGGGACTCAAGGGCGCGCGCAATCCAAAGGGCGGCGACGCCGAAAGCGGGCTCGCGGGTGGGAGTTCCGGCAAGCGTGGGCGGGGTGAGTTCGGAGCTGATGGCGAGAACCTTATCTTCGAGCATTTCCCAACGGGCGATTTCGACGCCGCGCAGGGAGATGACATATTCGCGCGGCTTGAGCCGTACGTTATCGGTGATATGAATGGGCGGAACGATAAATCCGAGTTGCACGGCGAGCGAACTGCGCAGCGCTTTGACGCGGGCGAGAAGCTGTCCGCCTTGCGCGACGTCGACCAGGTTGACGAGCGCGTAGCCGACTTCCAAAGAAAGTTCGTCGAGCTTGAGCAGATCTTCGATGGATTCGGACTTGGCGGCTTTCTTGTCTTTCTCGCTGGCGGTCGGAGGAAGACCTCCGGGATCGGCAACCGGTTCGATGACCTTGCCATCTTTGTCTTTAAGCGGCTTGGGCAGGCGCGCGGCGAGCAGGCCGACGACCGCGGCAATGGCGAGGAAGGAAAATTTCGGCAGTCCGGGAATGCAAGCGAGCGCGACCATGACGCCGGCAGCGATCTGGAGGGACCGGCGGCGGGAGAGCAGTTGGGTGCCGAGGTCGGCAGAGAGGGTGGCGCTCGACGAAGCGCGGGTGACGATCATGCCGCCGGCCATCGAGACCAGAAGCGAGGGAATCATGGTGACCAGGCCGTCGCCGACGGTGAGCACGGTGTAGGTCTTGAGCGCCTCGCGAAAAGGAATATCGAGCTGGAAGACTCCGATGAGGAAGCCGGCCAGGATGTTGATGGCGGTGATGAGGATGGTGGCGATCGAGTCGCGCTGGTTGAAGCGGGCGGCGCCGTCCATGGCACCGTAGAATTCCGCTTCGCGGGCAATCTGTTCGCGGCGGGCGCGCGCCTGATGTTCGTCGATGAGTCCGGCATTGAGGTCGGCGTCGATTGCCATCTGCTTGCCGGGAAGAGCATCGAGGGTAAATCGGGCGGTGACTTCAGCGGTGCGCACGGCGCCATGCGCGACCACGATGTACTGGATGGCGATGAGGGCGATGAAGAGAACGAATCCGACAACGTAGTTGCCGCCGACTACGAATTGTCCAAAGGCTTCGATGACGCGGCCGGCGGCTCCGGCGCCTTCGTTGCCGTGAAGCAGAATACGGCGGCTGGAGGCAAGGTTCAGCGACAGACGGAACAGGGTAAGCAGAAGCAGCAGGCTGGGAAAGACGGAGAATTGCGACGGACGCAGAATCTGCAGCGCGGAAAGCAGAACCAGCACGGAAGCGGCAAAGCTGGTGGCGAGGAGGAGGTCGAGCACCATCGCCGGCAATGGCACCAGCATGACGAAGACCAGGCTGACGGCCGCGATCGGAACGATCCACTCGATGAATTGGTTGCGGGAGAGCGGCCCGGGACTGACAGCGGCGGCGGCGGGCATTAGCGGCGTCCTCTTTCTCCGGCTCCGGCTCCCGCGCTGGCAGCAGCTGCGGCAGCGGCGAGGGCGCGGGTTTCGGCGCGGTAGACGGCGGCCAGGATTTCGGCAATGACGGCATAGAGATTCGCGGGAACGCTTTGTCCGACCTCGACGGTGCGGTAGAGGACGTGAGCGAGCGGCCGATTCTCGACCATGGGAATGTTCTCCCAGCGGGCGATTTCCTTGATCTGGGCGGCGAACAGGTTGCGTCCCTTGGCGACGACGACGGGCGCGGGCATATCCGGGCGGTACTCGAGCGCGATCGCGTATTCGGTGGGGTTGGTGATGACGACGGCGGCGCGTTTGGTGTCATCGAGCTGGCGGCGGCGGCGCATCTGGCGCTGCAGGCGGCGGATGCGGCCCTTGATGACGGGATTGCCTTCCGTCTCCTTGTATTCGTCTTTCATTTCCTGGCGGCTCATTCTCAGTTCGCTCGAAAGGTGCTGGCGCTCGAACAGGTAGTCGAGAACCGACCAGACGAGAAGAACGAGAGCGGACTTCCAGGCAATCTCAAAGATGCGCTCGGCGGCAAAACCGAGCGTGCCGCGGGCGGAGCGGGCGGAGAGCGCCATGAGCAATGCCCAGTCGCGGCGCAGGCAGCCGACGGCGACGTAAGTGACGGCGATGGCGGGGAGCAGCGATTTGATCAGTCCGCGCAGCGCGGTGATGGAGAGAAGTTGTTTCAGCTTGGCAGCGGGGCTGATGCGGGATGCGGTCGGCAAGAGCGATGTGGGGGCGAAGACGAGACCTCCCTGAGCGAGGGCGGAGGCGAGCGCGACCGTCCATCCCAACCCGAGGGCGGCGATGGTCGCGATGAAGAGACCGGAGTGTGTGAGGAATGGAGTCGGCGCGTCCATGCGCAGGTTGCCGGAGATGGCGCCCTCCAGGCAGTCATGAAAGAAGCCGCGCCAGGCCAGGGGAAAACTCGCCATCATGGAAAAGAGAACGAAGACAGCGGCCATGCCGGAGGCCGCGCCGATAAGATCGCGGCTGCGCGCGACCTGCCCTTTTTCGCGGGCCTTCTCGCGCCGGCGCGGGGTTGCCTGTTCGGTCTGGTTGGATTCCGGCATAAGTCAGTTGCTAGTTCTCAGTTCTCAGTTGTCAGTTCTCAGTGCGATCCGAATCAGCGGGCTAGTTTCAAAATCCTTTCCGAGGCATCGAGGGCTCTTCCGAAGCGGGCATCGAAAAAGCGCGGCCAGTAGGCAACCGCGCCACTTAGGAGCGCCAGGCCCAGCAGGTTCTTGATCGAGATCCCGACAAACAGGACGGGCAATTGGGGCGAGGCTTTGCCGATAAAACCGAGCGCGACATCGGCAAACAGGCTGGCGACCATGACGGGCGCGGCGATCTGCAAACCGGCTACAAACATGCCGGCGGAGAATTCGAAAAGCGCGTGTACCGCCGGCCAGGTGAGGGAGAAATGGCCGGGTGGCAGATAGTCGAAGCTGCGTGCCAGTCCGCGCAACAGCCAGTGGGGGACGCCGAGCTGAATGAAGAGCAGGAGTACGATCAGCTCGAAGAAGGTGGAGAGCACGGCGGAATCGGCCTGGCTATTGTCGGGATTGACGATGCTGGCGAGCGAATATCCCATCTGGACACCGCACACCTGACCGGCGATCTGTCCCGCTTCGAAGATGAGTTGGAGGGTGAGTCCCAGAAGGAAGCCGATGGAGAATTCACCGAGCAAAAGCACGATGAGCGCGGGTGTGGAAAGCGCCGTGGGGATGGCGGGAACCAGTGGCGCCAGAAACAAAGTGAGGAGGAAGGCCAGCCCAATTCGGATGCGAGGGGGAACGGCGGCGCTGCCAAGGAAAGGCGCGACTGCGAGCAGGCCAGTCACGCGCGAACCAGCAATCATCCATGCGGCCACGATGCGCTCGATGGGAAGCGCAAGCGAAATCGAAATTGGCATCTGGAGCACAATCACCTCTTCAAAAAACTCTTGTAGAGACGGGGCTTGCCCCGTCTCCCGCAGCGCGGCGCTGCCGAGACGCGGTAAACCGCGTCTCTACCACAGCTTTCATCGGACCTTTCATCGCACGAACGGGTGGAAGTCGGACCACAGGCCAATGGTGAAGAACATGACCTTGCGCAACATCCAGGGAAAGAACAGCAGGATGGCTGCGGCCATCGCCGCGAGACGCGGGACGTGGGAAAGGGTCTGATCCTGCAGGGAAGTCAGCACCTGCGCGACATTGACCAGGAGGCTGACGGCGACTGCAATCAGGAGCAGCGGCGCGCCCATCAGCAGAGCCAACTGCAGCGTGTGGCGGAAGAGCGAGACGACTTGTTCGGTTCCCATAGGCGCCTTTCAGCTGAAACTCCGCATCAGGGAACCGATCAGCAGGTTCCATCCGTCGACGACGACGAACAAAAGAATCTTGAGCGGGGTGGAAATAATGACCGGGGGGAGTTGCATCATGCCAATCGAGGTGGTGACCGCGGCCGTAACCAGATCGATGACGAGAAAAGGGAAAAAAAGAGCGGCGCCGATGCGAAAACCGGCCTGCAGTTCGCTGAGGAGATAGGCGGGCGCGACGATGCGCATGCCGAGATCCTCGGGACGGGCGGGACGCGGTTCATGCGCCAGTTCGACGAAAAGCGCGAGATCTTTTTCGCGGGAATACTTGAGCATGAAGTGGCGCATGGGAATGATGGAGCGATCGAGCGCAGCCATCATGGTTATTTGTCCGGCGTCGAGGGGAACGATGGCGTCGGAATAGATGGCGGCGCCGACCGGCTGCATGAGGAAGAAAGTGAGGATGAGGGAGAGTCCAATGAGCGTCTGATTGCTCGGCGTGGTCTGGGTGCCGAGCGCCTGGCGGAGAAAATGAAAGACGATGAGCAGGCGCACGAAGGGCGTCATCGAGAGCACGATGGCGGGAATCATGGTCAGCAGGGTGAGCAGCAGGACGATGTTCCATGGCGCGGAACTGCCGGGAGCGGAGCTACCGGGAGCGGAGACGCCCGGCAGAAGCCCGGGAAGCGAAAAGCCAGGTGCGGCCGGCGCCCGCGCCCAGAGCGGCGTGGCGGCGAGCAGGAACAAAAAGAAAGCGCGGGAGATTCGAGAGGCGCGCATCAGTTCTTCTCTCCGCTTTCTTTTTTGTTTCTACTTTCTGCTTCGGCTTCTTCGCCGCTCGCAGGCTCGTCCGGCAAGGGCGAAAGCAGGGTGACCGAGGAGGGGCTGGAGCCGATCAGGAAACGCTGGCGCTCGAACTGGATCACGGAGACGAAGCGGCGGTCGCCGAGCGCGGCGGTTTCGCGGACCGCCAAGCGCTTGCGCTTGCTTCCGACGCGGCCGAGCCATGATCTCCAGGTCATTGATCGCCAAGTCGATGATCGCCAGGTCAACGATCTAAAAATCGATGATCTCGAAATTGATCTCCAAATCGTGGAGCCCCAGAAAACTTTGCGGTGGCGAGCGGCGGGCGTGAAAAAGCGCGATGCGTGACTCGGGATTTGTGTCTTCCTAGTTTCCATCTGCGCCAACTTCATCTCCGTCAGTTTCATGGACCCTCGGCGGCTGAAGCCGCATTCTATTCAGCGCGCATACGGCACGACTGAAGTCGTGCCCTTCCCGTTCGTGCTCGCCCATAGTTCACGGGCTGCCCTAGACGGGGCAAGCCCCGTCTCTACTCGAGTTTTTCCGCAGCCTGTGAAGTCGTGCCCTTCCAAACCTGCTAGCTTCATTTAGGCCAGTTCCGTTAGGCGCACAGCGAGGCGCTTCTGCACGACCTCAAATTCGCTCCAGGCGATCAATTCCCCGTTGACGCGCAGGGGAACGTCTTGCCCAACGGTCCAGCCGCTGGCGATGATGCGCCCGCGTTCCAGATGAACGAGGTCGGCGACGGTGAAGCCGGGCACGGAGATTTCGATCGTGAGCAGGCAAGGCAGAGCTTCGACGCGCTGCCATTTTCCGGCAAAAGGATCGGCAAGAGGATCGGCGGAGGGACCGGCGATCGAAGCTGCGGGCTTGGGTTGGGCGGCGGCGGCCATAACGGTTCACCATTTGCAGCGTTACCATTTGCACTACTTACATTTGGACCAATTACATTTGAACCAGAAATTCGGTGAAGTAGACATTTTCAACGGCGAGCTGCGGCACCCGGTCCTGCAGGGCCTTCAGAAGTTCGTCCTTGAGCTGGCGCTTGCCTTCGAGCTTTAACAAGTCCTCGGGCTGGGCAGTGGCGAGCACGGAAAGGACGGTGTCGCGCACCAGCGCCGTGGGCACGGCCTCTGCTTGCTTGCGGGGGAGGGCGCGCGCCAGGCCGAGCGTGATACCGACACGGAGGTAGGCACGCTGGCCGGAGCCGGTGAGATTAACGACAAAGGTTTCCAGGGCGAGGGTGGATTCTGCAGCGCCTTCGGCGGCGCTAGTCGAGGGCTCGGGGCGCAACCCAACGAAGATACCGGTTGCCATCAGCACCAGCGCCAGAACGAGCAAGATGGCCGGCCATTTCTTCTTTTTCTTTTTCTTCAGACCGCTTTCGGGCGCGGCATCTGGCTGCACATCCGGCATATTGCCGATGTTTGCAAGCTGGGTGCCGGGGCTTGCATCCGCACCACCCAAAGGGCGATGGCGGGAAGTGAGTTGGAATGAGTGGATTGGCGGAACGCACTTGGGTCGCCCATGGTCCGGTAGAAAGGGCGGCGCGATGCGAGAGTTTCTATGAGTCCGCTCTCATGAAGAAGCTCAGAGACGGGGGCTCTCTTGTGACCGTCGGGGTGAAAGCTATGGCCCGACCGGGTCGTGGTGCAGCTTGAAAATTGCTGTCCCTCAGCGGCTCAAGTCGCATTCAAAACCAGGCGGCTATCGCAGCGGTGAACCGCTCCACCCCATCACGCCAAAACCGGGCGTGCTGGGGACCCCGGCGCTGCGCCACCCAAAATCAAGTGCATCGATGCTTACGGCACGGCTGAAGCCGTGCCCTTCCCATTTGTGCTCGCACATCGTTCTCGGGTGGTCCCAAGACGGGGCAAGCCCCGTCTCTACTTTGGGCTCGGATTAGACGGGCGAGACGCCCGTCCCTCCACGAGCATTACTGTTTCAGGGCGATGGTGTCTTGCTCGATCTGATCGAAAGTAGTGATGACGCGCGCATTGGCTTCGTAGCTGCGCTGGGCGACGATGAGGTTGGCAAATTCGGTGGCGATGTCGACGTTGGATTGTTCGAGAGCATCGCCGGAAATGCTGCCAAGTCCGCCGCTGGTCGGCGTGCCGATGGTGGGCTGGCCGGAGGCAAGGGTTGTGGAATAAGTATTATCGCCATTGCGCGAGAGGCCCTGCTCGTTGGCGAAGCTGGCGAGCCCGATCTGTCCGAGGGTAGCGGTGGTTCCGTTGCTGAAAGCCCCGGTAATGGTGCCATCGGAACCAATGCTGAAATTCTGCAGGGTGCCGCTGCTGGTGCCATCCTGTTGGATGGAACCGGTGCTGCTGGCGGCGGCGGTTTGCGTGAGGAGCCCGATGCCGGCTGGGTTATACACGTTCCAGGTAAAGGAAAGTGGATTGGCGCCGTCGGCGAAAACGGATCCTGTGGGTGGCACGGGGATGATGGGGTTGGTGGTAGAGGCGGCACC
>JBEKXC010000098.1:0-16449 GCA_049512435.1 Terriglobales bacterium | reverse complement strand
ATACGGGTCGAGGGGTCGAGCTCGGCATACACCATGGTGACGAAGCGGCCGCTGGGAAAATCCTCGATCATCATGTTGTTGAGGCGCAGCAGCACCTCGGCGGGTCCAGAGCCGGTTTGTGCGAGCGAGCGCAGCATGCCGCGAGTGGCGGACATGAGCAGCGCCGCCGCCGTGCCCTTGCCGGAGACATCGGCGAGAACCAGCCCCCAGCGTCCGTCGCTGAGCGGAATGAAGTCATACCAGTCGCCGCCAACCAATCCCGCTGGAATCGAAAGACCGGATACAGAGAACCCGGGGATCAGAGGAGAGCTGCGAGGCAACAGAGCCTGCTGAATCGCGCGCGCTTCTTCGGCCTCGCGGCTCATGCGCTTGCGTTGTTCGCGCTCATCGCCAAAGCGCTGGGCATTGTGTACCGCGACGGCGACGTGAGCGCACAGTCCTTGCAACAAACGCAGTTGATCAGGACAGAACGCGTTGATCTCGCAATGGGAAGCGGTGAAAACTCCAACCAGATCGCCCTCGCGTTGCAGCGGGATGGCGACTTCGGAGCGCGTATCGGGCTCGCAGGCCATGTAGTAAGGATCATGCGTGACGTCGGGAGCGTAGTGCATTTTGCCGGTGGCTGCGACGTGTCCCACCATTCCGTCGCCTAACTTGAGGCGATGGCCCTTGCCGTGAACGGTGCAGCCGCGAACGCCGGCCAGTATGAACTCAGATTGCTCGGGATCACGCAGATAGAGGTTGATTTCGACGCAGCCGAGCGACGCGGCAACCTCGTCCACGATCCGTGGAACGAGGTCTTCGATGTCGAGAGTGGAGGTGATGCGCTGCGCGAATTTTTGCAGGCGCACCAGTTCGGTGATCCGGAGTGCGGACGGCTCGGGCAAAGGCTGAGCGGAGAAGCCGAAATCCATGAGCGGGCTGGTGGCCACGAAACCCTCCTGCCTGTAGCTGCTGACTGTTTATAAGATTGCAAGAATCAGGTTTCAGATTCTCTTTTTGTTCGGCTTTTTGCTGGATGTAATGTGCGGCTGGAAGCGGGCTGCTTGAGCCGTTTGATCTCTTCCAGGCGTTCGCGAATCCGCTTTTCAACTCCTTCATTGGTGGGGCGATAGTAGACGCGGTCGCGCAGGCTGTCGGGCAGACACTGCATATCAGCGACCTTTTCTTCGGTGTCGTGGGCGTATTGATAGTCTCGGCCGTAGCCCAGGCCCTTCATCAGCCCGGTGGGGGCGTTGCGCAGGTGCAGCGGGACGGGTTCGGCGGTGGTTTGCTCCACATCTTGCAGAACCGCGCTGTAGGCAGTGTAGAGCGCGTTCGATTTGGGTGCTATCGAAAGATAGACGACCGCTTGCGCGAGGGCGAGGTTGCCTTCGGGCATGCCGATGAAATCGACGGCGTCACGAGCGGCCATGCACAGGGCGAGCGCGTTCGGTTCGGCGAGGCCGATGTCTTCGACCGCCATGCGGACCACGCGGCGGGCGATGTAGAGCGGATCTTCTCCTGCTTCGAGCATGCGAGCGAGCCAGTAGAGGGCGGCGTCGGGATCGCTGTTGCGAACCGATTTGTGCAGCGCGGAGATGATGTTGTAGTGCTCTTCTCCGCCTTTGTCGTAGAGCAGAACCCGCTTCTGCATGGCTTCCTGGATCGTGGTTTCGGTGATCTTGGTGGCTCCGGGCGGAGACGCGGTTAACCGCGTCTCTACCGAAGTTTCAATGGAGAGCGACGCGGCAACTTCGAGGACGTTGTAAGCGCTGCGGGCGTCGCCACTCGAGTAGGCGGCGATTTTGCGAAGAGCGTTGTCAGCGGCTTCAAGATGCATCTGGCCCAGACCACGCTCGGTATCGCTGAGCGCACGTTGGAGTAGCAGGACAATCTCATCTTCGGTGAGCGGCTTCAGAACGTAAACACGGCAGCGCGAGAGCAGTGCGGAGTTAATTTCGAAGGACGGATTCTCTGTGGTGGCGCCGATCAGGCGAATGCTGCCTTTCTCGACGTGCGGCAGGAAGGCATCCTGCTGCGCTTTGTTGAAGCGATGAATTTCGTCGACGAAGACGATGGTGCGGGTGCCGTACTGGCGGGCGCGGTCGGCATCGCTCATGACCTGCTTGATTTCCTTGATGCCGGCGAGAACGGCGGAGAACTCGATGAAGTCGGCCTTGGTGATGCGGGCAATGATCTTGGCGAGCGTGGTCTTGCCCGTGCCGGGAGGGCCCCAGAAGATCATCGACGTGGGGTCATCGCGCTCGATCTGCACGCGCAGCGGTTTGCCGGGTCCGACCAGATGCTCTTGCCCAACGAATTCATCGAGCGCGCGCGGACGCATGCGGTCGGCCAGCGGGCGCGTGCCCAGAAGGCTGGAGTCTTCGGGCGGGATGGGCTGGAATAGATTCACGGGATCATTTCACCACAGAGACAGTTCTCAGTTCTCAGTTCTCAGGGAACCCGTTCTCCGCATCGACTGGGGAACCGGGAACTGAGAACTGGAAACTGCCTTTACGGCTTCTTGCAGCTTCATACAATACGATGCTGGCGGCGACTGCTGCGTTGAGCGATTCGACTTGCGTCGATTGCGGAATGGCTAGGATTTCGTCCATTTGGCGCATAACTTCACGGGACAGGCCCGCACCTTCATTGCCGATGAAGATCGCGAGCGGGAGAGTCCATGAAATCCTGGGCAGCGGAGTTCCCTGGTGCGAAGACGTTGCAAGGAGGCGCACGCCGCGGGCGCGCAGAAGCGGAATCAGTTCCGCAGAAGCGATCTGCAAGAAAGGCAAGCGAAAAATCGAACCCGCCGAGCCGCGCAGAACCTTCGAGTTGTAAACGCTGACGGTTCCTTCGGTCAGAAAAATTCCGGCGGCGCCAAAGGCTTCGGCGGAACGCAGAATCGTGCCCAGGTTACCAGGGTCCTGCAGTCCAGCCGCTACGACGAACGGGCCGTCGCTGGAGCGGTCGAGTAGCTGCGCGGCAGAAAAAGCCCGCAGCTTGACGAGCGCCGCCACGCCCTGGGGCGCGTCGCTCGGCACGATCGAGTTGAAAAGTGCATTCGGCAAGACGAGCGTTTCGGTGCGGGCGTTGATCTTCCGGGCGCCGACCTGGGGCAGAAGCTTTTCGGCAAGAGGGCGGGCCGATTCGCTAAAAAAGACGCTCTCCAAATGCTGGCCGCTGCGCAATGCTTCTTCGAGCAGCTTGATGCCTTCGATGGCACACTCTCCCTGGGCAGTCAGTTCAGCGCGCCGGAAGGCGAGCCTTAATTCTTTCAGTCTTTGGTTGTGGCGGCCGACGACGGGGCGCAAGCGGTCCGCTTGACGATCAGTTCGACGATCCGCCTGACGATCCGTTTGACTATGAGTTCGCCCAGCCTTCGCCTCTTGCTTCATAGGTTGGTTCCAAGATTAGGATGTATGGTACATTTCAATGTTTACACCGACAATGCTTACGCCGACAAGGTTGACGCGGACAGTCTTTACGCCGACCATCAGGAAGGGACGATAGTGCGCGCGGAAATCCTGAAAATTCATGCAGTAGCGCCCGAGGCTTCGCTGATCAAGTATGCCGCCGAGCAAATTCAGGCCGGCCAGGTGCTGGGCATGCCGACCGACACGTTCTACGGATTAGCGGCGGACCCGTTCAACTTGCGCGCGGTGGAGCGAGTGTATGAGATCAAGTCGCGTTTGCGGCACAAGCCGCTCTCGCTGCTGATCGAGAATGTGGACCAGGCGGAGGAATTTGCGCGTCCCCTGCCGGATGATTTCCACCTTCTGGCGCGCCGGTTTTGGCCGGGGCCGCTCACCATGATTGTGCCCGCAGCCTCGCATCTTCCGCTGAAGGTCACCGCGAACACGGGGAACGTAGCGCTGCGCGTGCCCGCGGCCGAAATCCCGCTGGCAGTGGTGCGGGCGGCAAAAATTCCGATCACGGCGACCTCCGCCAACCTGAGCGGCGCGGCGGAATGCACCACCGCGGAGGAGGTGCAGGGGCAACTGCAGGGCCGCATCTCGCTGATCGTGGACGGTGGCAAGTCTCCGCGGACCGTTTCATCGACGATCGTGCATTTCAAAGAAGACGGTAGCTGGCAAATTCTGCGCGAAGGCGCGATTGCGGCGAAGGATATCGTCGAAGCATTGTCTTAGGGCAGGTTTCAAGGCTTCCAGGTTTCGGAGTTTTGAGGTTTCGGAGTTTCGAGGTTGCGATCTTTAGATTGGCGCTCTCGGTCCGGTTGATTTACCTTGAAACCTTGGAGCTTTGCAGCTTGGTTCTATATTGATGTCCGAAGACACCGATCCATCTCACCCAAACAAATCCTTCTGGCTGCGTCCCTGGCCGCTGTTCTTGCTGGCGGCGTTGGGGGCCCTGCTTTTATTTTTTGGCATTACCGGATCACGGATCGTGCGCGCCGCCGCAGAAACACCCACGAGAAAAGCCGATGTAATCGCGATTTTTGGAGCTGCCGAATACGCGGGGCGGCCTTCGCCGGTGTACCGGGCGCGGCTCGATCATGGTTACGAATTATTTCAGAAGGGCATGGCGCCAGTGGTGATCACGACCGGCGGAGCGGGGCAGGATCCGGACTTCAGCGAGGGCGGGGTTGGGAGAAGCTATCTTCTGCGGCGCGGCGTCCCGGAGCGGGCTCTGATCGCGGAGACGCAAGGCTCCGATACGGCGCAGTCGGCGGCAAGGGTGGCCAACATCATGCGCGCGAATGGCATGCAGAGCTGCATTGCGGTAAGCGATGCATACCATGTATTTCGCATTCGCGCTTTGCTCGAGCACGAAGGCGTGCAAGTGGAGCTGGCGCCGAGGCCCGAGTCGCGTCCCCACTCTCTGTGGGAGCGCTTGGTGGCGGTGATGCGCGAGGCAACGAGTTATCTGGCGTGGAAGGCAGGCCTGTCGTAGCTCATAGCGCTCTTACCATCCCATCTTCTCGCGCAAACTCGTGACATGCGCTACGTGATGGCGTCCGTGCCATGAATAGAGGGCTAGATTTTTCTCCAGCGACATCGGGCCCAGTTCAGGATGGCGGAAGGTGCGCTTCCATTCTGCGTCGGTGAGTTTGCGGAGCATCAGCATCCAGCGCTGGTGCAGGGAATCGAGCAAGGCGAGCGACACTTCGATCGGCGCGAGCTTGGCCTCGGGCAACTCGGCCCAGACATTTTCCATATACGGCTTGATGGTGGGGTCGTCTTCGGTGAGCGCCAGCTTGAAACGAATGTAGGAGTTCATGTGGCTGTCGGGGACGTGATGCGCCAGTTGGCGCAGCGTCCAGCCGCCATCGCGGTAAGGAGTGTCCAGTTGCTGGTCCGAAAGCCCACCGAGGGCGGCACGCAACCGTGCGGGAGTCTGCTCGATGTCGGTGAGACATTGCTGTTTCTGTTCTGGCGTAAGCGGGCCGGTGTAGGAAAATTTTCCAATGGGATAACGGGGGTCAGACATTGAAATCCCTCCGGATGAGTAGATGAACTCGAAGTGAAGTGCGGTGCAGGAAAAAGAAAACCGTGGCGAGACTGGCTAAGAGCTAAAGGCTAAGTGCGCACTCCGACTATCTCACCATGGCCAAAATGCGGACCGGGGTCTCGCCTGGCTTTTTGATCGTCTTCTTGGCGGGGGCGATGATGATGAGTGAACCGGTCGCAGGCAACGAATTGAAGCGCGCGGCTCCTTCCACCACGTAGTTTCCACGGAGGGCGAGTTGTCGCGCCAGCGTACGGTCAGACGTCAAGTTCACCGGCGTCTCAACGGCAAACCCGATGGTGTAGCGCGCCTCGATGAGGAACATTGCCGCGTCGCGGGCGATGGGGAGCGGAATTCGCGGCCTTGTCGAGCGATCAGATGCCGGCAAGACGTCGGCTTCGCCCGCGCGCCGAATGGCGACGACGGCTCCTTGCGGAATCATCCCATGGTGCGATTCCCAGGCTGCGATATCGTCGAGAGAAATCTGGGACTTGCCTTCGACCCCTGCGGTCTTATCTATTGCATTCAAATCCATAACTACAAGCGGAGCCACGAGACGCTCCGGCGGAATCTGGCCGGCAGCCCAAGTCCCGGGAATGAGCGCATCTGGAGCAATGATGTGGGTTCTGGATTCCGAGGCTGAAGCATGCGGCGCGGTCGCGGTTTGACCATCGGTCAGGTCCACCACGTGCGAATAGCGATCCTGCTGCGTGCTTCCGGGACGCCGATCGGCGAACAGCAGAATGGCGAGTACGAGCGCGTAAGCGATGATGAAACTGCGAATCCGCATTCGATTCCTAGGCTGGAACTAAGTAAGACGTAAGTCCCTCCAGTATTGTTGTCCCGACGAGGTGACAACTTCAATTCCCGTTTGGACATGACCTGCCGATGCTATTGAAATGATTGCCTAAAGAGCCTGTGGTGAAAGTCCGAGACCCAGCGCGTAGAGGCGCGGCCATTGTAAAGCGCTTTCGGCACGCCTGAAGGCGTGCTGATACGAATCCCATTTTCACCACGCGCTGTCAGGGGGATCCGCAGCAGCTACCAGTATTCGACTGCAAAACTTTCGTTCCGGTTGCAAGGTTTCGGGCAAGACGGGCGTGGAGTTAGAATACAGTTAACTCTTCCAGCAGCTTTCCAGGGGTATGGCAATCGCCGATTTCGATTTCGGCTGGGGCGCTCGTGCCGGCTGCGAGAACTGAGAATTGCAGGAACTGAGGACTGATGTTCGGCCGCGAAGAAAAGGTTTCCGCT
This sequence comes from Terriglobales bacterium, assembly GCA_049512435.1. Lineage (GTDB taxonomy): Bacteria > Acidobacteriota > Terriglobia > Terriglobales > Acidobacteriaceae > Acidiflorens. Next base: position 9,744 of record JBEKXC010000098.1, on the reverse strand, counting down.
CTCCGGCTCACCGCCGTGCAGTACGCCGTGTTGTTCATTTTTCTGCTGCTGGCATACGGGCTGTGGCGGCTGCAGGTGATGCACAGCGATGAGTATGCCTTGCTGGCGGAGAAGAACCGCGTTCGCAATGTCCCGATTCTGGCGCCGCGGGGCAAAATTCTCGATCGCGAAGGCCGCATCATTGTCGACAACTACCCCTCGTTTTCCGCGCTGCTGCTGCGCGAATCCTCGCGCGATCTGGTGGCGGACGCCGACGCCATCGCCAAGGGGCTGCACTTGAACGCCGACGAAGTGCGGCAGCGCATCCGGCGCTTCTCTTCGATGCCACAGTACCAGCCGATTTTCCTGAAGGAAGACATTACGCCGGACGAGCTGGCATTCATCGAATCGCATAAGAACGAACTTCCCGAACTTGAAACCATCATGGCGCACCGGCGCCTCTATCCGCGCAACGGATTCATGGCGCACCTCGTCGGCTACGTGGGCGAAGTGACCGAAGACATGCTCAACCAGCCGCAGTTCGAACTCTATAATCCAGGCGACGTGGTCGGCGTCAGCGGAGTGGAGAAGCAGTACAACAGCATCCTGATGGGCAAGAATGGATCGCGGCGCGCGCTGGTGAATAGCCATGGGCGGGAAGTTGGGCGACTGGACGAAACGCCCGCCGAGCCCGGCAAGCAGCTCAAGTTGACCCTGGACCTCGATTTGCAGATTGCGGCGGAAGAGGCCATCGAAGGGAAGAACGGCGCGATCGTGGCGATGGATCCGCACACTGGTGAAATCCTGGCGATGGTGAGCCGTCCGACGTTCGATCCCAACGATTTTGCGGTGAAGATTTCTCGGGACGAGTGGGACAAACTGATCAACGATCCCGACAAGCCGCTGCTGAACAAAGCGATTCAGGCGCAGCTCGCGCCCGGCTCGACGTTCAAAGTCATTATGGCGACGGCCGGATGGCAGGAAGGGATTGCCCAGACCTTGCACGTGAACTGCAACGGGGGCGCCACGTTCTATGGCCGGCGTTTCGGATGCTGGGTGAAAACCGGCCACGGCGGAGTCGATCTGCCGAAGGCGATTTACCAGTCCTGCGATGTTTTCTTTTATACGCTGGCGGAAAAACTCGGCATCGATCGCATCGCAAAATACGCGACCGCTTTCGGACTTGGCCAGAAGACCGGCATCGATCTGCCCAACGAAGTAACCGGCGTGATGCCTTCGGAAGAGTGGAAGATCCGCAACTTCAAACAGAAGTGGTTCGCCGGAGAAACAATTTCTGTCGGCATCGGCCAGGGCGCGGTGGCGATCACTCCCGTGCAGCTGATGCGCGCCGTCGGCGCCATTTCGATGGATGGGCGCATGGTGGTCCCGCACGTGATCAATCCGACGAACCTGCCGCCGGGATTCGTTGAGACCACGCACTATACGGAAGTAACAAACATTCCGATTGACCCGACGGGATGGAACACCATCACCGATGCGTTGAGCCGAGTCCTTTTGCCGGAAGGCACGGCTCCGTCGGCGCATATTGCGGGAATCGACATCGCCGGCAAGACCGGGTCGGCACAGATTGTTTCGCTGGCTCTGCGCGCGAAGCATAAGAACGACACTGATTTCGCTCAGAATGGATGGTTTGTGGGATTCACGCCGCGGCGCAATCCGGACATCATCGTGTGCGTGTTGTTCGAAGGCGGCGAGCACGGGAAGCTGGCGGCGCGGTTAGCGACCCAGGTGATCAAAGCTTACGTCGACAAGCAGCGGCGACAGCCTACCAAGATGGCGGCGGCCGGCAGGGTGGAGCTGGGCAAAGTGGAAATGAGCGGTATGTGGACCGATCCCGGCGGTACGGACGGCACGAACGAAGAGGCGAGCGGAGACCATCTGCAGGCGGGCCGCTTCCTGATCGAGGTTGCGCGCAAGCCGGCGCCGCTGGCGGTAGCCGCCCCGGGGCTGCACTGAGCTACAACACTGAGCGACACTATTCAACAAATCATTCGACAGATCCCGATCCTCAAGCGCTCGTGATAGGTTAAATCTGCAAATGAAGACTGTTGCCCGACAGGCTCTGGACACCGCATCTGTGCGCGGAGTGACCTATGCCGATGCGCGCGTGGTCGCGATCCGCAACCGCTCGCTAACCACCAAGAACGGACGCGTGGGTCATGCCTCGGAGTCGGAGTCGCTCGGCATTGGCGTGCGTGTGATCGCGGAAGGTGCGTGGGGATTTGCTGCATCCGCGGATTTGAGCCGCGTCGCCGTGGAAGCCGCCGCCAGGCAAGCGATCGAGATTGCAAAGGCCTCGGCGCGGGTAAAGCGTGAAGATGTTCGACTGGCTCCCGAGCCTGCGGCGACGGCGGAATGGACGACTCCTTACAAAGTCGATCCGTTCACCAACTCGGTGGAGCAGAATCTCGATTTGTTGCTGAAAGTTGACGCGGAGATGCGCGCCGGGGGCGGCGTGACGCTTGCCGAAGCCGGCATGAACTTCCAGCGCGAAGAGTCATGGTTTCTTTCTTCCGAGGGATCGGACATCCATCAGACGAAATATTTGAGCGGCGCCGGCTATACGGCGTATGCGTTTGCCGATTCCGAGATTCAGAAGCGGTCTTATCCGAATTCGTTCGGCGGGCAATGGCAGAACCGCGGCTACGAACTGATCGAAGAAATGAAATTGCTGGAGAATGCCCGGCGCGTAGGGGAGGAAGCCGTCGCATTGCACCACGCGGACCAATGTCCGGAAGGTACGTACACGATTATTCTCGATGGATCGCAGCTTGGTTTACAGATTCACGAATCCATCGGGCATCCGATTGAGCTGGATCGTGTGCTCGGGATGGAGGCGAATTTTGCTGGCACCTCATTTCTCACTCTTGAGAAGCTGGGAAATCTGCGCTACGGCAGCGAACTCGTGAACGTTGTAGCCGACGCACGGCAGGAACACGGACCTGGCCTCGGAACCTTTGCTTATGACGACGAAGGTGTGGCCGCGCAGTCTACGCCGATCATCACGGACGGACGTTTCACCGGCTATCTAAGTTCGCGCGAAACTGCCCACACCATCGGCGCAGCGCGATCCGGCGGAACGCTGCGCGCCGAGGGTTGGAATCGGCTGCCCATGATTCGCATGACCAACGTCAGCATTCTGCCCGGAGAGAAGCCGCTGAGTCTCGAGCAACTCATTGCCGCGACCGATGACGGCATCTACATGGAGACCAACAAGTCCTGGTCGATTGACGACAAGCGCTACAACTTTCAGTTCGGGTGCGAGATCGCATGGGAGATCAAGCACGGCAAGCGCGCGCGGATGCTGAAGAATCCTTCGTATTCCGGCATCACGACAGAGTTTTGGAATTCGATGGACGCGATCTGTTCGCGCGACGAATGGGCGCTGTGGGGAACTCCAAACTGCGGCAAGGGTCAGCCGCAACAGGTCGTGGGCACCGGACACGGCGCCAGCCCGGCGCGCTTTCGGAATATTCGCGTTGGCTCGGCTTATTCGTAGAGACGGGACTTGCCCCGTCGGAGACGCGGCGAGCCTCGTCTCTACCTGAAATTGGGAATGTTGACCAAAGAACAAGCCGCTGACATCTTCGACCGGATTCGCCGCTTCTCGTCCGCTGACGAGGTCGAGGCCATTTTCACCGGCTCCCGCTTCGCCCTGACCCGCTTCGCCAACAACGTCATTCATCAAAATGTGAAGGATGAGAACTCCATCGTTTCCATTCGAACGAATTTCCAGGGTAAGACAGCGCGCGCCACCGCCAATCAGTTTGACGAGGAGAGTCTGCGGCGGGCAGTCGCCGCTTCGGAGAATCTTGCCCGTGTGCAGGCACCTGATCCTGAGTTGCTGCCGATGCCTACGCCGGACGAAGCGAATTCCGGGAACACGTTCGCGGAGAAGAGTGTCCGCGCTACACGTTTTTTTGACGAGACCGCAGCCATCACTCCTGCCGATCGCGCGGAGGTGGTCAGGCGCATCGTGTCCGTTGCCGACAGAAACGAGATGACGACGGCGGGGATCTACTCGTCCTCCGAATCGCAGGAGGGAATTTTTAACTCGCGTGGCCTGGCGAATTGGCATCATCAGACGCTGGCGGAGATTTCCATCACCATGCTGGCCGACGATTCCTCCGGCTGGCAGAAATTGAATTCGCCCGATGTGAGTAACCTCGATGCCACGCGCTTGGCGGAGACGGCTGCGCAAAAGGCGGTCGAGTCTGCCCATCCGCGGGAAATTGCGCCGGGGAAGTACACAGTAATTCTCGAACCGGCCGCCGTCCTCGACATTGTTGGGTTCATGTTCTGGGATTACAGCGGCGTCGCGATTCTCGACCAACGCTCGTTTTTGAATGATCGGATCGGCACCCAACTGTTTGGCGAGAACATCAACATCTCGGATGACGTCGCGCATCCTCTGCAGGCAGGTTCGCCCTTCGACGGCGAGGGCATGCAACGCCAGCGCGTGCAGTTGGTCGAGAACGGTGTGGTGAAGCGCGTAGTCTATGCGCGTGCCACGGCACAGAAGATGAGGAATTCGGAATATGCGGGCAAGGCCGGCCTGATCGAACCCACGGGGCACGGATTTCCCTTACCGAACGAGGTGGGAGAGATGCCGCTGAATATTGTGTTTGGAGCGCCAGAAAAGCCGCAAAGCGTCGCCCGGATGATCGCGTCAACCGAGCGCGGCGTGCTGGTGACGCGCCTCTGGTACATTCGCGAAATCGATCCCTATGAAAAGATCATGACTGGCATGACCCGCGACGGGACGTTTCTGGTGGAGAATGGCAAGATTCAGTGCGGAGTGCGCAATTTCCGCTTTAACCAAAGCCTGATCTCGATGCTATCGAATGTCGAAGCGATGAGCGCCCCGGTTCGCGCCTGCGGCGAGGAATCTTTTGACATGGTAGTGCCGGCAATGAAGGTGAACGAATTTAATTTCACGGAAGTGACAAAGTTCTGAAAGTTTTGAAAGTCTCGAATGAGCGGCTGCGGTCCGGCTGCGAACCCAGTCAGGCGGGCAACGCGATGAGGTTGTCGGTATGACACCTGTACTCGAAACAGAACGTTTGTGGTTGCGTCCTCTCGAACTCTCCGACGCCGAACAAATTCAGGTTCTTTTCCCCCACTGGGAACTCGTGCAGTTTCTGGCCGGAAGGGTGCCGTGGCCCTATCCACCCGATGGTGCGCTGACGTATTGCCGAGATATCGCTCTTCCGGCGATCGAACGCGGAGAAGAATGGCACTGGACCCTGAGGCTCAAGAGCGATTCTTCCCGTGTGATCGGCACGATCGGCTTGATGAGAGCGGAAAATCACAATCGCGGATTCTGGCTCGGCCTGCCTTGGCAAGGGCGGCGCCTGATGAGTGAAGCCTGCGAAGTGGTCACCGACTATTGGTTCGACGTTCTGAAATTTCCTATCCTCCGATCTCCCAAGGCGATGGCCAACGAGGCCTCGCGCCGCATTTCTGAAAGACAGGGAATGCGCATCGTGGCCACCGAAGAGCGAGACTTCGTTTCCGGCCGATTGCCGGCGGAAATCTGGGAGATCACGGCCGAGGAGTGGCATAAGCGCCAGCGAAGACGAATCGTTCGACATGCTAGCACCGGCGACGAAGGTGCGGGAGTTTAACGATAGCAGTACTGTTTGGTTACGGCTTCCGCAAATCGGCCCGTTGTGGGTGCGCGGGGGCATCGCGCCCATTGGCTCCGATGGCCAGGCCTACGAAATCCGCCACCGCATCACCCTGTGCCGCTGCGGCAAGTCCGAGAACAAACCTTTCTGTAACGGAGCGCGTGCGGCTGACCCCAAGTTTCGCGATGGTCTCGGTTGGACCGCAAACTTGACGTGCGAGGGGGCTGGCTTGATCAAGCAAGTCCAGTTGGTTAGCGGTAGGTTCGTTTGTCTTCGCTTCGGATCGCACGATCGTGCCACCCTCCTTGCAGCGTGGCTCCAACCGGACGGAATGAGGCCAGGCGGCATTCCTTCCAAGAATTGGCCAGGCAGCAAAACCAACAGGTGCTGCATGCTGAGTGCTCAACTGCTACGCCCCTAAGTCGCTGTACTACCGACACTTCGCCGCCCTTGTTCCATGACTTCCGTAACTTTGCATTGCCCATGCTGGGGTGTAATCTCGCCCTGAAATGTGCACATGCTCAATCGGAGTGGTGCATGGCTCGAACCGGAAGGAAGGTCGTCGCAAACGTGTCTGAAACCGCCAAGGGAACCGTTGCTGAAGGCAGCAAGAATCGAAAGGGTTATACGGACGTGCAAGGCGCGCCGCGCTTTCCCATCAAACTGCCGGTGGCACTAAAGTCGACCTCGGCAATCAATCAGGCTGGAGTCTTGAGCCAGGGAATCGCGGGAAAGACAATCGAGACCGAGAATATTTCCGCCAACGGCGTCCTGTTCCGCATGGATGCCGATGTGCCCGTAGGTTCTGCCGTCGATTTCACGCTCTCTCTTCCCGCTGATGTCGTGGGCGCAGAAGCCGATGTGCAAGTGGACTGTCGGGGGCGAGTGGTCCGCAGCTTTGAAGATGGTGGCCGGCGTGGAGTCGGCGTGGTCATTGACGAGTACCGGTTTGAGCGCAAGTAGTTTGCAAGAATGCCGGGCGCGCCAGTAGGGCGCGAAAAGAGGACGGATGGGCAGTACTTCTGTCAGTAGTTCAGTCGGCAGTTCGGTCAGTGTCGAGCCAGGCGCAGGTATTCAGCCTGAGGATGGCAAAGGCACGATCCGCGTGATTGTGGCGGATACCCAGGCCATATTTCGCGCCGGGCTGCGCAAAATATTTGCTCTCGAAGACGATATACGGGTTGTCGGCCAAGCCGAGAGTTTCGATCAGACGGTTATGGCGATCCAAAAATTCTCCGCTGACGTTGTGATCTTTGAGGCCATTCTGGCCCCGAATCCAGCCGACGCAGTTTCCGATCTTCTCCGCCAAAATACGAACTGCCGTTTAGTCGTCGTACTGCAGGAGCCAGACCAGGAGATGACGCTTGAGTTGTTCCGACGCGGAGCGCATGGCATCGTTTCGCGCGAGATTGAGCCGGAAATGCTGGTGGAATGCTTACGCAAAGTCGCCCAGGGTGAACCCTGGCTCGATAGCCGCGCCATCGCGTGGGTGATGCAGGCCTATCGCACACAGGGCATGCGTCCGGCAGGGTCGCGTCCCAAAGTGTCGCTCACGCCCAAAGAGTCGCTCATCGTTTCGTGCGTCACCCAGGGCATGAAGAACAAAGAGATTGCCCTGCGGGTTGGCACCACCGAGCAAGTGGTCAAGAATTATCTCCGCAAAGTTTACGACAAACTGGGAGTTGCCGACCGTCTGGAACTCGCGCTCTACTGCCTGAATCACCGCGTGGTTGAGGGAACGGTTCCAGCCAAGCCTGCCCAGCCAACCAATGGCAACGCTACGGTGGCGCCGGAAACGCCCAACGCCACGGCTGCTGCTTTGGGATCCCGCTCCTGATTCTTCTCTTCTAGTACAATTCTCTGTTCAGTTCTCAGTTAGAACTGTTGTGCTTTTCACTGGGCACTGTGAATCGGGAACTGGGAACTGTCCCCCAAGAGAGGCGAACTATGAAAGGCGACGCCAAAATTATTGCTATTCTGAACGAAGTGTTGAAAGCCGAGCTCACCGCCATCAACCAGTACTTTCTTCACGCTGAGATGTGCGAGAACTGGGGCTATCAACGAATGGCTAAGCAAATTCGCAAGGAATCCATCGAAGAAATGCAGCACGCCGAGATTCTGATAGAACGCATCCTCTATCTCGATGGCGCTCCCAACATGACCGACTATTTCAGGATCAATATCGGGCAAACCGTCAAGCAACAACTGGAAAACGATTTGCAACTCGAATACACGGCCGTGAAACGCCTGAACGAAGGCATCAAGGCCAGCGTAGCGGCCGGAGACAATGGTTCGCGCGAACTGATGGAGAAGATCCTGCTCGATGAAGAACATCACATCGACTGGCTGGAAGGCCAACTCCACGCGATTCAAGAGATGACCTACGAGAACTACCTCGCCCAGCAATTGAACAAGCCCGAGGAGAGCTAGGAATAAGAGCTAAGACGAGTAGATCAGCTCACAGTCCGCGATCTCCCCGCCCAGCTCGAATACGCAGCGGCCACGGACCAGCGCGTCGATTTCCCCCGATATGTTATAAGCACCAGCAACGGGCAAGACGGTGCTGTCGACGCCGCTGCCGTCCAGGATAGGGCTGTGCCGCAGGGGCTGGCCGGCGCGCACAGCGATGGCCTCCTACATTGAGCGCGACACTCACATCCTCCGCGCGAACGTCATCGAGAACAAAAGGCGTCACCGCGGCTTCTCGTGTGCGGCCCGATTCGGCCGTAGTTCGTGGACAGTAAGGAGTGGCTCGGTCGCGTAAGCAAAGTGGGCAGTGCGTTGGAATTCTCGTGCCAGTAGAAACATGACAGACGATCACATGACCGCATTCGGTTTCTGTTGTGGTGGCGGCATTGTCGAACTAGATCAACTATCGGGCCGGGCTCTTTCACTCTTTCGCTCTTTCCATCATGCACCGGAGCGGGTTGCGAATCTGATTGCAATCGTAAGATTGGCACAGAAGTAATCGTGAGCGGTAGGAAGTTCGCCGATGAACGGCTGAAATTTAGGTCAAACAGATTCCTCGCGAGCGTGTGTACAATAATTTGAAGGAATTCTGTTAAGTCAAGAAAACGGAGAGATGGCCGAGTGGCTGAAGGCGCACGCTTGGAAAGCGTGTTTACTCGAAAGGGTAACGTGGGTTCGAATCCCACTCTCTCCGCCAGTTCTTTTGTTTTGTTGCACTTGACATACTGTGATACCGTGGGTGATACCGAAATGAGGTAGCCCACGTGAACCGGCAAGTCAATCTCACCAAAAGGGTGAAGACCGAAAGCGGCCTTCGCTACTGCCCAGTCGTTCTCGCAGCCAATGGCCGGATCAGGCCAAATTACGTCCTCGTCGATGGAAAACAGGAAGTGCACCCCGAGGGGGCGTACTACCTGGAATGGCGCAATGGTCTTCACCGCGTTCGGGTGTCGGTAGGCAAGGACGTTGCTGAGGCCGCCGCCAAACGGCACCGTAAGGAGGCCGAGCTCAATGCGGTCAACAGCGGCGTCACCGTAGTTTCTCCCGCCGCCCAGGACGGTCGCAGATCGGTTCCAACGACCATCGCAGACTACCTCGCTGAAATAAAGCTTACGAAGAAACCAAAGACCCATTCTGCATATTCAACGGCTCTCGAATATTTCCAAGAGAGCTGCCCGAAGTTCTGCCTGGAGGATCTCGATCGAAAAGATTTGCTGAAGTTCGCCGCATTCTTGCGGGACGACAAGGAGCAGTCCCAGCGGAGCTGCTGGAATAAATTTTCGAACGTGATGACATTCCTGAAGGCGCAAGGGATTCGTGGGCTCGCGGGAAAAAATGACTGGCCGCGCTACACCGAAGAGGAACCGGAGGTTTACGAACAGGAAGAACTCGATAAGCTGTTCGCCGCCTGTGACGCGGAAGAACGGCTCTGGTATGAATTCTTCCTTATGACGGGCGAGCGCGAGCAGGAAGTGATGTATACCGAGTGGCGAGACATCAACCTCGTCGGATCAATCGTTCGCGTCACCCACAAGCCGGACAGGGGATGGACGCCGAAGGCGTACAAGGAACGCGAGATTCCGATCCCTACGAAGCTCGTGAAGAATCTGAAAGCGTGGAAGGCGAAGGCGAACAAAAACTGCAA
>JBEKXC010000097.1:0-16548 GCA_049512435.1 Terriglobales bacterium | reverse complement strand
AGTTTTTGGCTTCGGGTGAGCGCTTCACTTTGAGCATGTTCAATGCGCACCCGCACCTCGACGCGGACTCGTTGCTAACGTACCGGTAACCGATACAGGAATTGCAAATATGGTGGCACTTTGCGATCAGGCGGGAACGGTAAGGGCAGGCGAAGAACTCGACATCGCCCGGCTGCAGCCGTTTTTGCTGGAGCACTTCGGCCACAGCGGTCCAGTTTCCGTCGAACAGTTCCCGAGCGGCCACTCCAATCTCACCTACCTGCTGCGGCTGGGCAAAAAGGAGCTTGTGTTGCGACGCCCGCCCTTCGGCAGCAAGGTGCGATCCGCGCATGACATGGGGCGCGAGTATCGCGTGCTGTCGAAACTGCACCCCGCCTACCGGGTTGCGCCAAAGGTGCTCCTCTATTGCGATGATCTTTCCATTCTCAATGCGCCGTTCTACCTGATGGAACCGATTCGCGGAATGATTGTGCGCCGCGACCCGCCTCCGGGTGTGCCCTTTCCGCCGGAGACCGCGCGGCGATTGAGCGAAGCGTTCGTCGATAATCTCGCGCGTCTGCACCAACTGGATTACGCCGCGATTGGCCTGGCTGATCTAGGCAAACCGCAAGGCTATCTCGAACGCCAAGTCAAGGGCTGGATCGAGCGCTACTACAATTCGAAAACGCACGACCTGCCCGAAGTCGAACGCATTTCCGCCTGGCTCACCGCACGAATGCCGGCCCGTCATGAGACAGCGCTGATCCACAACGACTACAAGTATGACAACGTTGTGCTCGATCCGGACGACGCGACCAACGGCCTGCCAACGATCGTTGGCGTCCTCGATTGGGAGATGTGCACTCTCGGAGACCCGCTGACGGATCTGGGGACGGCGCTCGCGTATTGGACCGATCCGCAAGATCCGGAAGATCTGCAAGAGATTCGCAGCGCGCCGACCACGCTGCCGGGCACACTGACGCGGGCGCAACTGGTCGAGCGCTACGCGACCGCGACTGGACGCGATCGTGGCGACATGACTTTCTATCTGACATTTGCCCGCTTCAAAGTCGCCGTTATTATTCAGCAGATCTACTACCGATACGCTCAAGGATTGACACAAGATGCGCGCTTCGCGTGCATGCCTGAGAGAATCCATACTTTGCTGCGCGCGTCATGGTATTGCGCGGAGAGCGGGACGATATGAGTTCCTGCTCACTGCGGGTAATACCGCACCAGCCACTCGGCGACGCAGCAGGGCTTGCTCGAAGCCTGGCTTTCGACATGGATCAGGAAAGTCGCGTCCACGAACTCGGGCGGCTCCTTTTCGGACGACCGCTTCGCCGAAAGCAGCGTGATGCGGGTTCGAACCTGCGATCCCGCGCGAACGGCCGCGGGAAAACGAACTTTATTCAGGCCGTAGTTGACGGCCATCGCGACGCCGGAGCGGATCTGGATTGCCTGCTTCATCCAATAACTCAGCAGCGAAAGAGTCAGAAAACCGTGGGCGATGGTGCCGCCGAAGGGCGATTCGCGCTGGGCGCGTTCCGGGTCGAGGTGAATCCACTGGTCGTCCCCGGTGGCGTCGGCAAATTTCTGGATACGATCCTGCGTGACGACGAACCAATCGGTCGCGGGGAATTCGCGTCCCTCGCACTGTTTCAAAGCTTTCAGATTCTCAATCTCAAAAGGTGGCATAGGAGTATTTCATGACGACTTTAACAGACATACCGCGCAAGACGACAAAGGGAACGGCGTTTCTGCTCGAAGACTCGGCACCCCAGGACATTTTCACGCCGGAAGACTTGACCGAGGAACATCTCGCCGTCGCTCACATGGTGGATGAATTCTGGGCCAACGAAGTGGAGCCGAATCTGCCGGCGATCCGCGAAAAGAAGCCGGGCGTCGCGATGGCAGTGCTGCGGAAAGCGGCGGAGCTGGGTCTGACCGCGATGACCATCCCGGAAGAGTATGGCGGCATGGCGATGGATCTGCCGTCATTGATGGTCACGGCTGAACGCCTGGGACGCGACGGCTCTTATGCAGGCTGGCACTCGGCCCACACCGGCATCGGCACGTTGCCGATCGTCTACTTTGGAACTGCGCAGCAGAAGCGGAAGTATTTGCCGAAGCTCGCCAAAGTCGAGATGCTGGCTGCCTATGCGCTGACCGAACCACTGGCGGGCTCCGATGCGCTGGCAGCGCGCACACGCGCCGATCTCTCGCCCGATGGAAAACACTACATACTGAATGGCCAGAAGATGTGGATCACCAATGGCGCCGCGGCCGATCTGTTCACAGTGTTTGCCAAGGTTGGCGGAGAAAAGTTCACCGCGTTTCTGGTGGAGCGAAGTTTTCCCGGCGTAAGCAGCGGCGCGGAAGAGCACAAGATGGGAATCACGGGCAGTTCCACCACGGCCGTGTATCTCGACAACGTTCCGGTGCCGGTGGAAAACGTTTTGGGAGAAATTGGCCGTGGACACGTGATCGCATTCAACATCCTGAACATCGGACGCCTGAAACTGGGTCCGGCCACGGTCGGAGCCGCGAAAAACGTGCTCGCCATTTCCATCAAGTATGCCAAGCAGCGCAAGGCATTCGGCTCGACGATTTCCGAGTTCGGCGCGATTCAACACAAGCTGGCGGAAATGGCGATCCGGATTTTCGTGGCCGAGTCAATGGCCTGGCGGGTGGCGGGGCTGATTGAAAATCAAATGCATGGCGGTTCCGGAGTCTCATCCGATGCTTCCGCGGGTGGTTCTAACCAGGAGCTAAAGGCCATCGAGGAGTTTGCGGCGGAATGCTCGATGGTCAAGGTCTACGCCGCCGAAATGCTGGACTACGTGGTCGATGAAGGAGTCCAGATCCACGGCGGCTACGGATACCATCAGGACTATGCGGTCGAGCGCGCCTATCGCGATTCGCGGATTAACCGTCTGTTCGAGGGTACGAGCGAAATCAACCGGTTGGTAATCACGGGCATGCCGCTGAAGCGCGCGGCGCGCGGACAATTACCGTTGCTCGAGGCCGCTCGCGCCGTCCTGCTGCAGACCGATCCGCAGCCCGCGCTGGCGGCCCGCGAATCCAACGATGCGGAGCTGAGCTTGCTCCACAACGCGAAGAAGATCGCCCTGCTGACGCTGGGAGTGGCGCACCAGAAATATGGCGCGCAGCTCGAACAACAACAGGAAATCATCATGAACCTGTCCGACATCATCATGGAAGTGTTTGCCATGGAGTCGGCATTGCTGCGCAGTCGCAAACTAACAGCGGCCGGCGGAGGAGCCAACGCTGTGGACGCCTGCGCCGTGTATTTGCGCGATGCCATCGCTCGGATCGAACTGTCGTCGAGGACGGTTCTGAGCGCCTGCGCGCAAGGCGACGAACTGCGGGGGTACATTTCCCGCTTGCGCGAGTATGCGAGTCACGATCCAGTGAATTCGATTGCACTGCGGCGCCAGATTGCAGGACGGCTGCTCGCGAGCGAGCGCTATACGGTCTGAAAATTAATTCGGCCTTGCACTTGATTTTGGGTGGCGCAGCGGTTTACCGCTGCGATCACCGCCTATTTTCATCGGTGGCTTTAGCCGCTGAGGTCACACTTTCGAAGGAGTCACTATGGCACTCACCAATCACAAGTTTCTGCTGGCGGCGCGTCCGGTAGGAATGCCGAAGCCCAGCGACTGGACCTACGCGGAAGAACCGGTCGCGGAGCCGAAGGAAGGCGAACTGCTGGTCAAAGTGTTGTACATCTCGCTGGACCCGGCGATGCGCGGCTGGATGAATGACGCGCGCTCGTACGCACCGCCAGTGGGCATCGGAGAATTGATGCGGGCGCTGGGCGTGGGAGTCGTGACCGCATCGCGTAACCCGCGCTTCGCGGTGGGCGATCACGTTTCCGGAGTGTTCGGAGTACAGGAGTACGCGGTAACCGACGGCCGGGGAGTAACAGTAACAAAGATCGATACGAGAATCGCTCCCCTGCCAAAGTATCTCAGCGTACTTGGCATGACAGGCATGACCGCATACTTCGGGCTTCTCGACACGGGCCAGCCGAAGCCGGGCGAAATGGTCGTCGTCTCGGCCGCAGCGGGAGCAGTGGGCGCGGTCGTGGGACAGATCGCCAAGATCAAGAACTGCCAGGTCGTCGGTATCGCGGGGGGAGCGGAGAAATGCCGCTACATCGTCAATGAGTTGGGCTTCGATGCAGCCATCGACTACAAGTCCACTTCCAAAGACGTAAAGCAGTCTCTTCGGACGCACTGTCCAAAGGGCATTGACGTCTATTTTGACAACGTGGGTGGTGCGATTCTGGACGCCGCGCTGGCGAATCTGGCACGGGGCGCCCGGATCGTGATCTGCGGGGCGATTTCGCAATACAACAACACAGGCCCGATCACGGGGCCCAGCAACTATATGTCTCTGCTCGTGAATCGGGCCAGCATGAAGGGCATGATGGTGTTCGACTACGTCGATCGCTACGCGCAAGCTGGAGCGGAAATGGCGGCATGGATGGCGGCGGGCAAGCTCAAGTCGCGCGAGGATATTGTGGAAGGGATTCGAACCTTTCCCGAAACTCTGCTCAAGCTTTTCAAGAGCGAAAACTCTGGGAAGCTCATGCTGAAAGTGGGCTAGTCAGGCTTTGGATAGGGCGGAGACGCGGCAAGCCGCGTCTCTACGGCGTAAGTACGACGGGGTAAGTACAAAAGAGGATCGATGGCATTCGTCGAGAATCAAGGGACAAAAATTTATTGGGACGAACAGGGGCAGGGACCACCGCTCCTGCTGATCATCGGCCTCGGCTATGCGTCGGCCCTCTGGCATCGCACGCGACCGGTGCTGGCACAACGGTACAGCACGATTGCGTTCGACAATCGAGGCGTGGGACTGAGCGACGTTCCTCCCGGGCCGTATTCGATTGCGGCCATGGCATCGGACGCAGCCGCGGTTCTGGATGCCGCCGGTGTTTCCAGCGCCCATGTGTTTGGCATTTCGATGGGCGGCATGATTGCGCAGGAATTCGCGCTGCAATATCCGGCGAGGACGCGGTCGTTGATTCTGGGCTGCACAGCAGCCGGCGGACCTTCGGCGGTGCGCGCGGAGAGCAAGGTGACTGACGTGCTGTTTGCGCGCGACATGACGCCGGAACAAGCGCGGGAAGCCATCCTTCCCTACATCTATGATGCGGCCACGCCGCGAGAGAAGATCGACGAAGATACCAGGGTACGCGAGCGTTGGCTTCCCACTCCGGCAGGTTACATGGCACAACTGCAGGCGATACTGGCTTGGGAGGGCTACAGTCGAATCGCGCAGATCACGGCGCCGACGCTGGTCATCCACGGAAAGTCGGATGCTCTCGTGCCCCCCGGTAACGGGGAGTTGATCGCAGGGCGGATTCCGGGAGCAACACTCATCCTGCTCGAGCACGCGAGCCACTTGTTTCTCACCGACCAGACCGAACAGGCCCACCAGGCAATTCTTGAATTTCTTTTATCGCATGTTGCCCATGTTGCCCATCTTGCCAAAGAACCGCGCCCAGAAACGCGCTAGATCCTGAGTCATTTCCTGGGCAAAACCGAGGGCCAGACTAACATTCCCGGTAGGCATACATCATCATCAAAACAATTCATTTGATGAATTTCGCGAAGGCGGATACGCTCGCGCCCATTATGAAAACGCAGCGTTCTGGATCAGCGAGAGCGCGGGGAGTGGTGTGTTTTCATTCAGCCGATCGAAGAATTGGGGAAACTCGCTCAAGACAATGCCGGCAAAGCAATGCCAGCAAAACAATGCCGCGCTGGAAAACATTCAGCAGGCTGGAAGAACGCAGCTGGATACTGGCAGGCCACTGGGTGTTTGTGTTGTGATGAGGCAATCTGGAGGTAGTAGGAATATGGTTTTCGAACAGAGCAGTTTGGATGGTCGCGCGGCTTCATGGCAGGGGGCCCGTTCCTCGAAACGGATATTTGTCTTTTCCACCATGAAGTCACTCACATGTGTTCTTGTGTGTTTCCTGTTCGCAACCCTTATGGCTCACGCACAGGGCGTGGGCTCGTCGGGAGAAATCACCGGGACGGTAACGGATTCTTCCGGCGCCGTATTGCCCAAGACCAATGTCAATGTGGTCGACACACAGACCGGTTTGAAGCGCACGGCAGTGACGAATGACGCCGGTCAGTTCCGCGTAGCCGGGCTGCCTCCGGCCACTTACGACATCAGTGCACAAATGTCAGGATTTACGACTCAAATTCGACGCGGCGTCACCGTCGCCATCGGGCAGGTGGCCATCTCCGATTTCAAGTTGAACCTGTCGCAGGTGGCGACGGTTATCGAGGTGACGGACCAGCCGCCCGTGGTGGAAACTGAACGCAGCAGCCAGGCGGACTTAATCCCACAAGAGTACATCACCGACCTGCCCATTGACCGGCGCGATTACCTGACGTTTACATTGCTCGCGCCCGGAGTCTCCGATTCCACCCGGCTGGCAGGCGATCAGGACTTCAGAGTCAAGCAGACTCCGCAGAGTGGGCTGTCGTTCTATGGCAGCAATGGCCGTGGAAACAGCATAACCGTGGACGGCGGTGAGACTTCAGGCGACAGCGGTGGCGTGCGCCTGACGGTGAGCCAGGACGATGTGCAGGAATTCCAAATCAATCGCAGCAACTACGCCGCCGACCTGGGTGCGGCCACTGGTGCGTCGATCAATATTGTGACCAAGTCCGGCACCAACAATGTGCACGGCACGCTGTACGGTTTTTTCCGCGACGATGCCATGGACGCCGAGAATCCGTTTTCGTTCAGCCAGGCGTTGGCGCCCGGCGAGGTCTTCAATCCTGCCAATCCCGACACTGTAGGTTCGCCGATTAAGGACACTTTGACTCGCCAGCAATTCGGCGGAGCCCTCGGTTTCCCGATTCAGAAAGATAAGACGTTTCTGTTTGTCAGCTTTGAAGGCTTGCGGCAGAATGCGCAGAACGCCGTTCCCCTGCTGACCGACACCGATATTTTTCGTCCGACGGTGTCGCAGAACGCGGTACTTGGGGGGCTGACTGGTGGGGCTTTGGTGCCCTGCCTCAGCGGTCCGGTGGGCGCGGCGGTCGCCCTGCAGCTGGGCTTGCCGGCCCCGAATCCAGTCACGCTAGTGCCTGCGGCTGAATGCGCGGAGATCTTGAGCGGGGTCTTAACGGTGGACCCGGCCACCAGCGCTTTGAATACCTTTCTTGTGAATCAGTTCGAGACTCAGGGTGGAGTGTTTCCCTACGACTCACACCAGTACCTGGCGTCGGGTCGTTTGGATCACCGCTTTAGTGCGAACAACGAGGTTTCTCTAACCTACCGGTATGGTCACGATCTGGAGGAGTCGCCGGATGTGCAGTCTTTGACCGCGTTTTCGGCGGGAAGCTCGACCCATACCTACGATCACAACCTGCAAGCCGCCTGGTATCACCAGTTCAGTCCAACCACTCAGAACGAACTCCGGGCGCAGTGGAACTACGAGAGTTTTAACGTGATTCCTAACGTACCGGCAGAGGTGGGGCTGCAGATTCCCGGTTTTATCAATAACCTGGGAACGAACATTTTCATCCCCAACATCACCATCCTGCGCCGCTACGAATTCGCGGACAATTTCACCGTGATCCGCGGCCATCACACCTTTAAGATCGGCGCTGACGAAATACTCCGCGGCAATCACACCGAATCGCACACTTTTTTCCCGGGCCGCTTTGTGTTCGGATCGCTCCCCGGCGACGTGCTGACCCCCTTGCTGCCCAGCCTGACGTCGTTGCAATCGGCATCTTTCGGGCTGCCGGAGATTTACCAGCAGGGTTTCGGAAATCCGGACTACACATATTATGGCCGGCCGCTGACTGGGATCTACGCTCAGGACTCCTGGAAGATGACGTCAAGGTTCACTCTGAACTACGGCCTTCGCTACGAAATCGATTCGCAATTCCTCCCGTTGACCACCTATTACAAGGATTTTGCCCCCCGAGTTTCCTTCGCCTGGGATCCCTTCAATGATCACAAGACGGTGATCCGCGGCGGATACGGAATCTTCTACGGACCGGTGGACGCCCAGATCCCCGAGGTCGATTTGAGCCTGGGGGTTCTGAACAAGAATAAATCCGCGGTCGAGAACACGCCGGGAGCCGGCCAGGTCGCGAACCTGGACGCGATTTGCGGGTTCATAGTCCCGGGCACCGGCGCCAGCCCTTGCAATCGAGAAATTTCCATCTACGCAGATGGCTTCGGCGGGTTTAACAATGGGAGCACTGTGAATATAGCGGGGTCGGCAACGATTTTCCAGGCGCTCTTTGCGCAGGGATTGATCCAGTGCACAACACCGGCCCCAGGGAACAATGCCTGCATCACACCGGCTGCCATAGCTGGCCCGTTTGGTGCACAATCTGGCCTCACGGTTGCGAATTCCGGTCCCGCCACTCCGGGGCAGGTAGCCTTCGTGAACCAGCCGGGCTTCCGCCCCCCGATCGCGCAACAGGCTTCGTTTGGAATTGAACGCGAGATCGGACCCGGCTTTTCGATTTCTCTAAGCGCAATCTATACTCACACCCAGCGACTCCCGGTCGCAATCGATACCAATCTGCTGCCGGCGCCGTTTACCTCTGTGCCTCTGGCCAACGGATCGACATTTTCCTATCGCAACTGGAATACGACGGCCGGTGGGGGGGACCCAATACCAGGTAGCCCCGAGGGCCTGCCCTGCAATAACCTGGTCACTCTGTTCACCCAATGCTTTGTGAATCCTTTTGTGGTGCAGAACAACCAATACACGTCTGGGGCATACGCTCTTTACGAGGGCGGTATCGTAGAAGTCAAAAAGCGTTTCCGTGACCACTTCACCGTGTTTGGGAATTACACCTTTAGCAAAGGCTTTGACACGTCGACGGATTTCAACTCCGACTACGGACCGCAGGATCCGACGAACCTCAATTTAGATCGTGCTCTTTCCGAGTTTGATCAGCGGCATAAATTAGTGATCGCGGGAGTAATCGACAGCCCCTGGAGGCAGAATATCTTGTCGGGTTTCCAGCTAGCCCCGATTTTCGAGGCCCACAGCGGACATCCTTTCAACTTGCTGGCGGGAGGCGAGGTCAACGGCGACAATCACGTTACCAATGAACGTCCCATCGGAGCACCGCGGGATACAGGTCTGGGCCCCGACTACATAGACTTCGACGCGCGCCTGAGCTGGCAGCACAAACTAGCCGAGAAGACGAACCTGCAGTTTACGGCGGAAGGATTCAACCTCGCGAACCGGACAAATTTTGCCAGCGTAAACAACGAGGTGAGCCCGCTTTTTGGTCTTCCCGCGTCCTATGGTGGGTTGGGTGAGACCTCATTCACCGTACGTGGGATTCGACCGGGCACGGCCCTTCCCGGGGGAGGAACCGCTACCCCAAGCACGCCGTTGGCGTTCACTTCCGCTTTGCCTAAGCGCCAGATTCAACTCGGCGTGCGCTTGACGTTCTGAGGCGGGAGGATGCCGACGCAGGAAACGATCTACGAAGTCGCGGATCGAGTCGCCACCATCACGCTGAATCGTCCGGACAAGCTGAATGCCTGGACCGCCACCATGGAACTGGAGGTGCGTTCCGCAGTGCAGGAGGCGGAGCGGGACGACAACGTACGGGTGATCGTGCTAACCGGGGCGGGGCGCGGATTTTGCGCCGGTGCGGACATGTCGCTGCTGAACGCCGTCGCAACTCAGGGACTGCCCGAAGATGCCGCCCGACGCATTCAGTCCGGTGACCCCGCATCGGCAGGACTAAGGCCGGACTTTCAGCGCAAGTATTCCTATTTTCTCGGCGTCGCGAAACCCGTGATCGCCGCCATTAACGGGCCGGCAGTCGGCCTCGGCTTCGTAATTCCGCTCTACTGCGATTTGCGATGGGCGGCCGAGAATGCGCGCTTCAGCACGGTCTTCGCGCAACGAGGACTCATCGCGGAGTACGGCATAGCTTGGATGTTGCCGCGCATCGTCGGTCTGTCCGATGCCCTCGACTTGTTGTTCTCCGCCCGGACCATCACCGCAGCCGAAGCACTGGACCTGCGGCTGGTAAACCGCGTCTTTCCGCAGGAAAGCTTCGCCGCCACCGTTCACGAGCACGCCGCGCAGTTGGCATCCAGCGTCAGCCCCCGTTCCATGGGCGTGATCAAGCGGCAGGTGTACGCGGGAATGTTCGAGACTCTGGCGGAGTCCTTCGATCTTTCCGTAGTGGAGATGGTGGCAAGTCTCCAGAGCGCCGACTTCAAAGAAGGCGTGGCACATTTTCTGGAAAAACGAGCCCCGAAGTTCACCGGCCGCTAGCATAACGTCGCATACGTTTGCAGAATAAATACGTTGTCATCCTGAGCGGAGCAGAACGATTCGCGAAGCGGATCGTTCTGCGGAGTCGAAGGACCCCTACATCGTAAGGGATATTTGCCAATCCTATGGAGTATCCCGCCTTAACTGAGAGCTGAAAGCTGAGAGCTGCCTCCACTCAGGCCGAGGCTCCGCTCTTCGGTTTGTATTTCTTT
Organism: Terriglobales bacterium; assembly: GCA_049512435.1. GTDB lineage: Bacteria > Acidobacteriota > Terriglobia > Terriglobales > Acidobacteriaceae > Acidiflorens. The sequence continues at coordinate 6,027 of JBEKXC010000097.1, read as the reverse complement.
AGCTCCAGCTTGGCAATCAAGGCGCGATGCACTTCATCGGGCCCGTCCGCGATGCGCAGCGTGCGGATCGTAGCGAACATTTCGGCCAGAGGAAAATCGGGGGAAACGCCGGCGCCTCCGTGCATTTGAATTGCCTGGTCGATAATCTCGAGGGCAATGTTAGGAACGGCGACTTTGATCTGGGAGATTTCGCTGCGCGCGCCTTTGGTGCCGACTTCATCGAGCATCCAAGCGGCTTTGAGCGTAAGGAGACGGGCCTGCTCCAGCATAATGCGGGCATTGGCGATGATATCGGCGTTGCCGCCGAGTTCGGCCAGAGGTTTGTCGAAGGCCACGCGATGGAGCGACCGCCGGCACAAAAGCTCAAGCGCGCGTTCGGCCGCTCCGAGCGTGCGCATGCAGTGATGGATGCGGCCGGGGCCGAGCCGGCCCTGCGCGATTTCGAAACCGCGGCCCGGTCCGGCAATGATGTGGTCGAGCGGTACCCGGACATCGGTGAAGCTAACCTCGCCGTGACCGAAGGGAGAGTCGTAGGATCCAAACACCGGCACCATGCGCTCGATCTTGACGCCCGGCGTGTCCAGCGGCACCAGTACCATGGAATGACGCTCGTACTTGGGGGCGGAGCAGTGGGTTAGCCCCATGAAGATCAGCAGCCGGCAATGAGGATGGCCGACTCCGGAACTCCACCATTTCCGGCCGTTGAGAACGACATGGTCGCCTTCAATGAGAGCTGTAGCTTGCATGTTCGTAGCATCCGAAGAGGCCACGTCGGGCTCCGTCATGCAGAACGCGGAACGAATTTCGCCAGCCAGCAGCGGTGTGAGCCAACGCCGCTTCTGCGCTTCCGATCCATACTTCACCAGCACTTCCATATTGCCCGTGTCGGGCGCGTTGCAGTTGAAAACCTCCGGGGCGATCGAGGAGCGGCCCATGATTTCCGCCAGGGGCGCGTATTCCACGTTGCTCAAGCCAGCGCCATACTCGCGGTCGGGGAGGAACAGGTTCCACAGGCCGGCAACCCGCGCCTTGGCCTTCAGCGTTTCCATGATCGGAGGCTGCTTCCAACTGCGCCAGTCGGGGAGGTTCTGCACTTGCGCACAATACTCAGGCTCCGTCGGCAAGACATGCTCTTGCATGAACGCCCGGAGGCGCTGGACATAGCTTTGGGCTTTCGGTGGCAGAGAAAAGTCCATAGATAATAGATAAGCGACAAGCGACAAGCGAGAAGCGATAAGCGCTAAGCGCGCACCCCGCAGGCACCCTAGCCTAACGATTTCAGCAGAATTCTCCAAATGAATTCTACGAATCTTGTAATATATGCAACGTGCATTTAAGTCAGGTCGACCTGAATCTGTTCGTGGTTCTGGAAGCCATCTATCGCGAGGGCAACATCACTCGCGCCGGCCAGCAGCTGAACCTCACCCAACCCGCGATCAGCCATGCGCTGAAGAGACTGCGTGATCTTCTGCAGGACCCGCTGTTCGTCCGCCAGGGGCCGCACATGGTACCGACGCCGTTCACCCGCAACATGATTGAGCAGGTGCGGCAGGCGCTGCATATTCTGGAAGTAAACCTTAGCCAAAGTCGTAATTTTGTTCCCGAACACACGCGGCGGAACTTTCACCTGTCGTTATGGGAATATGCCGAGGCCCTGATTCTTCCATCCCTGCTGCGACGCCTGACGCATGCCGCCCCCGGAATGTCGATCACAACTTCGCGGGTCAAGCGAAGAGACTTGGAAACCGAACTCGCGAGTGGCTCGGTCGATCTGGCCTTCGACATCCCCATGACAATGAGCGATCGCATTCGGCATAAGTGGCTCCTGAATGAACCATTCGTGGTCCTCGCCCGGCACGATCACCCCGCGATCAAGGACGAACTCGACCTCGATACCTATCTGGCGCAGCGCCATATTCAGGTCTCTTCCCGGCGCCACGGTCCCAGCCTGATTGACGTCGAACTTAGCCGGCGGGGGCTTCGCCGGCAGGTGTTTCTACGCAGCCAACACCACCTCGCGGCCTGCATCGTGGTGAGTGAGACGGATATGCTGCTGACCTTGCCGGAGCGCAATGCGCAACTGCTGAACCCGTGTTTGGCAAATCCGGATCTGATGAATCGAGTGTATCCCTTCCCCCTCTCAGCGCCGCGTCTGGAAGCCCATTTGTACTGGCACGAGAGTGTAGAGAATGATCCCGCAAACCGCTGGCTGCGGGAAGAAATCGAAAAGATCCTGGCCCCGGCGACGGGAGCGCCGCGTAAGGGCGGTAGCGTACGGCGCCGCCGCTCTCCGGCGGCCTGATCGCGCATCGAACTTTTCTTTGACGCCCAGCCCCTCAAGAAGAACCTACGCCGCGAACATTTCGAAGAAAACGCGCCCCGCTACAGCAAGATCCTCCTAAGCATGATGTGAGCCATTCTGCACAGTAATTACTGGAGCAAGTGAGCGAATCTACTCCCGGTATGCAAATCGAGGCGAAGGAATGTTTTTAGCCAGCAAAGCCGCTTGGGCTGGGATCGCTTTACTAATGCTGACGTGGGGGATCTCTCGACCACGCCGGACTCCGATCGCTCCGGGAGCGAACGTCAGCAAGGAAGTGCCCACTGTCGTGCAGCGGAACGATGTCAAGAAGATACAGGAAGCTCTGCAGGGCAACGGACAATACGGGGCGAAGGTCGATGGCGTCTTCGGTCTCCGAACCCGGGCAAGTATTCGCGGATTTCAGAAGACTGAGAATCTGCCAGTCACCGGGCAGCTTGATGCCGAGACGGCCAGTAAACTTGGAGTCCAACCAGAGGGTCGCGAGCAACTTGGGCCCAAGGCTGCACAGGGTAAACCTTCGGCAGGCATCAAGTGGGATGCGGCTTCAAGGCGAACAAGCAAGAGACTACTGAAGGTGGCCAAGAGCCGGCCAGCCACAGTTCCGCCGGCGTAGCGCGGATCGGGACTCTCGAAACAACATTATGGAATCGGACTTCTGCCACGCTCGAGATGACTCTGCCCATCAGCGGACTCGCCCTCGCGGTCTGCGAGTTGGGGTCCCTTTCCTTGGTATAGTGGCGGCCGATCTCTTTCCAGCAGCAATCGCACGGGCTACTACTGTTTGCCCCGCCTCACGCAGCAAGCTCAAGATATGCAGTGTCCGAGTGATAACTTCCTGTTCTTTTCCGTTGTTGCCTGGCGATTCTGATAAGCTTCGCGATCGCTCGAGAATCGCGGCCTCAGCGTCCTCGATCCGCCGCCGCAACTTGCTCTGGTCGGACTCGAGGACTGCGGCACGGTAAAGCTTTTCCCAATTTTCGCATTTTGACTTATTCAGCGTTTTTGCTCCTTAGTGCTCCGGGCTCTTGGGTGATCGGCGCAAACATGCGATGTAAACGCTTTGTCGCGCTGCACCTCAAAGTTCTGCACCATTTCATCGAAGAATTTGCCCGTCGGCGGATCAGAAGGGTTGAAGACCCAGGCGCATTCGGAGCAACCCCACCCCCGAAAATGCTGTTGTTCCATCCATACCAGCTTCCGGCTCATGGCCGCCTCCGTGGCCGCGCCCCAACCAGCGCCCGCTTGCCGTCAAGGGACGAAGCGTTCCGGTTCGCCATTGACGGCTCTTTTCGCAGCGGCGTAACTGCCGGATTGCAGCGGAAAACCGTCATCCCGTCTGGGCGTGGCACAAGATGCATAAGAAAATAGATAAAGATAAAAAGGATGGGCGAAGTTTACATGCGCCAATTTGGGTGGTCTGTCGGGAATCCTACATACATGGAGGAGCTTTGTTGGTGTGCAGGCGCGCATTCGAGACCTCGTTTTACGAGGCGGACTTGTCCAAAGCGGCGGTCAGTATTGCTCAGTATCGAGGTCGTGTGCAGCGTAGTGTTAGTAGGTCTTCAAGCGGGGTTCACCAAGCCCTCCGAGAATCCGACCCTGTTTCCGACAGTATGACAGGCGAGTTCATCCCCTCATCGGCGAGGGTTTTCAATTCTAATCCTATGGCTGTTAAGGACGGTTTGTGGAAAACAAAGGCCTCCAAGTCGTGCAGTCCGGTGAGCGGACGAACACTGAAGGGAAACCAGTCAGCAACCTGATACTTCTATCGATGTCCGATAGCGACTATAGCTCACTTCGTCCTCATCTCGAATACGTCAGCTTGCCCAACCATCTCGTCCTTCATGAGGGGGGTGGAAAGCTGGAATTTGCGTATTTTCCGAATCGAGGTTTGATTTCTCTTGTGGTCGTCATGAAAGATGGAAAGACCGCCGAAGCCGGCATAGTTGGCAACGAGGGCTTTACCGGAACACCGGCGACGGTTGGCCTGAGCAGGAGCCCGCTTCAAGCCGTAGTACAAATCTCGGGGGATGGATTTCGGGTAGAAGTTGCGGCTTTGCAAAGTACTTTGGAATCCACTCCACACCTGCAATCGTTGTTGAGCCGGTATGCAGTAGTTCAGGGAATGCAGGTAGCACAAACCGCCGCCTGTAATCGGCTGCATGATATCAGGCAACGCCTTTCACGGTGGTTGCTAATGACCCAGGATAGAGTGGATTCTGAGTCCCTGCCCATCACCCATGATTTTCTCGCAACCATGCTGGGGACAGATAGGCCTAGCGTGAGCCTGGCAGCCGGTGTTTTGCAGAAGAAGAAGCTCATCGAGTACACCCGTGGCGCAGTGAAGATCGTGAACCGTAAGCAACTTGAAGACTTCGCCTGTGAGTGCTACGGGATTATCCAACAGTACAATGGCGAACTGGGATTGAAATAAGTCCGCCGCAGATATTCCGGGTCATCGGGACAACCCGCCAGCAAAGACCGCTTAGTCGCTTAATCCCAACTTCTTCAGCAGCTCGAGGTATCTGGGATCAGACCGCAATGTATCCAGGCTCGGGTCGACTTTCAGCTGTGCCAGAGCGGGATCGTGTTGCTGATACGCTTTCTCGAGCCAGGCAAATGCCCGCTCCCTTTCGCCTATCACCGCGCAGCTCATTCCGAGGTCCGCGGGAGAGATAAAGCCGGAACCACTCGAATTTGGCTGATCGCGCTCCAGTTTTCCCAGAATCTTTAGTGCCCCGGCGCGATCGCCGGAGAGGGCCAGCACCTCTGCCCTGAGTCGCAACCGATTTGGATCTTTGGGACCGACCATGTCAGGGACTGCCCTCAGCGATTCTTCGTACATTCCCTTCAGAAGATATGCCTGAGCGAGGACCGACCAGCCAATGCTACGATCCGGTATCTTAAGGCTCGTGCCGATCGCATCGTCGTAGCGCCGCGAATAGAAAAAGTTCTCCGCCAGCCCCTCGGTGATCATGAGCGACAGCGGATCGAGTACTTGCGCTTGCCGCAGCTCCGCCTCAGCGGCAGCATGCTGCCCCGTCATCATATAGTTGAGGGCGGCCCAATGGTGCGTCTCCGCATAGCTCGGCACCAGTTCAGAGGTTGCGGAAAAGTCTGGGGTTGCACTTGATTTTGGGTAGCGCAACGCCGGTCCCCGGCACGCCCGGTTTTGGAGAAAACAGATTCCCGCGCCAGCGCGGAAGCTGGCCGCGGAGGCGATCGGGATCGACAGCACATCGACACAGAACTTGCGGGAGCAGATCGTCAGCGCCACAAGCATGACCTGGATACGCAGCCAAAGTTTTGCTAACATTCCTTTCCGCACCCTGAAGGCCCTGCCCGTCATCACATCATCCATTGTTGAATTGACCAGGGAGAAGCCCCCATGTCAAATGCAACGGCAATCACGCAAATCAAGAAAGTCTTTACACCCCAACTACTCAAAAGGAGGACATCGTGACCCAACCCAGTGCTACACCACAAGGCAGCAAGCAGGCAGATAACAAGAATGCGATTCGTCCGTTTCATGTGAATGTTGCAGAGGCGGACTTAACCGAATTACGCAGGCGCATCAACGCGACACGGTGGCCGGAACGAGAAACGGTCACGGATGCAACCCAAGGCGTGCAGCTCGCGACGACTCAAGCACTCGCTCGCTATTGGGCGACAGAGTACGACTGGCGCAAGATCGAGGCAAAACT
>JBEKXC010000096.1:0-16606 GCA_049512435.1 Terriglobales bacterium | reverse complement strand
TCATGGAAAAGCTGTCTCGCTGTCGGCAAACGCTGGAGAAGATTCAACCCGGATGCACTTTGCCACGGAACAGAAAGAAGAGCAATAAAGTTGTCTAGTTATTTCGCGGACACTACACTAGTATAGTGTCCCAGTGATAACGTAATCATGTTTCGACCTGGTAAGACGGATAATCGAACCTGGCTCAAACTGATCCCCGAACAGAGAGAAGACTTGCAACGCTGGGCGCAGTCACGAACCCTGCCCTGCCGGAGATGTATTTCGTGCGCGACTCATCCTGGTATAGATGACTATACGATTACTTGGCGGCGTGAACCGCGGCGCATCGAACGATCTATAGGAGAGGGTCGCGGAACGCAAATGGATTATTCATCTGTATGCGAACGCGCTACCCGGTCGAACAAAATCGGCCGTGGACTCGCCATCCACACATACGCGCAGCCACAACTCGAGATTCAGCAGACGCCAGATGCGATTACCATGATCACGCGAGCCCGCCCGGTGCTCGGCGAAAAGGCGCTTCACAATCTCGCCGCGGAAGAGTCCCCGCTGCAGGGTCCGCGGTTCCACTAGAAGGTGCTCCAAGTCTTCGAGCTGCGGTCCCGCAAGCCAATAAGCCCAAGGCGTGGGGAATCCCATCTTTTGCCGGTGCACAATCGAGTTGGGCAACAGATCCTCCACTGCAGCCTTCAGAATGCACTTGCCCGCCATTCCCCGGGTCGCGTATTTCGCGGGGATGCTCGCGGTGAATTCGACCAGAGAGTGGTCTAGAAAAGGTACGCGGCTTTCGATGGAGGCGGCCATGCTCATCTGGTCCTGCTTCATCAACAGTTCGACCAGATAGGTCTTGATATCGGCATACAGCAGCCGGTGCAGCAGGTTGCCCGAAGAATGATTCCAGTATTTCATCGAACCGGCATATGCGTCGCCCGCCATTTGCTTCGCTTCGGGAGTCAGCAAATCATCTTGCTCCGCTGCGGAAAATGCGGAATAGAAATTGTCAAAATAGAAGGAAGGCCAGGCCGCACTGTCACGCCACAAAAATGTATGTTCCAGTTTTCTTTTCGAATCCGCAGAGAGTGGAAACGCGCTGATTCCCTCCCGCAGCACGCGGCGCAGAACAGCCGGCGTCAGCGCACGGTAAACGCTGTCCAGGCGCGAGTTCAGCAGAGTCCACGGATAGCGCGAATAGCCGCCCAGTGTCTCATCGCTACCTTCGCCGGTGAGCACCACGGTTACACGTTCTCGCGCGAGCCGGGCAACAAAATAGAGCGCCACGCTGGATGGCCACACGATGGGTTCATCCTCATGCCAGATCAATCGCGGCAGGATCTGGAAGAACTCGTCTCGGCTGAGATGAACTTCGTGGTGTCTGGACTTCAAGTGCTCAGCGACTGTTCGAGCATAGGGGAGTTCGCTATAGGCCTCCTCGCCGTAACCCACCGCAAAAGTTTCGATTGGTTCCTTGCGGATTCTTGTGGTGAGTGCCGCCACCGAGCTCGAATCCAGGCCGCCGCTCAGAAAAACACCCAGAGGAACATCGCTCATCAAGTGACTGGAAACACACTCTTCCAACTGCTCCCGATAGCGTCGGACATAGTGTTCACGCGGTTGATTCCCGTCATCGGCCTTGACCTCCAGGTCCCAATACGAGGTAGTCAATAATTGGCCACACTCGTCCAACGTAAGGATGTGGCCTGGCATCAATTTCCGAATCCCGGCATACATACTTTCCGCGCCAGCGATATAGCCAAAGGCTAGATATTCGGCCAACGTTCCGCGATTGAACTCCGGCTTCACCCCCGGACAGGCGAGGACGGCTTTGATTTCCGAGCCGAACAGCAACCTATTGCCATCGTAGCGATAGTAGAGAGGCTTGATCCCCAGTCGGTCGCGCGCAATGAACAAGCATCTCTTGGAGCGGTCCCAGATCGCGAATGCAAACATTCCGCGCAAATGTTCGACGCAGTTGCTTCCATATTCCTCATACAAATGAACGATGGTTTCGGTGTCGCTCTTAGTGCGATAGCTGTGACCACGGGACTGGAGGTCCTCGCGCAAATCCTGGTGGTTATAGATTTCACCATTGAAGACGATCCAAACGCTCCCGTCTTCATTGCTGAGGGGCTGATGACCGGTTTGAATATCGATGATGCTGAGGCGGCGCATAGCCAGTCCGACGTTCTCCTCGATAAAGAAGCCGTCGTCGTCGGGCCCGCGGTGGACGATCTGCTGGTTCATCGCCACCAGCGCGTCGCGATTCACTCGCCGAGTCCGGTCGGAATAGAAAACACCACAGATTCCACACATGACTACACACCCATGCCCTTGAGATCGTTGCCCGGCACAATCAAGTCTCCGTCGGCCCCAATTCGATCGAGCGGCTGCTGTAGCAGAACGTGTTCTGGGTCCGACGAGGAGAGATCAGTTTTCATGGCAGAACTGAACACTTCAGCATAGCTCACCCGACTGCCACAGGTGAGCACCCGACGGCCTCCGGCATCCGCGTAGGAGCCATTGCACAGAACCAGCGTGTACTGTTCCCTTTCGCGATCAAAGCACCAATACAGAAACTCCGCGTCGCTGGCCCACCTCCCCAGCGCCCACGGGCCTGTCTGATGGGCAAAGAAAAAGCTGTGCTCTTGCCGCGGATTGGAATAGCGATAGGCGCAGACCGCTCCGCGCATACACTCACCGATTCTCACCAGCCGTCTGAGATCTGCCTGATCGCTCTCGTCCACGATCAGCAGAGTGGCAAAATCTGCGGGGAGTTCAACCAGGGCACCAAAGTTAACCACGGTCGCACGCTCCCTGTGTCCGTAAGCCGGCGACCAGTAATCACGGCGTACGCTCTGCGACCAGCCGCGGCCTTCGGCGGTCAACAATGCCAGACACTTACGCCCGTCGGTGAATAGATATTGCCTGGAAGGGGCGGGCAAGAGGGTGGGGACGATGTGCCACGCAATATCAAGCTGATGCGATCCGCGGCCCTCAGCCAGATCACGTACCAGACAAAAATCTCCCTTTCTGTGAAACACCCACCTGCGGTGAATGACCGGAGATGGCAGCCGGGAATATCCGTCGTGACTGCCCTGAAACAGATCAAATTGCTGGCCGGTGATCCATTGCTCGACGTTGACCCGGGGGGGATTCCTCCAAGAGAAGGGACCGGTGCTGTCAGCCTGATCGCGTCCATCGACCTGCATGGTGTTATGAGCGCCGGTGCCACGCAAGCGAGCGCGCTCGCCGCTGTCGCCAACATATTGGAACGTCCCAGGATCCATTAGAAGATTTTGTCCGTTTCGAACCAGGCAAATGCTCAATGCATCCGCGTGCCCGTGCCCTCCATTCCCTGATCCCAGCGGACCGGCATCGATCTGCAATTGCTGCCCTGACTTTTCGTCCGCGATCAGATAGATGCCGCTATCGAGTAAAGCGGTCGAACCGCCCGGTGGTTCTGCGCTGGGCAGAGAATCAAACTCCGCCAGCCCGTTCATGCCCAACAGCCACAATGTTTCCTCTCGTGGACCGCCCGCGACAAATTTAAGATCTCCGCGCCGGTAGAGCACCGCGCCCGTTGCCAGAGGATCGAGCATGTGCTGAGCCCGGTTGCGCCGAGGATCAAACAGCCTTCCGCCGTCGTCGTCGCCGATCATCGGCGGAACCCCGGCTCTGCCCAACAACAACAGGGCGTTCAGCATGCGCTGCAAGACCTCGTCGAACTTGGAGGAAATCGGAACTCCATTGAGCCCGGCCAAAATCCGGGCATGCAAGAAAATATCCAAGGCGTAGACATGGTAGTAGGCGGATTGCTCAAAGTAGAACCCGTCTTCCCTTACTTGCTTCGCGGCCTCACGCTCCACGATTTCCCAGCCGCGTCGTCGCCGCCGCGTAGCCCCGGGCAGGCTCGGGAAAAGAGTCCCGAGGAAGAACAAAGCCAGAGCTTCGCCGAGAAGGTGTGTATTAGGAGAAAAATACGTGGACAGGTAAGTTTCGATGTGGCGCCCATTCAGGTTCAGGGCGACCTGCCATTGTCCGCGCAGTTCGGTCGTGAAAAGCGGACTCTCCCGCAGTAGATGGAAGGTCCAAACCCAGGACAAGCTGCGGTAGCCCACCTCAAGGTTGCTCGCCCAATTCATCCCTATTGGATAGGGATTCTGTTTGTGCCAGTGCGTCCACTGCGCGAAAATCTCGCACACAAATTTTTCGTCGCCCGTGAGCCAGTATGCCTTGGCCAGAGTGACAAAATGCTGATGGCGGTTCAGTTCCCAGGTAATCTTCGAGTCCCCGACCTCATCGAAGTCGAGATAGTTTACCTTGAACCAGGGTTTGCGCGGCCCGCGCTTGCCGTGCACAACGTCGGACTGCCAGTCGATCTCCGCACCGTAATCCAGATTCTCATAGCCCAGGAGGTCGAATCGATGGCGGCAAATCTTTTCCGCCCGGAAGACGATATCATCTGCCTGCGCCGGAAAAATCTGCTTCAGCAGAGTGCAGAGCGATGGAACATCCGCAGGCGAGAAGAAAAATCGCCCCTCAGGTCCTGCCGGTCCGATTTTCGCGTCGCTCGCAAAGTCATGACCGCATCCATACCGCAGCGCGTCTGCGCGAGCGGTTAAGTACTGCCTCAAGCGGTCAAACAGCTCGTGGCCATCCATGGAGGCGAGGCGGCCGAGGCGACTGTTCCATGTGGAAGCATTTGCCATCGGCTAGTGATTCCCTCCGCCCCGCTGCAGCAGCTCGGTGTAGAGCGCGTCCACCTCGCGCACCAGCCTCTCGTAGCTGAAATTCCGGACTGTGAACTCATGGCCGCTTTGCGCCATCTGCCGCGCCAGACCCGCATCACGCAAGAGTCTCAGCAGCGCGGCCGAGAGCGCCGGCGAATCCTCCGGAGGCACAAGCAGTCCCCTCACGCCATCCTCGACCAGTTCGGCGTTTCCACCGACTCGGCTCACGATGGTTGGCAGTCCGGCAGCCATGTATTCCAGAACCGCATTCGGTAGGCCTTCAGCCCTGGAAGGAAGCACAGCGATATCACAGCAGGAGAGAATCTCCGGAATATCAGCCCGGCGACCGAGGAATAGAAAGTTTCGCTCCAGACCCAACCTCACGACTTGCTGCTCGAAGCTGGCACGCTGCTTTCCGTCTCCAACCAGAACGAATCGCGTGGAGGGAAACTCGCGAATCACCGCGGGCGCGGACGCAATCAGCCACGGATGGCCCTTCACGTCCGAGTGCAAATTGCCGACCAGAACGACCAGCTTGGCATCGCCAACTCCAGGAAACAGACGGTCGCGACCCTCCCGGATAGCATGGAACTTCTCGATGTCGACTCCATTATGAATCACGCGCACCATTTCCGGCGCAAATCCATCCTCAGCAATCAGAGCCTCGCGTATGGGCGTGGCATTGGCCAGCACCGCGCTCGACAAATTCTGAATGCGCCGCAGCCACACTCGGCGCTTGCCCTCGTACCACTCGAGGTGCGCGAGGTCGCGGCGGCTGGAGATGATCGCCGGCACTCCCGCCAACCATGCCGCGGAAACGCCGAGCAGATTCGACCACAAATCGTGGGTGTGCACAATGTCGAATTTCTCCCGCCGCAGGAACCAGCTGAGCCGCAGCAACTGATAAATCCCTGCCGGAGTATCGACACCACCCGTGGGATGGAATTCGCGCAAGACCACTGCCGTTCCCTGGAGTCGTTCCAGCAATGGGCCTTGGGCACGCAAGCAGCCCAGCGTCACATCGTATCCAGCCGCTGGAATGCGCCGCGCCAGTTCCACTGCCTGGGATTCAGTTCCGCCGACGTTGAGCGAGTCCACCAGATAAAAGACCTTGCGCCTGGTACGCGGCGAATCATGATTCTGCACCGCAGGAAGTATTTCCAGGACATCGGCGGAAATTTTATTGGCTGCAGTCACGTCACTCAAGAGTCATCTCATCGAACAATTTGGACCTAGTTACTTGCGGGCTTCCACGGACTTTGCGGATCGTGCCTACGTGTTTAAATACTATCCGGGGTTTGATCCGGTGGGTATGAAATGGCTGGTGCAAACCTCAATTTTTTCTTGGCCGTTGCGGTTTTGAGTTTCCCACTTTTGAACTCTCGATCCGCAGATAGCTTGCAGCTTGATGAAAATAAAAGAGTTGTATATCTATAGTACGATCCTTAGGCATGCTGGTATCTTTCGGTAAGTCACTGCAGTTCTTATCTAAGCTTGTGTTCGGTTGTTGCGAAAAAGGGGGATGGCGTATTCGTATGAGTCCATCAATAAGCGTATTCGGGCTTGGCTATGTGGGCACCGTTACTGCAGCCTGCCTCGCGCACAAGGGGCACAACGTAATCGGCGTCGACCTCAGCCCGGCGAAGGTCAAAGCCATGCAAGCCGGTCGCAGTCCGATCGTCGAGCCAAAGGTGGAAAAGCTCATCTCCGAGTGCCGCGCCGCGGACTGCCTGCATGCTTCTTCGGACTCCGAATATGCCATCCTGAACAGCGAGATTTCCTTTCTGTGCGTGGGGACGCCGAGTCTGCGAAATGGGAAACTCGATCTTGGACATATCGAACCGGTTTGCCAGGAGATAGGGCTGGTTCTGAAGAAAAAGAATGAATTTCACCTGGTTGTCCTGCGCAGCACCGTTTTACCCGGAACGGCTGAGGTTATCGTCATCCCGGCGCTGGAAAAATCCAGCGGGAAGAAGCTCGGCCAGGACTTTGGCGTCTGCGTGAATCCGGAGTTCATGCGGGAGGGCACGGCTGTCGCCGATTTCCTAGAGCCCACCATGACTGTCATCGGCGCTGCAGACTCGAAACACAGCGGCATGTTGCGCGAAATCTACAAGTGGGCTCCGGGACGGATATTTGAAACCTCCTTCCGCTCCGCCGAAATGGTCAAGTATGTTTGCAACGCGTGGCATGCCGTAAAAGTTTCTTTTGCGAACGAAGTTGGCACCCTGGCGAAGGAGTTAGGCGTTGACGCTGAAGCCCTGGTCCAGATCTTCACCGCCGACACCAAGCTCAACATTTCTTCTACCTATCTTAAACCTGGTTTCGCATTTGGTGGCTCGTGTCTGCCCAAGGATGTGCGTGCACTGAACTATCGAGCCAAAGAGCTGGACCTCAATCTGCCCTTGTTCCAGTCCATTCTTCCGAGCAACAACGAACACCTCGATCGTGCCGTGCAGATGGTGCTCGAAACCGGCAAGAAGAAAGTTGGCATGCTCGGCTTGAGCTTCAAAGCCGCCACTGACGATCTGCGGGAGAGCCCTCAGGTGCAGCTCGTGAAACGTCTCCTCGGCGAAGGCCGGCAAGTTCGGATCTGGGATGACAATGTGTCGTTGGGTCAGTTGCTCGGCTCCAACCGGCAGTACATTGAAGAAGTGATCCCCCACATTGGCTCTCTGCTGTCCACCAGCGTGTCAGAGGTTCTCACGCATGCCGAGGTCGTCGTGATCGCGACGCGCGGATTGGATGAGAATGAACTACGCAGGGGGCTCCGGCCCGACCACGTTGTGGTCGACTTGGTGAATCTCGAACGAAGATCACGTCCCGCGACGGCAGGTGACTATGAGGGGATTTGCTGGTAAGGCCTTCCTGCCATGAAGATTCTGTGGGTAAAAGCTGGCGGACTGGTTCCGCCCGATAGCGGCGGAAAAATCCGTAGCTACAACATCCTTCGGGAGCTTGCGCGACAGCATTCCGTCACGTTTTTTTCCTTCTATGCCGCGCACCAGGGCGACTTGCACGCGGACCTGAAGAAAGTGTTTGACCGAGTGGTGTGCGTGTCGCTCGGGCTCCCCGCGCCGAAGAGTCTCGCGGAGATGCTCGACTATGGCATTAGTCTGCCATCTTCCCAGCCTTATGGCATCACGAAGTATTGCCGTCCCGAGGTGCGCCGTAGATTGCGCGCGCTGCTCAAGCACGAGACTTATGACGTCATACTCTGCGATTTCATGGCAGCTGCGGGCGTCATCCCGTGGGATTGGCCTACTCCCAAGGTGCTGTTCACTCACAACGTAGAAGCCACCATTTGGCGGCGTCACTATGAGGTTGCCACCAATCCCATCTGGAAAGCCATCTCGTGGTGGGAATGGCGAAAGATGGAAGCCGCTGAGCGACGGTATCTGCGTCTTGCTGACCGGGTGCTCACAGTTTCTGAGACGGATCGTGACGCGTTCGCGTCTTTTCTGGACCTCAGAAAGTTAACTGTGATTCCCACCGGCGTGGACGTAGATTATTTCCACCCCATGCCCGTGGAAGAAATCGCGAATTCCCTGGTATTCACAGGTTCGATGGATTGGCTTCCAAACGAAGACGCGATTGTTTACTTTGTCGATGCCATCCTTCCTTTGATCAAGCAGCAGTGCCCCGAAGTGTCCCTCGAAGTAGTTGGCCGAAGCCCTTCCCGCAAGCTGCAGGCTTTAGCCGAGAAGGAAAAGAGCGTTCGCCTCACCGGGTGGGTGGAAGACATACGGCCGTTCGTCGCACGAGGAGCGGCTTGCATTGTGCCTCTGCGCATCGGCGGTGGCACTCGTCTCAAGATCTTTGAGGCCATGGCGATGGGTAAAGCCGTCATTTCCACATCGGTGGGCGCCGAGGGCCTGCCAGTACGGTCAGGCGAGAATATCCTTCTGGCTGACGCGCCAAGCGATTTTGCCGGGTCTGTGATTTCCCTGCTACGCGATCCCAAGCAGCGGCAGCGATTGGGGACTTCCGCGAGAGCCATGGTACGAGAGAGCTACGGCTGGCCAAGCGTGGCCGCGGGTTTTGCCCGCACTCTGCACGACGTCATAACCCGCCCCATCGCTGCTGCCACGCGCGGATGAACAATTCCGTTCAGACGGGTGACGGCCGAGGTGCAACTCTGCTCAGCCCCATCGCGCTTGCCGTCGTACCTGCCCATATGACGATCGAGTCCCCGCCGACGGCGATTTGTTCTGGCACGTGTAACCCGGACCAGTGATCAACCTGGCAGCCTACAAAGTTACCGGCTGAGTCTCAAACCCGGAAGTGCATGGTACATCCCAGGATGTACTCGCCTTTGGTCCTTCGTTATCTGCCCTTCGCATTTTCCCTTCTCTAGAGTGCTCGTAAGGACTCGAACGACGGTCCCCCCAACTACGTTCTGAGGTTAACCTTACAATGCATGACACCGGGCACTTGGGAGTAGCAAAGGGTTTTAGCACGGACAAAAACCTTATCCCGAATCTTATCGTTCTTTTGCTCTTGCTCTGCCTTACAGGCCTAACCGCGTGTAGCACTCCGTCGCAGGGTGCCAGTGTGCCACCTAGCGGATCAACTGGCCAAACCATACCAGCCGACCTGATCACAATCTCGACTCCTCCAGCACAGGCCACTGTTGGGGTCGCTTACGGAGCAGTGCCTTCAGTGAGTGGCGGAACTGCTCCCTATCTCTTCGGGATCGCTGACGGCAGTTTGCCCCCGGGTCTGGTCCTCAACCCAAGCACAGGTTCCATCACGGGCACGCCTTCTGTTGCAGGCACTTACAATTTCGTGATCTACGTCCGGACTTCCTTTGGGAAGGAGTATGGGGCGAGTCCGGCTAAAATCGCCGTTCTAGCCATCGGCCCCGGAGCCGGACTCTCCATTTCACCCAGCAGCGTGACCATTGCTTCACAGGGACAGCAGCAGTTCACCGCCCAAACGAGGGGAACCGCTAATACGGCCGTGACTTGGTCCGCCAGCGTCGGAACTATTTCCAGCAGCGGAGCCTTCGTAGCGCCTATAGTGAGCAGCAATACCCCAGCCACCATAACCGCTACAAGTACGACTAATCCCAGTTTGCAAGCCACTGCGACGGTAACGGTCACCCCCCAATTTGCATTGTCAATCGTGGACTCGACGCTCCCCGCAGGCAATACCGGCGCGCCCTATTATGCTATGCTCTCCGCGACCGGTGGCGTAACACCTTACCAGTGGAGTCTGGCCACTGGGACCTTGCCATCGGGGCTCCAGCTGCAATCCAGCGGCACTATCACGGGGATGACCGCGCTTACCGGGTCGTATCCTTTCACTGCGAAGGTGACCGATTCTTCCGGACAGAGTGCCACACTGGCCTTCACCCTTACGGTTTTCCCAAGTCCCGCCAGCGGATTTGACGGCCCGGCGGAGTTACCACGTACTTACATCCAGAGCGCCATGTCGAATACCCCGGCACCCGGCAGCACAATCACCGTCAGCTCAGGCGGAGATTTGCAGGCCGCGCTCAACAGCGCCAACTGTGGCGACACAATCCAACTGGAAGCGGGGGCAACCTTCACCGGAGTTTTCACGTTCCCCGCCAAGAGCTGCGATGACAACCATTGGATTATTATCGGCACCAGCGCCGACGATTCTCTGCTGCCTGCGGAAGGCACCCGCCTTACCCCCTGTTACGCGGGAGTCTCCTCGCTCCCCGGCCGTCCCTCTCTTCAGTGTGCTTCCACGAACAACGTTCTGGCGAAGTTGGTGATGGCAAAGGCCAGCGACGGCCCCATCGTCTTTGCGTCGGGTGCAAATCACTATCGCCTAATGGGTCTGGAGATCACCCGCCTTCCAGGAACCGGGAGCGTCAACGCGCTGTCGTCGGTTGCAACTGGCGGCACTGCCAACAATCTTGTATTTGATCGAGTTTGGATGCACGGCACTGCCCAGGACGAAACAACTCGAGGCGTCGAGCTCGGGGGAAGCACCTACGTAGCGATCGTGGATTCCTTCTTCACGGATTTTCACTGCATTGCGATCACCGGAGCTTGCGGCGATGCTCAGGCAATTGCTGGTGGCCTTGGTAACAATCCGATGGGACCTTACAAGATCGTGGACAACTTTCTTGAGGCTTCAGGGGAGAACATCCTATTCGGCGGAGGCGCGGCAACTGTGTCCCCGGCTGATATTGAGATTCGCCAAAATCACTTTTTCAAGCCTTTGACCTGGATGAAAGGGCAAGTCGGATACGTGGGTGGAACAAATGGGAATCCGTTTATTGTCAAAAATCTCCTCGAACTGAAAAACGCGCAGCGCGTTCTGATCGATAGCAACATTATGGAGTACTCCTGGGGTGGTTTCACTCAGGTGGGCTTTGCCATCCTGCTGACTCCCAAGAACCAGGCTGGCCCCAACGGCACGAACGTCTGTCCTGACTGCCAGGTCACGGACGTCACGATTCGCAACGTTATGATCAGTCATGTCGGCTCAGGACTGCAGATCGCCAACGGCCTGTCTGATAACGGAGGGATAGCGCTCGCCGGCGAACGTTACAGCATTCACGATGTGATCGTAGATGACATCGACGGTGTGAAGTACAACGGCCCAGGTGAATTTGCACAGGTCTCCGTGGGTCCAGGCGCCGCAGTCCTTCAGAACGTGACGATCGATCATGTTACAGCTTTCCCGCCGTCCATGCTGTTCATCATCGGCGACCGTGTCGGAACAACCCCGCAGATGAAGAACTTCGTCTTCACCAACAGCATCGTGAATGCCGGCATCTCCCCGGTATGGTCCACAGGCGGTGGTGCGGCGAACTGTGCCTTCCACGATTCCCCCCTCATCACCTTCAACGCTTGCTTTAGCAGCTATACTTTTGCCGCCAACGCAATCATCGCGGCTTCCTCTAGCTATCCCGCAATAAAATGGCCCTCAGGGAATTTCTTCCCGACGGCAGCAGAAGTCCAATTCGTCAATTACAGTGGCGGGAATGGCGGCGACTATCACCTGCAACCCTCAAGCCCCTACATGGGCTTGGGGACAGATGGTAAGGCCCTCGGAGCTGATGTGGATGCGGTCGCATCGGCTACCGCTGGCATAGAGTAGCAAGCTGAGATCCGTGTTATCGCCTGAAAGTATTTTTCAAGCGAAAGATGAGCCCGAAGGGAACGAGGAAAGGCAGAAAACGATGGCTCCTTTCCTGGTTGACTTGTGAAAGGAGTCTAGCCCGCATTCCTCACCAGAGTAAGTTCCTGGGTTGATGTTTGTAATGGAAAAAGGCCGTTGTTTCGGACATAACTTTGTTGTCGAGACGAAGTCAATGCCAAGAAACGGACGGCCTTTCTAATGACACGGCGTACTCAAAAAAGCTTCCAGTTTGCCGCACATTATTCACGCCAGGTGGTAGCGGAGTTTTCTACGGACCGGCTGACCACGGATGGCGGTGTTTTACTGCTGCGTCAAGTAGACCAGCGTATCCGGCTGCTGAGCCGGTTCGCCCCTTGTTTTGTGGACTAACGCGATCCTAATGCGGGTGGAGCACACGGTGGCCGCGATGGTGGCCCAGCAGGGTTATGGCTTGGCGCTGGGGTACGAGGATCTGAACGATCATGAGCAGCCTCGTCACGATCCGCTGCTCCGTTTTCCAGAGATTCAATCTGGAATGGAAAACCCGTACTCTCTCCGTATTTACACAAGCAGCTTGACGTCACCCGGAAAAGACCCTGAATTGACTCACCGACTTATCAGTTGATAAACTCGTGTTAGGTGCCCTTTGCTCACCCCAGGTCTAGTCTGCCGTGTTCGAAATGCTCATTCCTGGCAATTGCCGGCTCGTTAGGACCATCGCGAGAAGGGGTCGACAAATATGAAGATTTCAGCCGGTGCATGGCTGCCTAGGCTTTTTTTTTTGCTGATCCTGGCTTCTCCCCTTCGTTCTGCGACTTCGGATCAGTCTTCCACGATGTCCGATGGCGAGAATTCCGATGGCCCCGCAGAGTTGCCAAGGGACTTGGCAAAGAGCTCCTTGAAAGATACGCCTGCAGGCGGAAAGACTTGGATGGTATCTTCTGGGCAAAGTCTCGAGCAGGTTCTCGCTAGCGCATCCTGCGGCGATATCATTCAGTTGCAGGCGGGCGCTACGTTTAGTGGCAACTTTGTGGTACCAGACAAAAACTGCGATGACGCGCATTGGATTATCATCCGTACGAGTGCGTCTGATTCCAGTCTACCTCCCGAGGGCACACGCCTGACCCCTTGCTACGCAGGCGTGTCGTCTCTGGCGGGCAGACCCCCCTTGAATTGCGCTTCCACGGTAAACGTCCTGGCCAAGATTGAATTCAATGGCAAGAGTGGCTCAGGACCGATCATATTCTCTCCGGGGGCCAACCACTACCGGCTGATCGGTCTGGAACTGACGCGAGTCGTATCCCCGGCTTGCGTCTACAACCTCATCCAGTTTAACGGTCCAGCCGATCATCTGGTATTCGATCGTCTGTGGATGCATGGCACTGCCCAAGACGAGACCGTCCGGGGCATCTTGTTGGGTCGGAGCCGGTATGTCGCTGTTGTGGATTCCTTCTTTACTGACTTCCACTGCGTGGCCAAGAGTGGCTCATGCGTGGATTCGCAAGCGATCGCGGGAGGTCTTGGCGATAACCCCATGGGGCCTTACAAGATTGTAAACAATTTTCTGGAAGCGGCGGGCGAGAACGTTGTCTTTGGTGGCGGCGCAGCCACCATGACGCCGAAAGACATTGAAATCCGGCACAATCACATGTTTCGGCCCACGACGTGGAAGCCTGGCGATCCCAACTTCGTCGGTGGCAGGGACGGGAACCCGTTCATCGTCAAGAACTGCTTCGAATTGAAAAACGCGCAACGTGTCCTTGTTGAGGGCAACGTTATGGAGAACAGTTGGGGCGGCTTCTCACAGGCGGGATTTGCCATTCTGCTCACGCCCAAGAATCAGGGCAACCGTTGCCCTCTTTGCCGAGTGACGGATGTCACCATCCGCTACAACAAGATTGCGCACATGGGAAGTGGCTTGCAAATTGGCAATGGCCTTTCCGATGCTGGAGGTGCATCTACTGACGGAGGACGTTACAGCATTCATGACGTTGCTTTTGACGACATCAGCGGTCCCGCCTACGGAGGGTATGGAGCTTTTGCCCAGATCACCGCTGCTGGTCCTCCGCTGCACGACGTTAGGCTGGACCATATCACTGCCTTCCCTAGCCGGAGCCTATTCCTCTTGGGCGTGCGCACTTCGATTCCCAAAATCTCCAACTTTGCATTCACCAACAGCATCGTCAGTACGGGCAGCCAGGCCGTTTCCACCACCGGGGGAGGAGCGGCTAACTGCGCTTTCAAACCGGAGCGGCAAGGAATAAGGAGTTTGCTGGAAAACTGTTTCACTAATGCCATAGTTACTCACAACGCGATCGTAGGAGATAGTGCTGGCTGGCCCAAGGGGAACATGACTTTCAAGAACCTCCAGGCAGTGGGCTTTACATCTGTGGAGAAAGACAGGGTCGCCGATCTCCGCCTATTGCCGCACAGTCGCTGCAAACAAGCGGGAAGCGATGGAAAGAATTTGGGTGCAGATGTTGCTGCCGTGGATTCGGCAACGGCTGGCGTGTTGTAGCGCTCTTCGGTTTCATATTCGGATTACCAAGAACTCCTTTGACGGATGCAGCCGGGAGAGTCACATCATCGCGACCGCGGTGAATGCTCGTCTGGCATCTGTTTCCCCAGTTTTACCACTTTGATGCTCGCGTAGTACATCAAAGACGGAAAACGATGTATCCGTCTGAAGGAGTCGACGAGTCGACGAACGAATTTGCGGGGAATAGGAAGCTTTTGCGCCGTCCTTGAGTACGCGGAAGATAGAATGCCCTTCCTCCAAAATCACAAAATTGCGGGCGGAATTCGTAAGTTCTTTGTCGGTCAGCGGCCGTTCGTAGGGAGAAACATCCGCACATCGGTAGGGGACAAGCTTTCGAATACCACTGATCACCAGAATTCCTAATCGGTGCTTGAAAAATTGCCCGCCCACCTGCGTATTCCGGACGAAGCCGATCAGCGTTCCGGCACGATGTCGATCACGATTCCGGGCTGAAGCTGATCAGCGTTCCGGGGTGAAAGCGATCGCGATTCCGGTCCGAAGCCGCTCAATGATCGGGCTTGGCCGGAACGATGATCGGAATCCCGGAACGGCTGTGGAGAAGTCCGTGGCGACGCTGGTGTGGGTTCCGGAGATTCTGGCACGCGAATTCCAGAAATTCTGGCACGTTCTGCTGCATCCGGCAGACCTGCTCTAAATTCAGGTGACGCGTGCGCCCCGAGGGCCCATCGAGGTAGATAAGGCGTCCGCGCTCGAGGATGCGATCCAGGATGGCGGCCGCCAGGTCCTCGTCATGCAAAACCTTTCCCCACTCGCTGAGCGGCTTATTGGTGGTGAAGATCATAGGTCGTTTTCTCAAGTGGCGATCGTTGACCACATGAAAGAGAACATTGGCGGCATCGGGACGGTAGGTTAAATAACCGACTTCATCGACCGCTAAAACGTGAGGACGGGTATAGGTTAACAACGATTCCTGCAACCGCCCTTTCTTGCTAGCATTCGAAAGGTCTTCTACGAGTTCTGCGGCAGTCGTGCACAAGGTCTCGAAGCCATTCTGGATGGCGCGATAGCCGATGGCTACTGCCAGATGGGTTTTGCCGCGGCCGGTCTTGCCGTAAAGAATCAGCGAGCGCCCTTCGGTAACGAAATCCGGTCCTAGTGCTTAGTTGCATTTATAGATTAGTGTATTAAGATGTGGGAATGCCCCGACATGCGCCTCCATTGGAGTGTTCCGTCGAAGTCAAGAAGCAGTTGATGGCCATAGGCAGGAGTCGAAGCGAAGAAATACGCCGGGTAGAACGTGCCCGCATAGTTCTGGCGTGCCTGGAAGGAAAGGAGATTCAGCAAGTAGCGTTGGAGTTGGGCGCTTCCGTTCCCACCGTGAGCAAGTGGCGAAAGCGATTTGCCCGGCAGGGCTTGGAGGGTTTGCGGGATCGTCCGCGGCCGGGCAAGCCGCCGGTGTATGGCCGGGTGTTTCGGGACCGTGTTTTGGCACTCTTGGAACAGCCACCGCCGCAGGGAATGTCGCACTGGGACGGGCCCGCGGTGGCGAGCCAACTGGGAGCCAGCGTACACGCAGTGTGGCGGGCGTTGCGACGGGAAGGCATTTATCTGCAGCGACTACGGACTTGGTGCGTGAGTACCGATCCGGAATTTGCGCCCAAAGCGGCCGAGGTCGTGGGACTCTATTTGAATCCGCCTCTTAATGCGCTGGTATTGAGCGTAGACGAGAAACCCAGTATCCAAGCCAAGGAGCGTCCCTCCGGTTATGTCGAGACCGACAGTGGAGCCCTGGTACGCGCCTTGAAGAGCACCTATAAGCGCCACGGTACACTGAATCTGTTTGCCGCCCTGGAGGTCGCCAGCGGCCATGTATACACGCAAACCACGGAACAGAAAAAACGCGAGGATTTCCGTGCCTTCCTCGATGCTGTCCTGGCCGATTTGCCTGGCGACAAGGAAATCCATGTGATTTTAGACAACTACTCGACCCACAAAAAGAACGACGATTGGCTGGCGAAATACGAGGGAAGAGTCCGGTTTCATTTCACACCGACTTCGGCAAGTTGGTTAAATCAGGTAGAAATTTGGTTCTCGTTGCTGACCCGCAAAGCCCTACGTGGAGCCAGCTTCAAAAGCAAGGACCAACTGCGGGAGGCCATCGGCGCCTTTGTGCATAGGCACAACCAACATCCCAAGCCCTTCCACTGGCGCAAACGCGAGGTCAAAGGGGCGCAGCTTCGAAATACAATCATTAACTTATGCAACTAAGCACTAG
>JBEKXC010000095.1:0-16706 GCA_049512435.1 Terriglobales bacterium | reverse complement strand
AGGTGTCAGGTGTCAGGTGTCAGGTCTCAGGTGTCAGGTCGCAGGTGTCAGGTCGCAGGAAGGGCGAACGCTTGCGCTGCCACAAAACCGAACATTCTCCTTGTTCAGACGTCATAGCAACTCCACTTCACATTCATGCAGACTTCCATCATCATGCTGCGGATATCTCCGCTGATCATTTTCATGAAGTTCGTTGTCATGACTTTCATCGTGCTCGGCTTCGCCGGGAGCGAATGCGCAGCCGTCTCGAAACCGCACGTCATCGCTTTTGGAAAATGGATTTCCGCCAAATGGCCCAACGCAACTGGACAGAAGCAGCTCGACCTGAAAGTACGTCCTTTGTTTGTGGATACGCGACTCAAGGAATACACTACCGGGGCTCCACACGAGCTGACGGATCGCTTGTTTGTGGTGCGGCGCGCGTTTCGGGTGAACGATGCGCTGCCCACTGAGACGGCCAATTCCAGCTCCAACGCCCCGCGCTGGCAATGGCAGCGCGGCGGTTGGCTGCTGGTTGACCGCGTCACCGGACGCGTTTCCCAGCTCAACCTGCCTGAGTTCGATCCCTTCTATTCGACCGCGAGCTGGTATCGCGACTACGTCGCTTACTGCGGCGTCTCCGAAGACGGCCAGAAGCTCTACGCGGTCGTCGCCCAGGTGGGACGTCGCAAGGCGATCCTGAAAAAAGACGCTGGCAAACCTGCGGGAGCCGACGATCCCGACTCGGAGTGTCCGCCTCCAGTCTGGGAGCGCAGCCCCATGCGCGTTACCTTTCAACACGGCGACGAACAAAAGCTGGTGTTCACTATCCGGAGTCGCGTGGTCGACGTGGTCAACGACGCCGAAGAACCAGAAGAATAGCTGCCTTCGATTTTCGGAGCGTCGGGGTGGTGCCGGCACCAGTGGCGCTGCCGAGCTTCTCCACCCCGGTTCGCTTGGCCTGGACGGGCTGGGGCGCCCGTCCCTACACGTTTCCAACTGAGAGTTGACAGCTCCGACTTCAGTCCCCCGCTTCGACGGGTGGGAGCTCTTCCGCCGCATTTCTATGCGAGATTTTCGCGCTCGTTACCAGCACCACCGAGGCAACGATGATCGCGCTCCCCGTGAGGATGTAGCGGTCGATGCGCTCGTGTAGCACCAGCCATCCCAGAAATACCGCGACCACGGGATTGACATAGGCGTAAGTAGAAACCTTCGAGGTCGGAACGTGCTGCAGGAGCCAGATGTAGGCCGTGTAGCCGATCCAGGAACCGCAGACTACTAAGTACAGAATCGCGGCTACTCCGCGGATAGTCCACATCACAGGCGCGTGTCTTTCAACAAGCAGCGCGAACATCAGGTTCGCGATCCCCGCGAAGATTACTTGCCAGGCTATGGCACTGAAGGGATCGGCTGCCGCGGTCTGCCACTTTTTCGAGAGCACCGAACCGAACGCCCAACTGAACGATCCTAGTTGCAACGCGAGCGACCACGCGAGTTCGCGATGGCCGATGGCATTGGAGCGCTGCAGATCGGGCCAGATGAGTACTACCACTCCTGCTATCCCGATCAGCAGGCCTATCTTGCCGCGCCGCGAAATGTGATGGTCACCCAGCAACAGGCTATCGAGGACCAGAAACCAGAGGGGCGTAACCGCAACCAGCAGCGCCGCCAGGCCAGTGGGAACGATACGCTCCGCGTAAGAAAGCGTTAGATTGCCGCCCATCAGAAGCAGAATGCCGACGGCCGCAAAATGGAAGAGCTGGCGTGACGAAAAACGAATGCGGCGTCCAGTGAACGCACAGTAAGCCAGCATCACCGTGCCCGCGACCAAGAAGCGCGCGGCACACATCACTGCTGGAGGAATGTGTTCGACCGCGATGCCGATGCCCAGATAAGTCGAACCCCAGAAGATGTAGACGAGCGCGAAGGCAACAATAATCTTCCATCGGCTTGCGGGCGCGGCAGTGCTCATGGGAAGTAGAGTAGGAGAAATTCAGAATATCAGAGTGGGGAGACGCGGCAAGCCGCGTCTCTACGAGAAATCAGGCGTGGATAAACTGGGAGTTCAGTCGGCGTGCTGGCGATCGACTGACCAGATCTGTGCCGCGTCTTTCTCGAGCGGATAGAGATGCACCATCCAGTTAAAGATGATGGGATGAAACTCCCCGCCTGCTGCGTCGCATTCTGCCTGCGTGACGATGGACCCTCTAAGACCGAACTTGGGATTCGGTCCCAGCATTTCCTGCCTGCGGCCCTCGGGCGCCCGGCAGAAATTCACGTGCTCATGCCATTGCGCGATGCTGAGCGGAATGCGCTGGTTCAAATCGTCTTCGGTAAAACGCTTGGGAGCCGTGTACATCACGCCCACCAGCCGGTAGCCATCACCGACTTTATCGTAGAGCAGCGAGGTCGGATGCTCGGGATTGAAATTGAATGCCGCTTCGAACGCGTAGCGATAATTGGTGAAGTGATACTGCTTCTGTGGCACTTCCGGATGGAAGATCTTGAAGTCTTCGTTAAGCGCGACATGGTAGTCTTTGTACTTTTCCATCACGCCACGTGCCACTTCCGCGACCTTCTGGGCCTTCTCCGCGTCGCCCGGCTGCGGAGTGCGGAGCGCAGTCATATGCATATGCGGACCCATATCCATGTGATGGCCTTCCATGGAATGCATGGCATGCGTGCTCGCGTCCGCATCTTCTCCGGAATCTTGCTTCGCCATTTGCGACATGTCGTGCCCCGGCATGTTCATGCCCTTCATGTCCGATGACGAATTTTGCTGTGCGAAGCAGAGTGCTCCAGCGAGCGAAAGCAGTGTCAGCAGAGCTTTCATAACGGTTCCCACCTCCTGATGTGGTAATTGTACTAACACTGTCGCAGCTTCGTGGTTTCTTGCAACCAGAAATTCGGAAGAGGGTATTACGGCGGTAATTGCATCGCTTCTTGATAATGGAGCGATGTTTATCTCGCACCTCAGCAGTGTGGTGGCCGGGCGGGGACGCCCGGCGCTCCATTCCATCAGGCAGACGACCACATTCCAAATTCGGCAAGGATCTTGCCGGCCGCTTCGGCGCCGGAGCGCACGCAGTCGGGCACGCCGATGCCGTTATAGCCGTTGCCCGCAAGCGCCAGACCCTGAAGATTCTGGCGAAGCGTTTCGATGCGTTGCAATCGTTCGAGGTGGCCGACCGAATACTGCGCCATGGCGGCCTTCCATTTGTAGACGCGAGCGAACAGGGGTTCGGCGTTGAGCGCGACAATCTGACGCAGTTCGCGGCGCACGATTTCGAGAATTTCTTGTTCGGTCGATTGCAGGATTTGCTCGTCGCGCGCGCCGCCGAGAAAGCAGCGGACGAGGGCGCGATTGTCCGGTGCGCGATGCGGAAATTTATTGTGGACGAAGGTGGCCGCGAGCATACGATGGCCGGCACTGCGCGGCACCAGAAATCCGAAGCCCGGCGGAAGCGAGCCCCGCACCTTTTCGTCGTAACCGAGCGTGACGGTCACGGAAGAGCTGTAATTGATCTCTGCCAGTTCGAGGGACAGGTTTCCATCCGCAGCTTCCAGCACGGACGAAGCGGCTTGGGCCGGGGTCGCGATGATCACGGCATCGAAGTGGTCGGTCTGGTATCCGGCGCAAACCGTCCAGCCGTTATTTTGCCGGATCACCGACTGCACGGGCGCAGACCTCTTTAATGAGTTCGCATCCAGACGCACCACTAGGGCATCGACCATCTGCTGCATGCCCTCTTTCAGCGAACTGAAAAGCGGCGGCGGCGCTTTCGCCACTGCGCCCATTTTCCTGCGAGCTTCTCTACTAACTCTGAGCATGGCGCGACCCAAGCTGCCGTGTTTCGATTCCATGTCGGCGAAGCGCGGCAACACGGCGCGTATGCTCAACTGCGAAGCCTCGCCTCCGTAAACTCCGGAGAGCAGCGGATCGGCGAGCAGGTCGACCATCTCGGAACCGTAGTGGCGTTCGACCATCTGGGCAACGGTTTCGTCTTTGGAGGCCTTGCGCGGCGGATGGAACCACTCGGCAGCCATCCGCATTTTTGTGCGCACGGAAAAAAGCGGCGAGAAAACGGTGGGCATGATTTTGGTGGGCACCATGAACATGAGCCCATCGGGCAGTTCCACCAGCTTGCCCTTGGTGAGGATATAGGTCTTGCGGTCGGCGTCGTTCGACCCGATGAGTTGATCGCCCAAACCGATCTTGCGGCAGAGGTCGGCAGCCCAGGGCTTCTCGGTGAGAAATGAATCGGGTCCGGCTTCGAGAATGCAGCCGTCGACGTGATCGGTGACGAGCACACCGCCCAAGCGCGCGCTGGACTCAAACAAAGTGTATTGGACAGGCGTGCCGGACTGACGCTTTTCTTCGAGCGTGTACGCGGCCGAGAGGCCAGAAATTCCGCCGCCGATAATGGCAATGCGTTTCATTAATTAGCTATCAGCTGTCAGCTGTCAGCTATCAGTCTATAACTCTTAGCTAGTAGCCTCGCGCCTTCACGCGGGCGTTTACTACTTCCGCCAGGGCTGCCGTTAATGTCCGGGAGCCGTTTAACGATTCGGCTCGCCACAGGCGCATGCCTTCTTTTTCCGCGAATTGTTTGAAGGCGATGTCGATATCGTAAAGCACTTCGACGTGATCGCACAGAAATCCGATGGGATGCAGGAAGACACCGCGATGGCCTTGTGCCCTTAACCTCCTTATCGTTTCCTCTACAGTCGGGCCGATCCACTGGCCGCCTGACATGCCCTGGCTTTGGAACGCGAAAGTCCAATCTTCGGAGTCGAGGCCCGCTTCTTGCGCTACCAACTCGGCGGTTTCTTTGGATTGCCGCTCGTAGGGATCGCCTTCCGTAATCGTGCGCTGGGGGACGCTGTGCGCGGTGAAGATCACGGGAAGTTTGGCTCCGTTTTCGGCGCTTGCTTTTTCCCAGCCGGAGCGCAGTTTTTCAGCGAACGCTTTGGCGAGCAGTAGCTGATCGTGCCACTCGTCGACGAAGTCCATTTCGAAAGGAAGACTTCCGTCCGCGCTAACCGCGCTGCGGTAGAGGCCGACGCTGGTGCGCGAATTCTGCGGCGCGAGGCAGATGGCAATGACTTTCTCGTACGGTTCGCCCGCAGTGGCATGGCTGGCAATGGCCTTCACCGCGTCGCCGATGAAGGGCTTCCAGTTCCGCATGCCGACGAACACCGGCATCTTCACAGACTGTGAAAGTTGATTGGCTTGCAGAAGAGTCCAGCAGGCAAGCGGCGAGAAACCAATCAGCGAATAGCGATGACGGATTTCTTCGACCACCGCTGGCGGCAGAGGACGTCCGCCGGTGACGTAACTCAGGAACCTGGGAATCTGATCGGGATTCTCGGGGCTGCCGTGGGCCAGCAGAAGCACGGCGGTTTTCGCGGGCTCCGCGGCGGCAAACGAACTTACCTGGTTCGCGCAATAGCACTGGCCAGCGAGACCCAGGGGGCAGGGCGTCATTTTATTCACTCACCTCAGCGCCTGAAGGCGCTTTCATAACGCGGCAGTTGCGGCATCGCTAAAGCGATGCCCTGATACGAAACCAATCGCCGCTCGGCTCGATGCGAATCTCACTTGCGCTTCGCTTTGAAATCTGCGGAGTGCTCGCGGATGAAATCGCAGAGCGCTTTTACATTCTCCACCGGAGTTTCGGGAAGAATACCGTGACCAAGATTGAAGATGTGGCCGGAGCGCCCGCCAGCCTGCCGCAAAATATCCTCGGCCCGCTTCCTGAGTTCTTTCCAATCAGCGAAGAGCAGCACCGGATCGAGATTCCCCTGCACTCCGCCTTTGAAACCGAGGCTCTGCCATCCGCTGTCGAGGGGTATACGCCAGTCGAGACCAATCACTTCGGCTCCGGTTTCTTGCATCGAGGGTAGAAGTGTCGCGCTGTCGGTGCCGAAATAGATGACGGGCACGCCGGTCTTTTGCAGCCGTTTCACCAGGTCCGTCACATGAGGTAGAACATAGCGGCGATAATCTTCGACGCTCAAGCAGCCCACCCAACTATCAAAAATCTGGATGGTATCGGCGCCGGCGCGCACCTGCTCGGATGAATACTCGGCAGTAACCGCGACCAACTTCTTCATCAGCTCGTTCCACGCGCTGGGCGCGGAGTACATCATTTTTTTGGTGAAAAGATAATTGCGCGAGCCGCCACCTTCGATCATGTAGCTGGCCAGTGTGAAGGGCGCGCCGCAGAAGCCGATGACGGGGAGCTTGTCGCCGAAGTGCTTGCACACGAGCTTCACCGCTTCAGAAACGTAGCCGAGGTCGGAGGCACGGTCGGTGCGAAGATGGGCAATGTCTTCGGCGGAGCGAACTGGCTTTTCGATCTTTGGTCCGCTACCGCCGGGTCCCTCGCCGGCGGCGAAGTGAAAGGGCAGCCCCATGACTTCGAGCGGGAGAAGAAGATCGGCGAAGATGATGGCCGCATCAACCTTGAGGATCTCGGCAGCTTCAATAGTGACCTGGGCCGCGATCTCCGGCTTCTTGCAGATCTCGATCAGCGAGTATTGTTTGCGGACGGCGCGGTACTCGGGCATGTAGCGTCCAGCCTGACGCATGAACCAGACTGGAGTCCGTTCGGTGGGCTGAGCCTTGGCGGCGCGAATGAAGAGAGAGTTTGCGGCAGACATGGACCTTTTAATTTAACATCTTCGGAACAACGACGAGTGTATCCGCGCAGCTCTCTGTGCGAACTGGGTCCTTGTCGCGGCCCCTGGGCACGATGGACGGCGCACAGGTTGGCTTCCTGCAACATCGGGCCCCGGCACTACAGAAAAAACATGGGCTGCCGATATATCCCAAGATGGGTCTATGCCATGAAAACTACCGTTGTGCCTTAGGAATGGAAAACTGGATACGCATTGCAGCCCAAGCGGCTCCGATCCAGCAAGAGCAGTGGGCACGGTGCCGTGGTTCGTGGCTGGTACCCGCGAAGGGGGACGTAATGTGGAAACAGTTTCTTATGTTCCTGTTGTTGTTGGCGGCACCTCAACTGAACGCTCAGGATACGGCGCGGGTCACAGCCGAGCAAGCGAGAATCCTGACAATGGAAAGTGCGTGGAACCAGGCGGTGCAACAAAAAGACGCGGCCGGGCTTAAGCTGCTGCTAGCGGCCGATCTGGTTTACGTCGATTATGACGGCACGCTCATGAATAAAACGGAGTATTTGGCGAGCGTGCAATCGCAGGGACTGCATCCCGAGCGGGTTGTGAGCGAATTCATGAATGTACATCTTTACGGAGCGGTTGCAGTTGTGAACGGCGTGTATCGTGAAAAGGGTGTAAAGAATGAGCGGCCCTATGCCCTCCGGGAGCGTTTTACGGACACGTGGGTTCGCCAAGGTGAGCGTTGGATTTGTGTGGCCAGCCATTCGACGTTGATCCGGCACTGATCACCCGCTTAACGGGAACCCGACCCACCAGCGTCTGCGGCTATAATGCACCCTTCTAACAAAAGGAGTTGCATGCGACCGTTCTCCGCGATTGTGCTGATCTTTACTCTGGTTGTTCCATCTTTATCTTTCGGCGCTGACCAAGCTGGCTCAAATCAAGCTGCACTTGTGGGATACTCGCCGCGCACCGGTCAGAATGAGCGCGAGTGGGAGACAAAGTTTCGCACCATCCCCGACCCTGCCAACCTTCGCGAGTACATGCGGCGGCTGAGCGCGCGTCCGCATCATGTAGGCTCTCCTTACAATAAAGACAACGCCGAATGGATTCTTGCGCACTTCAAGGCATGGGGACTCGACGCGCACATCGAGCGATTCGACGTGCTGTTTCCTACTCCCAAGGTTCGTCTGCTGGAAATGCTTGCGCCTACGAAGTTCACGGCCAAGCTTGAAGAACCGGCGCTGGTGGTGGATCCGACCTCGAATCAGAAGGCGGAACAGTTGCCCACGTATAACGCTTACTCGATTGACGGGGATGTCACCGCGCCGCTGGTGTTTGTGAACTACGGCTTGCCCGAGGACTATGAGAAGCTCGACCGGCTCGGCATTTCTGTGAAGGGCGCAATCGTAATCGCCAAGTACTTGCACTCATGGCGCGGCGTAAAACCAAAAGTCGCCGCCGAGCATGGAGCCATTGGCTGCCTCATCTACTCCGAGCCGCAGGACGACGGTTACACGCGCGACAATGTGTTTCCGCTGGGGCCCATGAGAAATCCGGACGGAGTGCAGCGGGGCAGCGTCATGGATTTTGCTTCCAACAGTCCGGGAGATCCTCTGACGCCCGGAATCGGCGCCACGCCCGACGCCAAGCGCCTACCGCTGAATGAGGCGAAGAGTATCACGAAAATTCCGGTGCTGCCGATTTCGTACGGCGACGCGCAGCCTCTGCTGGCCGCGCTGACGGGGCCGATGGCCCCGGACGAGTGGCGGGGCTCGCTGCCGATTCCGTATCACGTGGGACCGGGGCCGGCGCAGGTTCATCTGCAAGTCGCATTTAATTGGGACATCAAGCCGGTTTACGATGTGATCGCGAAAATTCCCGGCAGCGTGGCGCCGGACGAGTGGATCATTCGCGGCAACCATTACGACGCGTGGGTGAATGGAGCCTGGGATCCGATCTCGGCCCAGGTTTCTCTGCTGGAAGAAGCGCGGGCGCTGAGTCTGTTGCTGAAGCAGGGATGGAAGCCGCGACGAACGATCATCTATTGCGCGTGGGATGGCGAAGAACCCATGCTGCTGGGATCGACCGAATGGGCGGAAACGCACGCCGACGAGTTGCGAGATCATGCCGCCGTTTACATCAACAGCGACAGCAACGGTCGCGGCGTTCTGAATATGGGCGGCTCGCACAGCCTGGAGCAGTTCATTAATGGGGTGGCGCGCGACATCGAAGATCCGGAAACCAAAATGACGGTGTGGCAGCGGGCGCAACTGAGCAAGATCGCCGAAGCGAAGTCGGCGGGTGATCATTACGAATTGCGGAAGGAATTGCGTAAAGAGCTGCGGCAACGGGCGGATCTGCGCATCGAGGCGCTGGGTTCGGGTACGGACTTCACGGCTTACCTGGATCACCTCGGTATCGCCACCCTGGACCTGGAATACAGCGGCGAAGACGAACAGGGAATCTATCACTCCATTTACGACGACTTTTACTGGTATACGCATTTCTCCGACACGGATTTCGTCTATGGACGGGCCTTGGCGCAAACCGTGGGAACGTCGGTGATGCGGCTGGCGGACGCCGAACTGCTGCCCTTCGACTTCGTGAATTTCGCCGATACCATGGACATGTACAGGAAGGATTTGGAGAAGCTGCTTGCCGACAAGCAAGAGGAAATTCGCGAGCGCAACCAGGAACTGGACGAAGGAATGTTCAAGGCGACATTTGATCCCAGACGTCCGACGGTTGCGCCGGTGCGGGAGGAGGTTCCGCCGCATCTGAATTTTGCGCCGATGCAAAACGCGGTGGACTCCCTTACTCGCAGCGCCAAACACTACCAGCAGGCGCTAGCGCAGAAGCAGACAAGCTTGGCAGACGATGCGTTCGCGGCGAAGCTCGTCGTTCTGAATCGAGAGCTGATGGAGAGCGAGCGCCGGTTAACCAATGCCGACGGATTACCTCGGCGTCCGTGGTACAAGCATTTGCTCTATGCACCGGGCGTTTACTCGGGCTATGGAGTGAAAACGGTTCCGGGAGTGCGTGAAGGAATTGAGCAAAAGAGGTATGCCGAAGCGGAGCAGGAGATCGTGCGCGTCTCGAAAGCGCTGGAAGACGAGTCCGCATTGATTGAGTCGGCAGCTACGCAGTTGGAACAGGCGGGACGATAGGTAAACACTGGGCGCCCGAGGTGTCCCGATTTTCGACACTTGGGAGCAAGGCCACTGCTCGGCGCAAGGGATTGGAGATCTGCGAGTGTAATTTCCCGCGAGACTTGTCGAGTCCGATATAATCCCCGCATAAACTCAATAGTTTTCGATCATGGATTTCGATCAGCTCATCACGTTTCTGGAAGTGGCCAAACAGGGCAGCTTTTCTCGCGCTGGAGAAAAAGTTTTCCGATCGCAATCGGCGGTCAGCGCCCAAATCCGCCAGTTGGAGCAGGAGTATGGGGATCGGCTGCTCGACCGCTCGGGCAAGACCGTAAAACTCACTCCCGCGGGACAAGTGCTCTATGACTATGCCGAGCGCCTGAAACAGCTGCGCGAGGAATCACTGATGGCGGTTGCGGACCATAGCCGCACGCCCCGCGGCACGCTTCGCGTCGGCGCCAACGAGGCGACCTGCCTGTACGTTCTGCCCGAAGTGTTTGCGGAATATTGCCGGCGCTACCCGCCTGTCCAGATCAACATCTACCGGAATTTCAGCTACAAGGTTACGGAAAAACTGGAGAACGGATCGATCGAAGTGGGTTTTCTGACTTTACCTGTCCAGTCCCCGAGTCTCGTCATCCGCCCGATCTTCCGCGACAAGCTGATGCTGATGGTGAGCCCCAGAAATGCTCTGGCCAAGCACAAAACGGCGGCCGTCCGCGATATCGTCAAACATCCCATTCTGCTCCCAAAAACGGGCCATACACGCCGGCTCCTAGACAAGCTATTCCGGCCTTATCGCGATGAACTGCAAGTGCGCATGGAACTGCCCAGCATCGGCATAATCAAGAGCTTCGTGGCCGCCGACCTCGGCGTCTCTATCATCAGCGCATCGTTCGCCCGCGATGAAGTGGCGTCCGGACGAGTCAAACTGATTGATCTGGAGGATGTGGAACTTTTTCGCGAACTCGGATTGGCCTACCGCCGCGACCGAACCCTGTCCTGCGCCAGCACCGCCTTTATCGATATCTTGCTGCAGAAAACCACGTCAGCAAGAAAACCAACGCCTCCAACTCAGGCGTGAGTCGCCGCTTCGAGGCGCCCGGAGTTCCTCGGCAGTTTCTGATAACGCGCATTTCAGCCACTACCAGTCCCTCTCATTTACATTCCTTTCACATTCCCGTTTTATGCTAACTTCTTTACACTCAGCCGATCGTGCGTAATTGCGCGAGTTACCCATGGCCCGAAAACTAAAGACCCCGGCTGCACGAGTGAAGCGTCGATCGATCTCGACGAGATCCCAAGCAGCCGAAGCTCGCCCACGTCCGGCCCAAACGCGTAATAGCGCCCGCGCCAATCAGGACGATTTCGCTCAAGATGAACTGTCTGCCCTGATTGTGCGCGGCTGCCTGATCGCACGCGACGCGGTCTTCAACGTCCGGGACTTTCTCGCCGACGGTTCGCGCCTGGCATTTCTCGCGATCAAGGATTGCGAAAAAGAACTCGACCAGATCGAGCGCAAAATTGATGAGCAACTCCCTGAGGCCATCACCCGCGTAGGCGAAGTCAAGGCGCGGGAGTTGCTGGCGTGTCTGAAGTTCATTACCGATCTCGAACGCATCGGAGACCTGGCCTACAGCGCGGTAATGCAGCTGCAATCGCGCCGCGAAAAACTGCCGGCGGCGGATTCCCGTCAGCTCGTGGAGATGGCCTCTCTTCTTTGCGAAATGCTGGAGCAGGTTCATCAGGGCTTTCTCAAGCGCGAGGTGTCATATGCGCAGAGCGTTCTGCGATCCGATCCGGAAGTGGATCGCTTATGCCATTCCTTGTTTCACAGACATCTAGCCGAGCCGAATAGTCCGAGTGGACAGACGAATTTCGACATACTTCTCGCCGCCCAGGCGCTGGAGCGAATCGGCGATCACGCCAAGAATCTCGCGGAAGAACTCTACAGTCTGTCGGAAGGCCGTTCTCTGCGGCACAATGCCAGGAAGCTCTCGACTGCCTAACGCAGTGGCTTAGTGAAAATCGTGCGAAGCCGTTTCCGCCCGCGTAACGCGCAAGGGCGAAACTTTCTCCGCCCGGATGTGAATCACGTTATCCTGATTTTGCAGAATACCCTCGATCATCAGGAAGCGCTCCGAAATCAGCAACACCCGATTCTCCTGCAGCAGATCGGGAGCGATGATCGCATTCGCAATCCCCGTTTCATCCTCAAGACTCATGAACATCATTCCCTTGGCCGTTCCCGGACGTTGGCGGGCAATCACGCATCCGCCGATTCGCAATCGGCGTCCGTGCGGCAGGTGCGCCAGATCGGAAGCGCGATAAATTCCCATCCGCTTCATCTCTTCCCGCCGATACTGCATGGGATGGGGACCGACCGTCAACCCGGTAGCGCGAAAATCCGCCACTAACCGCTCTTCATCCGTCATGGCCGCCAGCGGGGATTCCCCGTCAATTTCCGGCAACTCATCCAGCAATGGGCCCGACCATCGCACCGCCCGCTCCACCTGCCACAGCGCATCGCGGCGATGAAACCCCCTCTCGATTGCATTCAAAGCTCCGATCTCCGCCAGCGTCGTCAACTCATCCTTGCGCAACTCGGGCACGCGACGAGCCAGATCCTGAACCGAAGCGAATGGCGCCAGACTGCGCTCCCGAATCAAAGCCTGCCCCGCTGGCTCACGCAATCCGCGCGCATATTTCAAGCCGAGCCGGACAGCAAGATTTTCGTTTTTACTGCCAACTGACCACTGCCCACTGATCATTCTTTCTGACGTGGTTTCTAACGTGCACTTCCAATCCGACCGCGTCACATCCATGGGCAGCACTTTCAATCCATGCCGTTGCGCATCTTTCACAATCGTCGAGGGATGGTAAAAACCCATGGGTTGATTATTCAGCAGCGCTGCTGTAAACGCGGCCAGGTAATGGCATTTCAAATACGCGCTGGCATAGGCAATCAAGGCAAAACTGGCAGCGTGAGATTCCGGAAATCCATAAAGAGCAAACGAAGTAATCGACTGGATGATCTGCTCCTGCGTTTGGCCGAGGATTCCATTGCGCGTCATGCCGGCACGCAGCTTTTCTTCGATCCCTTTCATTCTCGCTTCCGAACGTTTGAAGCCCATGGCGCGGCGCAACTCCTCCGCTTCGCCGCCCGTAAAGTTGGCGGTGATCATGGCCATGCGCAGTAACTGCTCCTGAAACAGCGGAACGCCCAGCGTGCGCCCCAGCACCGTTTCAAGCGACGGATGCGGATATGTGACCGCCTCTCTGCCCTGCCGTCGTTTGAGAAATGGATTGACCATATTCCCCACGATCGGTCCCGGCCGAATGATCGCCACTTGCACCACGATGTCATAAAATTTCTTCGGCTTCAGGCGCGGCAGGCACGCCATCTGCGCCCGGCTCTCGACCTGGAACATTCCCACCGTGTCGGCCTTTTGCAGCGCGGAATACACGGCCGGGTCGTCGGGCGGAAGATGCGCCAGATCCACTTCTTCGTGGTTGTCATGATCGCGGTAATGATCGCGAATCAATTCGAGGGAATCTTTCAGCGCCGCCATCATGCCCAAGCCTAGTAAATCGACTTTAATGATGCCCATGTCGGCACAGTCTTCTTTATCCCACTGCACCACCACGCGCCCCGGCATGGAAGCGGGCTCCAGCGGGACAACCGAATCCAGACGGCCTTCACAGATGACCATGCCTCCGGAGTGCTGCCCTAAATGCCGCGGCAGATCCTGCGCGGCAAGACACAACTCGAAATATTTGCGAATCCGCGGATGCTTAAGATCGAGCCCAGCATCGCGCAGCCGCCGGTCGAGCGCGTCATTTTCGTCTTTGAATTCCCAGGTTGCGACCGCCGCCGAAATTCGCTTCAGCGTCTCCGGATCGAATCCCAGCGCCTTGCCCATTTCTCGTGCAGCCATACGATTGCGATACGTGATCACGTTGGCAGTCATGGCGGCTCCGCATTGTCCGTAACGTTGATAGACATGCTGGATCACACACTCGCGCTCGTCACCGCTTGGCAAATCAAGATCGATATCGGGCCACTCGCCGCGTTCCTCGGAAAGAAATCGTTCAAACAGTAATTCCATGCCAATCGGGTCCACCGCCGTGATACCGAGCGAGTAACAAACCGCGCTGTTGGCCGCCGATCCGCGGCCCTGCACCAGAATTTTCTGTCCGCGGCAGAAGCGCACTACGTCCCAGACGATCAGAAAGTATCCGGCAAGTTTCAGCTTTTCGATCAAGTTCAACTCGCGTTCAATCTGCCGGCGCGCGCGCTTCTTCAGCTCCGCATCCGCTCGCCCATACCGGGTCTGCCATCCTTCCCGCGTGCGCTCCCGCAGAAACGACATCATGCTTTCCCCCTCCGGCACGGGATAACGTGGGAACTCGTACCCCAGATCGTTCAGCGTGAACTCAAGCCGCGAAGAAAGTTCAACCGTGTTTGCGATGGCTTTTGGAACATCCACAAAGAGCGCTCGCATGGCCGCGGGAGACTTGAGGTAGCGCTCGGCATTGCGCGCCAGCAAACGTCCGGCAGTGGCGAGCGTACGATGATGCCGCAGCACGGTGAATGCATCTGCTAACTCGCGCTCCCGAGGCGCGGCATAGTTCACCGCGTTGGTCGCGAGTAGCGGGAGTTGCAAGGTTTCCGCGATCTCGATCGCAATCCGGTTTCTATATTCTTCGTCACGATGAAAATGCCGTTGCAATTCGACATACACATTGCGCGGAGAAAAAATCTCCGTCAGTCGCTTCACCGCTTCGAACGCGACTTGCGGTCCGCCGCGCGCAAGCGCCGCAGCTAACGGTCCTTCTTCTCCGCCGGTCAAACAAATCAAACCTTCGGCATGCTCAATAAAATCCGGACTCGATGCACAGGCTCCTTCTTCTTTTTTGCGTCCAACGCGCAGTTTCATTTTCGTAATCAGGCGGCAAAGATTCTGATATCCAACCCGCGAGGCAACCAGTAACGGAAGACGAAATTCACCACGTGGGTGTCTCGGTGGTGAAAATGCAGCACACGTCACTTCCGCCCCAATATGCGCCTTGATTCCCGTTTTTTTTGCGGCGAGATGGAAGCGCGGCGAGCCGTACACTCCATCTCGATCGAGCAGTGCCATCGCCGGCATTCCCAGGTTCGCGCATACCGCGATCAGTTCCTCGGGAAGCGAAGCTCCTTCGAGAAAGCTGAACGCGGAGCGGGAATGGAGTTCAATGTACATCAGCTCTCCCAGTTCTCAGTTGGCTCGCATCAGGCTGAGAACTGAGAACTTTTCCCTAGTCATACATTCCTTCTACAAACCAGTTTCCACTTAGTTTGTCTTGCACTAAGCGATACAACACGAGTCCAGTTTCGCTGGGAACAGCAACGTCCCACTCTTCACGCGACCAGCCTTCCTGGTCCGACCAGTCGCCGGAAGAGCGCCAGGGGCCAGCGCTCCAGACGATTTCGCCGGCGATGTCCTCGCGCTGCAGGCATCGAATCCGCACCGGTTTCGCCTCGCGCAAAGTAACCACAGCGCCCAGCGGCGGACGAAACAGGCGCAGGACAATCACCGCGCTCATTTGTTCTTTTGCGCTTTTTTTTACATTTTGATCGAGCTTGGGCTCTGCTGGTGCGAAGTGCCGCACCGCAAACGCGCCTTCGCGATGCGTATCCAGTAATTCCACCGACCCCACTCTTCCTTCGCCGACAATTCCTGCGATGCGCGCCAGCGTCAGTTCCAGCTTTTCGGGCTCGGGAAAAAACGGCTGAAACAATCCACTCTGCAGGGCTCGCGGACGCACCGGTTCGGCCGACAAATGAATCTTAACGATGGGCGCTCCCGGCGGATGCGCCTGCAAATCCAGTTGTAACAATTTCAGAAAAACTTTCGCGTCAAGCATGGGCGTCGGCAGCCGCAGCGTGCGGATGAATTTTCGTGGGAGTAGCCGTGCGAGCGGGCGAGTGGGCGCGTCGGCGAAAGATGCGTAATCGTTCGGCTGCGTCGCCGCGAGTTCCAGATTCAGATGCAACTCTTGCACCGCGAGAGCGCGCGCTCGCAATCGAGCGCACACTTGCTCCAGCATGCCATTCAGTAAGAATGCCAGTGGTTCCAACAGGACGATGGGATATTCCAGTTCCACACTCTCGGCAAAAATCAGCTGCGGTTCCAACACGCGCAAGTTGCGCAATGCCGCGCCCCGCGCCAGTTTTTGCAGACGGATTCCCAGCTGCCCCAGGCGCTCGCCGACCGGAACTTCGGGAAGAGCCGCCAGCGCACGCAGCTTGCGGATGCCCCAGCGATCAAACGTTTCCACCCAGCGAGAGGCCTCGTCTGCATCGGAAGAAAAACTTTCCAGTAACACATCCACCGGCAGATCTCCCAGCCGCTCGGCTTCGCGTCCTTCAGGAATCAAGGTCACGCCGGAAAAACCGCGAGCTGCGAGCAAGGCAGCATCGGGATTTGCGGCCACGGCAATAGTTGCTTCCAGTCCCATCTGAGAAACCTGCCGCGCCAGATCGTGAGCAATCTTTGGCAGCGGGCCCAGCAGCGGCTCGAGACCGGCAAGGTTCAGGAGCACGGTGCCGGGCGAGGTGTCTTCCACTTCCGGAGAGAACGATTGCGCACAATCGAGCAGCGCAGCGTGTGCTGACGTTTCCTGCGACTCGGAGCGCGCACGCAGCACCAGATTCTCCCATGCTTCCAGTTGCGATTTGGTCGCGCCTACCTCTACGGCTAATTGCCGCGCTCTTTCGTTGAGCGCCATTACCGTCTCCAGTGGAGGCCGTCCGGTGAGCACCGCGACCGAGCAGGTGCGCAATGCAGGCTCGAAACGAATGATCGCTTGTGCGGAAAAATCGGGGATGAAGATGCAGGCAAACATGGAACCCCAGTTCTCAGTTCTCAGTTCTCAGTTCTCAGT
>JBEKXC010000094.1:0-16805 GCA_049512435.1 Terriglobales bacterium | reverse complement strand
CCCTCCAGAGCCCGCCCCACCGCCGCTAGCTCGAAGACGCATTCTCCCGACACCCGGAAACACGAGACGTCGTCCTCGGCATACTCCTGCCGCGCAAGTCCACGCAGTGGTGCCCATTGTTTCCGCCGCCACGCGATCTGTTCGTTACTGATCCCGTTACTCTGCAGGGCCTCCTCTTCTTCTGTGAACGGAG
The DNA here is from genome assembly GCA_049512435.1 of Terriglobales bacterium. GTDB lineage: Bacteria > Acidobacteriota > Terriglobia > Terriglobales > Acidobacteriaceae > Acidiflorens. The sequence goes on along the minus strand of JBEKXC010000094.1, from coordinate 16,612 downwards.
GTTCCGCCCCCGGCTCAATCACGTACGCCGCGTCGTACCACCACGGAAAAAAATGTCGCGTATATCCCGTATCCGCCGCCCGCTGCCACTCCTCATAGAACAATCCACCCGCTCCGTTCGGAGTCGACTCCAGCACGATGTTGCCTCCCGGCACTACCGCCGCTCGCAACGACGCCAGCGCCTCGTCGCCTTTTCGCCCCCACCGCGAAACTTCGGAGCAATGCAGGTTCTGGATCGTTCGCCCTCGTCCCGTATTTTCGTCCGCTGATGCCACGCAGTACTGACTATCCAACTCGGGGAACACCAACTGCCGCGAGTTGCATCGCGATGTCCGCAGGGCCCCCTTGCGCCAGCCCTCCGGCAGATTGGTCCAGAACCGATGGACAATCTGAAAAAGATCCTCTGCCGCCTCCCGGTTATGCGCCACCTGCAGGCTCAGCGTCCCTCGCTGCGTGGTCGTTTGCACAAAAAATCGCGCCGCAATATACGTCGTTATGCCCACCTGACGCGCTTTCAACACGATATTCTGCTTCGTGCATTGCTGCGAAAACTCCTGCTGCGCGCGGTTCAATTTGAATCCGTGCTGACGGATCGTCTTAGTGCGGATCTTTAGATTTTCTTCGATCAGAAAATCCCGCAGCGTCGGCACCCACAACTTCCCTAATCTTTCCTGTGCGCGCCTCTCCTGGGGTTGGTCTAAGCTTTTCCCCAACAACTCCAAATGCTCGGACCCAAAATCAATCGTCAAAGCAACCAGCCACTGCAGATTCCCACTTCAATGCGTGGCGCTGAAGTTCTCCGGCACAAACGCGTACGCCCCAATCTCCCACCCCGATCCATTCGAGTTCTGATTAATCCCCAGTAAGTCGTATTGATACTCCGCACCTAGATTTAAGCCCACGTCTCTCACCGGCGAATTCACTGTCGGACGAAAATCCGCCTCGACGCCACTCGACGGACAAACATGGTAACTGCCCGCCACATAACCGGATGGCACCACATCGTTCGCCTGGCACGACAAAAGAAAATTCACCATCTGCGTGTTCGATTCCAGCGTCGCGCCTCCTTGAACGAACGCATCCATGAAGTTCTCAACTTCATCTGGCCGTAATTCATTCACATGCCAGAAGTATCCGATCGGCCGTCCCCAGAGTGCGTTCTTGAATAAATCCTGACTGACTCGGTTTCGCATCTGTTGATATGTAAGACCCTGGTAGTTAGGTACAATGCCCTGACTTAGGACGTTGAACACGTCATATCCTGAAGCCAGCGTCGTATTTGCTCCGCAACATGGCTTCAGGCTGCCGTTCCCCCGTACCCCCACATAACCCAGGCTGGAGGCAATATTCTCGGTCACCGGATCCTCGTAAGTCCCCGGCATCACATACACCCGTTGTGTGGGCAGCCCCGTGAAATTAAGGTTCATCCACCCCTGTGCCCAGCTCATTTCTTCTGTTTCCAACTGCGTTTCGTCAAAATCCAGGTTTTGCGCCGAACTCTGAATGTTCATATTCGTCACGTTGGCCAGCGAAATGCTGCGCGCCGCGCTCTTCGCGTTCGCATCCTCGGTCACGGAAAACACTCCCCGGTCTTGCAGCGTGTAGAAGATCCCGCCGATCGTGTCCAGCCCGGTGGATGGCTGCCCCGGCGGCGCCGGCGTCAAGTTCCAGTTAATATCGGCTGCCGGATCGTCCGGGCTCGTCGTTACCGTCAACGTCGCTTGGCCCGGGGCAGGATGTGTAATGTTCAAAGTCACGCTCGACGCGATCGTCCCCGTGTACTGCAAGTTCTCAAACGCATGGCACGGCACCGGAAATGGCCCCGTCGGTCCACAGCTGGATGCCGGCGGATTCCAATACTCGTGCGATATCGAATGGGTATTGACGTCCCATCCGGAGTTAATCCAACCTTGCACCTCACCGATAATCCCCTGCGAAAAGTCTCCATCGGTTACCACCGCAATCGAAAGGGGTATACCTTTGGCAGTCATAATTGGCAGCAGTCCGCTGACATAAGCGTCGCTGTATTGCACCAGTCCTGGATCGTCGTAACTTATCGTCGTATATGCCGGCCAGCGGTGCCACTGCCGAACCCAGGGCGGCGTTTCCGCCGCGATATTGTGTGCCCCGGCCGTCGGTCCGGGAGTTCCCGAGGTATCTACCGTAATGGCAGTTGCCAGATTGTTGGCGTACAGGTGGCAGTAGTCATAACTCACTGCCCCCTCCACGTTATCCACGATCCCGTATGCGCGATTCGCGTACGCGCGACAATTCTTAATTTCGAAAGCGCATCCGCCGCTGCTGCATCCGTTAAAGTAGTAACCCGCGTAGTTCATGTTGGCATCTGTGTTGTATAGATGGATGTCCACCGGCGTCCCGCTCGGATGTACGTAAAATCCCAGCGGCACCGCGCCGTTCTCCACTTCACTGTCCGCCACCATATTCGCAAGCCAAATGTGATCGCCCGCGCCCTGGACTTGCACTCCGTAGCTATCGAACCAGTCGATTTTCAGGTGTTGGACTGCTAGCCACGACACGTTATTCATGTTCAACAGTGTTCCGCCACTAAGCACGATGGGCGCAACCGTGGAGTAATGCGACACCGGATTGCCGTTGGCGCTGTACACATACAAAATGTAGTTAGTCGAGTCGTACCAGAAGTCGCGATCTTGACTAAGGGACGCCTGGCTTCCCTGTGCCGTGCCCCAGGTCGTGCCGAACCGCACATACTCCAATTGCGACGGCGGCTGCGTCAGACAGTAGAAACCGCGAATCCCGCACTGCACCACATTCGCCAGCCCGCTGGTATCCGAATACAGGTTCGCCGACCAGACGTTCGTGCCTGTCACCTGGGTCCACCATTGTGCCGCGATGGGTAAATAGCCCGTCAAGTGCGGCGGCTGACCATTGCCATAGCTGTCAATCGTGATTAACGAGCTACTGTTCCCGCTGGAAGGCGGAGTTAGCGTCTCATTCCAGGTGCAGTCTCGAAGCAGGTTGATCGTGTCACCCGGTTGATAGCTCTGGATCCCAACCTCCAGCAGCGTGCGCCACGCCTGCTGCGGACTCGTGCCCGGATTTCCATTCGACCCGTAGTTGCAATCGACATAGTAATTCGTGGCGTGCGCGAAGCTGGCGCAAACCAGCAGCAGTCCACATCCAAAGAGCGCCGTGCCAAGTCTTGTATGACGGTGTAGAAAAATCATGGCCGTTCATTCGCCCCCGACCTAATTAAGGAAGACTTCAATAAAAAAGCCCCGCCAAAGCGAGGCTTGAAAGTTGCAGAGTTTGTTTAGGCCGCCACTTTCGCGACCCTCCGGAATCATCGCAGATAGATGCTGGGCACGGAGCCCACAGCAATGCTATCCGCTGGAATCGTGATTCCATTGTTCAGAGTGCCGCCGGAAGATACGGTCTCAGCCGTATTGCTGGCGAAGGTCGGCACGCTTGCCGCTCCCAAAACGGCGCACCCGCTTGTCAGACTCGCCGTGAGCGCGATGTAATATTTGCCCGGCTGCAGCGTCGAACTTCCCACCAGGGCGGTCGTGTGCCAGCCGGTGGAAGTGAAGCCCCCGGCCGAGGCCGTCGTATTACCCAGGTGGGCATTCCCCGAAGACGCGATGTTGCCCGACGTATTCAAGATTCCGATGTCGTAGGTGCAACTCCCAGTGTCCGCCGTTTGAACGTAATAGCTGAACTGGATCGTAGTCTCCGGGAATGTCAACGAAAATCCCCAAAGCTGCGCTTTGCCACTCGTGCTATTGAACGAGGCCGTGGTAGAGCCGCCCGTATAGAGCGAGATCGGCCACGGTATCGAATAAGGTCCGGCCACAACTCCCGAATCGGCAATCGCCCCCGCACCGCTCGCCTTGTCATAATCGCCAGTAACCAGCGTTCCGGTAGTTGGGTAGCCCGGCAAGATTGTCCCGGATGGCAATGTCGGGGTCCCACTCAGGTTCGCCGCCGTCCCGGTGGTATTCGCTGCATTATTCGGAATGTCGCTACTCACCAGCGTCGGCAACTGCGCGTGCGGAAGCGTGCCCGTTGTGATGTCCGACGCGGATATCGTCACGTTAGAGGAGAGTGCGTGACCATTGACAGTAGTGCTCGTAGGAACATATCCAGGAACTGTAGGAGAGCCAGTGAACACCGGTGATGCAGTGAGTGCCAGCGTACTTCCGCTCCCCGAAGTACCATAAGATGTCGCCCAAGTAGATCCTGTCGAGTTAGGAATTCCAGCGCCCGGGTATACCATCCCTCCTCCGCCAGAAGAAGGCATGCACGACGCCCCGCTTGCCAACTGACATATGAACGTGTTGTTTGACCCCACTCCCAGCGAAAAAGCCATTCCGCTCGGCACCGTGACTGTCGTTCCCGCCCACTCCTGCCCTGACCACTGCGTCGGTCCAGTGCCCGTCTGGTTGATATTCCCCGCAACATTAAGGTTCCCGCTAAGTGTTACGTTGCTGGAAAATGTCTTCGCTCCCGTGATGGTCTCCGTGCCCGCCAGGTGAACCACCGTAGAGTCTACTGCCGCCCCAGTAACTTGCGACACAGAATAGTCGCCCGTCGCTGCCGTCACTGCCCCGGTACGTCCAAATACTGAAGTCACGCTGCCGCCGCCACCCCCGCCCTGTGGCGGTTGTAAGCTGACGCGCAGCCCATTAGTCTGTCCTGATACCGTATTAGTCTTATCCACATAGCCAATCAGTTGAGCCGCAGGCTGAGCCCCAGACCCGGTATCGTGACAATCGCCGGCCACGCTCACACTGGCAACAACGGTATCTCCCGCGGTCGTAGGATTGTCAAAGATGCAGTAAGCATAACCGTGCCACGTAATCACTGCGTTCCCGCTGTTCCCCGCGCCGCCTTGCACCACTCCAATAACTCCATTACTAGACCCTGTGCCCGCCAGCACCGCTTGCGAAGGATTATTCGTGTTGAACACGGCCAGCTCATTCAACACTGTACCCGTCGACCCATCGTTCGGAATCTCGAAATCGTTTCGCCCGTATAGAACCGAATTGAACGAAGTTTTCGCAAAAATGCTCTTCGCGGCGTTCCCGCTGTCACTGCCGAGATTGAATGCGTTGTCTGTCCACGGCTTAAGATTACCCGTGGCATCCACCACCCACTTCAATCCGCTCCCAACCCAGAAACCTAGCCCCGGTGCCGACGCCGATGTCGCATTCTCGCTGCGTACCACCGCGTAGTTATCCGTCGTATCAAAGCCCAGCGACGTCCGCTGCCATGTCGTGTTATTCGTGAAAGTTGAATACACACGAAAGTTCTCCACATTAGTTCCATTCCGCTCCTCGAGATTGTCCGCAGGATCGCCGCCCGGATCGGAGTTAAACAGATTAGTCAACCCTAACTGCATAACTTGTCCATTATTTTCAATCACCCGCGGCGTATGGGTAGCCGAATCAAACCAAAATACTCCCCAGTTAGGAATCCCCGCAGGTTGCGTCGTTTCAGCCAACTGGATCACATCCGGCGTGGTGCAATTCGCATTTCCATTAGCCGCGATGCCCGTCGCGAACGACCCACTGCACTGCGTCGGAACCGCAGCCAGGGCAAGCGCCGTCCCCGCTTGGCCGCTGATATTCGAGCTCGTGAGAGCGACTTGCTGCGTTGTCCCGCTAATGTTCACCACCGGCAGCCCGGCGGCTGTGTCCAGCCCAATGCCGCCAACTGGAGGAACATAACCATTGGCTTGCGGCAATAGCAAGTTACCACTCATCGTGACATTAGTAGTGAAAGTTTTGGCCCCGGTAATCGTCTCAGTATTTGCCAGGTGGACTACTGTCGCGTCCACGGCCGCCCCTGTAACTTGAGATACCGTATAGTCGCCATTGACCGCCACAACCGCGCCTGTTCGCCCAAATACTGAACTAACACTCCCTCCGCCGCCGCCGGTTCCGCAACTACTTCCGGTCGATGCAATCACCCCGGAGACAACGTTAAGACACCCATTCGACATTCCCGCAAGCGTAACGCTCTGGTCGAACTTTGCGGGAACATTGAACTCTTTCAGCGATGCGCTTAACCTTTCCAGCCAGTTCGCATGTATACCATCGCCGGTCTCGGCGATGTAATTCGTAATCGATATTGGAGCGCCAAACGCAAGCTGCCCTGAGCTTGGGTACAGGTTGCCTGTTACATCCGTCCCGATCCACGTATCATTCGCACTTGCTGGTGGGCGATACCCCCACGTCGATTGCGTCAGCGCCGGCTGGGAATCAAGCAATGTAATAATGTGGTGCGCAGAAATAAGTGCTCCCGCTGTGCTGGAGAAATTCAATCGCCCCTTGGACAAAGTCATGCCATTGCCCACCTCTGCCCCGTCAGTCATTATCGTGGCTGTCTGATTTGGAACAGCGTTATTAGGGGATGTTATGCTCGCTAGACAGGTGGTATAGCCTCCCGCAGTGGCCGCCCCATAGTTCGGGCACAGATTCGCAACCTCCAATGGATTTCCGTTCAGTCCTACCCCCACAGCGCCGTACTCATCCGCATCTACCTTTACGCTCTTATTGACCGACACTATCGCGCCGGGCCAGAAATTCAGGGTCCCGTTATAGTCAGCCTGTTTAATCGTGTATGCCGAGGTCGATGACGATCCGTTATCTATGTAAGTGCACACCAAGCTGCCAGCGCACGCCGCAGACTGGGTTAGTCCTATTGCCACGTATCCGCATGTTCCCCCTAATCCACCGGGACATCCTCCATTGTACGGATAGACTGCACCTACTCCAGTCGGTGTTGCTATGCGGATCACATCGTAGGTAATGGCATCCGTTCCGTTTGCCACCCGGGGCCAACGAACCGGAATCGAATCGCTTCCTGTGGATAGCCAATTGAGAACCTGCATCGGAGAAGTTTGCGAACCGCCCGTCGTGTCATTGGCTACGATGAAGTATGAATAAGGCGTGGAACCGGTCCCGCCGCTGGCGGGCGCTCCCGTAGTACCGCCGCTACCGACGATCTCAAAACTCGCGGCTCCGCTCGATGCTCCGGCGATCAAACCCGCAATTCCGAGACCAGGAAACGGAGAATGAGCTGGAGATTGCGGGTTGAGGGCGTTGCTGCTCTCGGAATAGATATTCTTAAGATAGGTTCCTTGGTAGTTCCCGGTGGTGTTCGACGAATACACTTCCCACGGACCTGTCGCTTGCAGTACCGTGTTTTCAATGTAGAGCCCGTTCGAGTTATAATCGGTCACGCCGTTTGAGTAATTCGCTGTGATTGTCGAATCTCGCAGAGTGATAACTGGAGCAATTTGCTGGCTCTGGTTTCCCGCCGAAAATACAAATGATCCCGTCCAGTTCGCGTTGTTGTTCAGCGATGCCGCCTGATTATTGAAATGATCAATCGTTGCGTTCTCGTCATCCCACAGATCGAAGAAGTTGTTGAAGTGCCCATTTTCCCCATCTTTGTCGTAGGAAATGTCGATCAGATGCGTGTCCTCTGCATTGTCTAACACCGCGACATACGTCAGTGCCACCACCCCAGGACTTGCTTGCGCGGCGAGATTAGAGCCCGGGTGCGCGTACTGGAATGTCGTTGAGCTAGGTACGGCCGTTATCGTTGCATCGCCCCAGTAGCTGCTGCTGTCGGTAAATAGGATCGTCACCATGTCGCCGACCCGGAAGCCATGCGGGCTGGCCGTGGTGATGGTTACGACCTGGGAAGTCCTCTGCGTTTGGGTGATCGCCGTCCCAGCAAATGCAGGGTTGCTCGCGAGACTCACCGGTGTGCGAAAACTCAGCCCGGAGATCGTGGTGTCGGTGTAATCGTTGGAATTCAGCAGATCGCCGATCTGTAAGCAGGGGCCCCTTCCAATGCAGTTCAGCGATGTCCCATAACCACTCAAAATAGACTGGTTGGAATGCAGATAGATTGTCCCAATAACGTTGTAAGTGTTGACAGAGCTGTTGGGGCCATTTGCCGGAATAGTCACATTGCACTGGCTGTTCTTGTATGAGAGCGCGTTATTGCCGCAACCCGCATTCAAGGTCTCCTGGATGCCGGAAGAGGCCGAACCAATGGTGTATCCAGCCGCATAAGAATAGAACGGAGTGAACGTAATCGTCCCCGACGCTGCTCCCGAAGTACATCCACCGGCGGCTGTACTTACGCTGGCAGCTTCGCTATTCCCTCCTCCAGAGAGAAGAACTTGATACCCAGCCCCACTCGTTGTATCAATGCCCACCGGACAGGGAGTGAGAGTAACTGTTGCCTGCAATCCGCCTGTCAATGCGCTGGAGATGGTCTGTGTCCAATTCAGTGCCGTCGTGGCGTAAGTAATCCCCGCGGGCGCGCCACCACCACAGGATCCCCAGGTGGAATTACCGGTCAAACATGTAGCGGAGCTGGCGACACCCGAGCCCAATTCGCCGGGCGGAACAGTCCCACTTACCAGGTCCGCTTTAGCCAGAAGCCCGTTGTCCACATAATTTCGATCTGCAGCCTGGTTAGGCGAGGTCGGATCTGCCGGTAGCGTTAATGGACCTGTCATGGCGCCGCCCGCGATGGGCACATAGGCTCCCGCGCCCACGTTCTGCACTGCGGCATCCACATAACCCTTGTTCGCAGCGTCACTGGCTCCGACGGGCACCGGAAGCTCCGGGGGCACGCCAAACGTCTTCGTGCCGGTGATCGTTTCCGATCCCGCGAGGTGTACCACCGTGGCATTGATCGCCAGGGGCGCCACTGCCGCATTCACGTACTGCTGCGTCGCGGCAAGATTCCCAAGTCCCGTACCTGGTGTCGTCAGTATCGCGGCAATCGTAGTCGGTGATGTCGCCGGAACGGCCCAATATTCGGTTCGGACAGTTCCATCATCCAATTGAAACACTGCGACGTAGTACGTTCCCGCCGGAGTCGCGCCCACGTTCGGAACCAATTGTGCGACAAACGCGCCTTGCGGCCCTATCGTCACCGTTAAATTGCCCGCAGCCACCGCGTCTCCCTCCGCAGACTCGAACGACGGCCAGGTAATCAGAACCATACCCGACGCGGGATTTCCGTCAGCCTGATACACGGTGTCGCTGATCGTCGTAAGGGCTGGCCCTTGTGCCTGCAAGCTGGTCGACAACGCCAACCCCGTGAGCACCACCAACACTAGGGAAATCACTACCTCCGCTGCCTTCCGGAAACATCTGGTGTTTTCTGCGATGTTTTGTGCTAACGATCTGGGCATGCCCTTTTCTCTCCCGATGAGCGCTCGCGACCCCAATTCGGGCCAATAAGAAAGCCGCTCTGCCGAGCGGCGCCCCTTTCGCATATTTCCTCCCAATTCAATTCCGATTCTCAGTCTGAACCCCTCGGCTCGCTCTCAACTCGCGACTCCAGAAATCGCCGTACGCTCTCAACATACACATCCGCGAAGTCGACCACCGGCCTTCGCGTTTCGATCAGCACCATGGCTGCTTCCACTTCCCATTCCATCGCACATAGTACCGCCAGAGTCATCATGGGAGCCCGGTGCACCCCCGCGGCACAATGTACATACAGCCGCCCCTCCGGGTCGTCCAGCGCGTCCAGCGCAAACTCGACGCCGCGTTTCAGCAGTTCCGGGGGCTTCGGCAAAAAATCGTCGTCGGTCGGATTCCACAGCACACGGATGCCATGCGGCTCCGCCAGCGGACGGTCATCGAACTCAATCTGCATGTTGAGCACATCGGTCACACCGGCTCGCGCAAGCTCCTCCATGTTCCGAGCGTTCCAGATCCCACCGCCCAGCGCAATTCGTTCCGTGACCCAAGACATGTCCATGCTGCGTTCCGTTCGCCTTCCGCCGCAATCCTCAATTCGCGTTTTAGAACTATTCTGATTTTACGTCACCCCCACCGTCGCCCTCGCCACCTCGTATGGCAGGGAACTCTTCATACAACCCCAGCTTCTCGATGACCGACTTTGCCAAGGACTCCTGCTCTTCTTCGCCCGCCTCAGCCGTCGGAAACGTCGGCGACTTCCGCGATCTCGACCTGCTCGTTTTCGCTTTCGCCATCTGCTCGCCTGAAATAGAAAAAGGGCGCGATCTCTATCGCGCCCTTCAGAGTTTTCTATTTTTTCGACTCTTAAGTTTAGGATATCAAATTGGAGGGGGGTGTACCGCCAATTTTTCGATATTTATTTTTGCCTTCTTTTGAGCAACTTACCTCCAAATTGTAATTTTTGCCCTCTTGACAACTTTCGCGACCCCTCGTCGGCAGGGGCAGTTTCTCCATCAACCCAGCGGCTAGTAGAATCCGTGAGAACTGGTCAAGTGCATCCTGGAGGAATCGCTCGGCCGTTCTCTGGGTACAACTGAGTAGCCGCGCGACCTCCGGGATGGTGTATTCCTCGAGAACGTTCATGGCCAGCAGCTTTTTCTCGAGCGCGTTAAGCTTCTCGACCGCCCGTTCCATGTCGGTCACAAAGATCACGACGTCCTCAAAGTTCCTCATGGTGTACGACGAAACCCGTGAGCGGAAGAACTCCCGCCCCAGCAGCGACGGCAGCCTTCCCACTTCGACCGAGGCCCGCGCATACCGCCGCAGTAGCGCCACAGTGCGCCGGCGGTAGGGCCACAGTTCCATCTCCGCTTCGCCAAACAGCACCGACGGTGGCGGTTCCGCCTGCCCCATCAGACTCCATTCTTGTCCCCTCGTCGTTTGTGCGCTAGTCATGCCCATGCCTCCGTCGTCGTCGCCACACCCTCCAGTTGTTCAATCCTTCCCGGGCTCTGGAGGACTTCGGCTTGAACATCCACTCCTCGCCCTCGGGCTTTGCGGCGGCGCCCCTTGCGCGGCAGCGGTTCCCCAGGGTTTGGCAATGCTGCCAAACGGACACGGCATTTAGCGCAATACACGCCCTCTGCTCCCTGCGGACGCAGCCACAATCCGCCGCACCGCTCGCAATACTTCAGCTCGACTCGGATTTCCGGGCCTTCCATTCTGCCTATGAAGTTCATTATTCCCTCTCTCTCTATGAATGAAGAACATTCAATCAATAAAAAAGCCCCGGTACCGATCTCTCGGCCCAGGGCTCGTTTCTCTTACGATGACCTGTGATGCTATTTAGTTAGGATTACAGAAGTTACTGCAGCCTGCCAGTTACGCCCGACTCGGATTTTCGGAAATAACCCTCTTCGTAGCCGGATTTGAGAACTTGCCCGTTCTGCACAAGGACACTCAAACGACCGTTAAAGCGAATCGTCTGCAACAGTCGCTGCATGGATGCTGAGAGGACTTCCGCTGACCGTACTCTACGGCGGAACTCCCCGAAGCTTCTTTCTTCATTGTCATGCGATTGTATTTCTATCATGGCTGATGACCCTTTCTCGCAGTATAAGTGCACTATGAGTGACATATAATTAATTGATCTTATAGCTTGCAAGTTGATAAGTCAAGATATTTATCGCTGAAAGATGTTACTGATGCTATAAGGCCCGACACTCGATGATGGTCATGTTATGCGGTATCGCAACGTAGAATGGTAGTAACTAGGGATACTAACGTGAAGTGTACTAAGGTGGGCGTGCACCGGTTGAGAGTATCTAGGGACGGACTCGCCCTAGCCGCTTTGAAAGAACCCAATCGTGCTAATTGAAGCGGCCCTAGCCGCGCTCGAAGACATGTTTTTCTTCCAGTTGTCGCCGCGCAGCGGCCATCTCAGCTTCGAAGCGGTGCTCTTGACCCACCAGCGCGGGAAGCGCGGTGGCGTAGCGCCGGGCCATAGTGAAAAGTCCCTGCTGCGCAAGTCCGGCGGCAATTTCAGCAATGTGATTGGTGGTGGTATCGAGGTAGAGGGCCTCTGTCGGGTCTCCTAGCCACACATCTCCGCCTACCAGACGCGTTTGCCAGTACACTTTGCGCTCGATCATGCGGGAGATTTCTTCGTCCGTGGCCTTGCCGAAAACCCATTGCTTGAGTTTAAAGCTGTAGTGGCGACTGGAGAAAGGCAGTGGCACCAACTTGCCGGATTTCACGAACTCCATCTGCTTGTTGTCAACCTCCTTGCGCAGAGCATTGATGACGGGAGCTTCCGTGTCCTTCGGAGCGAGCGAAGGCAGTACTTCCCGCAGCGTGGCGGAAAGATTCACGGCCACAAGTGCGCACAGACCGTCGGACTTTTCCAGCGTGATCACCGTGTGCAGGACGTCAAAGTCAGCGCCGGACGTGGCATGGCGGAAAGGCCACTCGAACTTGAAACTGAGCGGCAGGCCGGTGCGTGTTACATAGATGATCTTCGATGTTTGGGTTTGCGTCGTGGTGCTCATGGTCAATCCTTGCTAAGCTGCCAATGTTGTAACCAATTATTTTAACCTGGGGATTTGTAGAGAGGGGGGGCTTGCATCGTTCGTAGACGCGTCGAGTTGGTTTCTTCTACGGATCAGGCCCGCCACAACTGGAGCAAGTTCCAGATGGCGGATGCGCTCAATAAACCGCATAGACCAGTTGTTACAAGCAGGTTTTGGCGAGTCTCCAGCAGGTCGGCGAACACTCCAGCGACGAAAACGAAGAGGAACACGAGCATCGACAGATGGAATCCGTGGCCCGAAAAATTGGGCCCCACCAAGGCCAGGATGAACAGCAGCATAGAGATCAGAAGCGGTGCAGCGGTGCCGAAATAGCGTGTGCGCTTCCATCCGACGTATGCGATCAGCGCCACCGGAAGGGCGATCATCAGCGGTGGGCTGCCGACGACGATTCCTTGCAAAGCGCTGCGATAAGACACCGATATCCCAAACGCAGCGGGTTCGAAATTAATCCAGCGCGCGTGCAGCATCCCTTGCCAGAACAACGCTGGCTCAAGAAAATACGCAGCCAACAAAAGCACCATGGCGACCGCGATTGCAGTGGTCCAGATCGCGAGCACCGCGCGCGGCCGGACTGGCGCCACCCAGAACATGAGTGGCAAAATCACCAGCGCCAACACCGCCAAAGAAAACTGGTTGCCCGCTGCCAGCGCCAGTGACAACCCCAGAAGCAAAATGCGCCGCCAGTTCCAGAGCACAACCTCGCGGGGAGCGTAGAGTGTGTGCGCCACGGCAATAGCAGTGAAGATGGCTCCAAACGCTCCCCACACCGCGCCCATTTCCCCGACACTCTGCACTCCCGCCACGTTCACTATCATGGCCGGCGAAAAGCAGTAGAGTGCAAGTGCAATGTATCCGCCAGCGTTGCCGTAGAGGCGGCGCGCGACGTACCAGAGCGAAGCTCCAAGCATGACGCCGAAGAACAAGTAGGGGGTCGCGATTAGTAGTGGCTGGAGCGATTCCGGCAACCACGAATCGGGGCGCACCAGAAGCGGTGCAGCGGCGACGAGGTAATAGAGGGGCGATCGGTCCTGATCGTAACCGTCGCGCACGCGAAGATGTCCGGACCGGCCCGAAGAAGGTAAACCAGTGGCAGACTCGGAACGCAACGACTCGGGAGTTCCCGCGATTGGGCCTCCTTTCCACTGCTCGAGGCCTTGGTAGATGCGCAGGGCTTGGTCGGAATCCGAAACCGCGGCGTGTAACGTTTGTACGCGTATCAGCCAGACGCACTGCAGAAGATAGACCAGCAGCAGCGCGGCCGCGACAAACTGCGGGACGCGGAAAGCATCGGCATGGAGAAATCGACGCAACATTTGCTGCGACTGGGCAGACCGAGTGTTTTACCATGTCCGGGACAGCGCTGGATAATTAAAGATGGATAGCAAACCGTTGTCATCTTCCGCGGAACCGAAGGCGCCCGTGCCGATGGATAACGCAAAACCGGCTGCGTCTTCGTTTTCACCTGCGTCTTTACCGTCGTCCTTACCAACGACGGGCGCTCGCCGCGAGTCTCCGCTGCGCGACGTTTTTGTCGGTCCGAAAGGAATTTACCCGGGCACGCGCTGGTTGATTTACCTGACAATGGCGTTTGTCATTTTCCAGGTGGAAGGCTGGCTGGTAGTGTCGCTCCAGTCGCATGTGAACGCCCTCTGGTGGCGCATGATGATCGAAGCCAGCATGATGCTGGCCGCGATCATGCCCGGCTTCGTGATGGCCCGCATTGAGGACCGGCCATTCGGCGACTTTGGGCTGCCGGCGCGCCGCGCCTTCGGACGAAATTTCTGGGTGGGGACGCTATGGGGCATTGGCTCGCTGAGCATCCTGATGCTGGCGTTGCGACTGACGGGCGCGTTCGAGTTCGGGGCGTTATCCTTGCACGGTGCTCGCATCTGGAAATTTGCCGCGTATTACGCCGTGTTTTTTCTGCTCACAGGACTCTTCGAAGATTTCCTGATGCGAGGCTACTCGCTGTGGGTGCTCTCGCAGGGAATGAATTTCTGGCCAGCGGCGGCGCTTCTATCGATTTCGTTCGGTGCCATTCATGTCGCCAATCCAGGCGAAGGGCCGATTGGGCTGGCCGTGGCGGCATTGATCGGCTTCTTCCTATGTCTCACGCTGCGGCGGACGGGCGATCTGTGGTGGGCCGTCGGCTTCCACATGGCGTGGGATTGGGGCGAGAGCTATCTGTACTCCGTTCCCGACAGCGGGGCGGTTCTGCCTGGGCACCTGCTCAACTCCAGCTTGCATGGTCCCGTTTGGCTTACGGGCGGCTCGGTCGGGCCGGAGGGAAGCTACCTCGTTTTTGTCGTCATCGGAGCGCTCTGGGTCTTGTTTGACCGGGCTTATCCGGAGGTGAAGTACGGCGCGAATCGCGGGACGATTCCATCTTCGTGAAGGAGATCTGAGCAGCAGTTTGAGCCTTGTTTACTGCTGTTTTGGTACCCCTCCCCCCCTCCCCTCTGTTTTTCGCCAACGTATTCAATTTAAACGACTTAGATCCAAAGTATTCAAAAATAAGGATTTAGCGGGATTGATCTTCGTTTTTCCCCGGAATTTGATAGAAATCGGATCTGCCCGTCGACTCGATTTTGGCGATTATCTTCGGTTATCAAAGAGCGATTATCTTCGATTATCAAAGAGCGTGTACGAGACAAGCACACCTAGGGCCTGGCCCATCAGGAATGATTCTCGCATCGGGCGAGTTTGGCGTCTGTGACGGTGCTCACCGGCTGATTGTGATGAAAAGAACGACAAGGTAGGGCGATGCTAGCACCCACTCATTCGCAAAGTGCGCGAATGAGTGGGGCAGCCGGCAGCTCAGGTCGTTGCATCGTACTCCGCTAAACGGGACAATAGCATCGTGGAGGTGAAGATACTGTGGAATCCAAATCGAAACGCGGCCATCACAAGCGGCACTGGGATGTCTGGCTGGGCACTCGCAAGCAGCGTCTAGCGGCATTCACTGTGCTCTTGATGTTGGCCCTGGGCATCGTTAGTCGAGGCGACAGCTCCCAGCCATACCTGCACAATGAATCGATGAGCAGCGGGATCTTCGTTGGGCAGGGCGGCACAGATATTTACGAACAGTCGCACTTGCACAGAGAACCAAGCTGGGTGAACTCGTCCGTAAGGGGAACTCAGGTGGATTCTGGAGCGGCGGCCAGCGTCAACACTGGCACCGACGGATTGCGATTGCTTGCCACGCTCGGCATAGACATAAACGTGGTGACGAACGACGCTGTTGGGAACGCGCTATTTGGATTTCTCAAAGAAGCCGACACCTACCCATGCTAAGGCGCGGGCTGATGCCCATGGGATTACGAATCCAAACACGGGAAAAACAATGGCCAAAAGGTACGGCCGTAGGCTTGGTGATGGCGTCGGATAAAGTGTCTTGCCGTCCTCTGTCTCGATTGATTCAACACTGAGAACTCTGCTCCAATGGATGGCCCTGATGCCGCCTTTGTTCACTGCCGATGTTGGCGGATCAGTTTCCTCTGCCATACAGGCATACGGATCATCTTTCGCATGTTGATACTCGGCGTAGGGATCAACATGCGAGAGGTTTTCTAAAGTAGCAGGAGTTGAGGGGGAGCCAGGCAAAAGGGGTTCGCATTTTAGCTTTGCCACGAGGTCAGCGCGCTCATCCTGAGCTAGGCCGCCGAACACATCCCGCTGTCGATTCTCGGGGAGTTTACGGAAGGCTTCTATCGCCTTATCAGGCGTATAGCGGAGGGTCAAGGCCCAAGAGTTCCGTTCCTGTTGCACTGCGTCAGATTTAGTGAGCAGATCAAATTCTTTATAACGTACCAGTGCCCTCTGTGCGTCGCGCAAAACCACGTATGAGGCGAAACACCCGAGAATTATCCCCAGCGCCCCGACGAGCAGCGCCACGCGCCGCATCCCCTCTTTGAAATTCATATCCAGTCCTCGTTCCGCGGCGGACATGGAAAACCGCAAACACCCAAGAGATCGTCGAAATATTAGCTCGCCCCGATGTAGAAAGAGTCATCCCGTATGTCGCTAGCAATGAACGTACTGCCCAATACCGTCTGCTTACCGATGCGGCGCGCGTGATTGTGCCCTGACTCGTACCAAATGCTCCCGCATTCTGAACACCAGTAAAGTTGTTGAACTGGGCTGATCGCCGCCACGGCAATCTGCTCGGGGCTCATGCCAACCGATCTAGGATTCGTTGGAATCGGCCGGAATTGCGGACACTCCGCCGTACCGTTTACTGGGCAACATCTTGTTTTAGATTGCATTCCTCATCTTTTCCCCACACGAGGTTAGGAATCGCTTA